>JBGSNS010000175.1:0-3448 GCA_041739515.1 Bdellovibrionota bacterium
GCTAAAAACTACCGCTGTGCACTGTGAGGGTCAACCACAGCGAAGGTAAACCGAAATCTTACCCGTTACCGTACATAACTGGGGCGGAGCTGCTCACTCCAAGCGCTGCTACCATGCGTGGACCTTCTAAACATCGATCTATTATCCCCATCAATTCAGGGGACCATGTAGCTGGATCGCTTCGCATTCCACTTAGAGAAGCGATCATCAGTGGGATTTCATGAAGTTGGCTATCACCTAACCAGCGCATCGTCGTGCAGCGGCGCGCTGGATCACTTTGAAGGACGGCGCAGGCGACCCCCGCCTTTAGCGCCTGGTGGGAGCTAATCTGTTCAAGAAAACCATCACCAGCGGCGGTCATGAGAACAGCAGGTCGCTTATTAATAAAGTATTTGCTGACAGCTACCGCACACCGCAAAGCTGAACGAGCCAGTCGTGCTACAGCCTGCTCGTGTTGTCGGTTTGAGGGATCAAACCTGACACCGGGGAACCGCTCAGCAAATGAAGACTGCAACGTATTCTCTAAGTTTACTCCGTCAAATTCGAGGGCCCAAAGTTCTTGAATCTTTAAAGTCGCAACAAGATGCTCGATTCGTTCAATATCGTTCGGTGCAAGAAAAATAGATAACTCAGTGGCGGGAATCCCAGCCCATGCAGCGAGGCTACGCTGGTCTGCGATACATCCAGCACAAGATCCGACGGTTCTGCGCCACCCACTTAGAGAATCGCGATCGCAGGTTGAGAAAATTCCGTTGCAGCGCACCTGCTCTATTCGATCTCCGCGAGACAATAGTCGCCGCGCAAGCAAATGCAACAATCCGGACTCAGGATTAAGTGAGGCGTATGGAGTAAGTATGGCTACCGACATAATTTCCACCAACAAAAGACTTAGACAAAAGACACAGCCAAAAAACTACAGTGCTATCACCGAGAGAGGTTGTTTAGTCTGTACATCTCGGTACATAAGAAGCGCGCCACACGCCCCTTGCAACGGCTCGTCAGCTCTTACCGTAGCAGCTAATCCGCTTCCCCATTGGAACTGCTCCGAACCAATTACAGAAGCCACATGCTTCCAATCGAGAGCGAATTCAGCAACGCTCTGCCCAGCCACGGTCTCTGTAGGGATAGGCGCTGTTGTATTTCTAAACTCAATCGAAAAACTCGGATGAATCGGCATTTTCGAGCGATTAATCACTATCAGAGAGGTTGAGACCTGATTATCTAAGCACGCAGCACCCTGCTGATGCGAGCGAGACACAGAGATACAAACCGGATTGAACCTCACTACATTAAGACCCGAATGGTATTCAAATACGCATCGCGAGGGCCCTACATCAACACGCGGCTGATCCGTAAACAACTCAAGCTCCAAGCCAGCGCTTCCGGTACCCGAGGCTCCTGTCATCTGAGCGAGTTCAGGAAACGCTTCCTCGACGAATAATCCGTCCGGCTGATTTAGTCTCGCCCCTTCCAACACAACTGATCGCCGTTCGGCGCCTTCACCGAAAAGCGTTAAGCGGCACGAGACCGCGTACGGAGAAGCAACTCCGCGTGCGGCAGGAAAAAAATGGATCACAGTGCGGGTTAGACCAGATGCTACGCACGGCCCAACCCACGACACGGTCTGTTGCACGGGCGCTGGACCGCGAGGCGTTCCGGAGGAAGTTGGTACTAAAGAGGACATATCTGCACTCCTCCGGCGTTACCAAGTCCACCTTCCTTGCTGACTACTTCAGCAGCCTGCATCAAAACCGGCAACTCGCTACGTAGCGAGACTCGCACATACGCTCGAGTGGTTTTCTCTTCTAAGGCCTTCTCCGTCATCTCACTAAATTCACGCTCTACGCACATCAATCGGGAACCGCGCGCAGGGATCGTCACTAAAGTATCAGGATTTCGCTTCGCCAATATCAAGCGCACCCGAACCGTCGCTTCTTGATCGGAGCAATTTAACAAGCAAACTAAGTTCTCAATGTTGCTTCCTAACGTTATCGGCGCGAATTGGGCGCAATCAGCGGAGATAACGCGCGCCGGCTCAAAAAATCTGGAGAAAGTTTTGTTAAAGAAACGCATCGATGCGCTTGCCGCTGAAGCTACTTCAACAGTGCCATGACGAAGACCGCCTTCCAGCTTAACGTTTAAAACTGCGCTCGCTAAATCAAACACCGACAGCCCGTGATGCACAATCGAAGCCTCGTTAACGATCGCACCATCAGCATCTCTAACCGTCACAACGGAACTCGTTTCGCCATGCCCGGCCAATAGCAGCGAGCTCTCAACGAACGGCTGAGAACAGAACCAGAAGTATTGTGGCATAGTCGACGTCACGGTAGCTCCGAATCTACACAAACCTCGTTCCTTAGCATACAGGTTAGAAGCGGGGGGTCTCTAGATCCTCTTAGTTCCCTGCGATGGACCCGGTATTTTTAGCCCAAGTTAAAGGCCAGAACCCAAAAATTGCGGATGGTTTCGAACATCACTTAAAGCATCCTCAGAAATCGTCCCAAAAGGCTGCTTAGCGTCGCTACGCTCCCATTTTTTAAGCCATTCTGGAGAAAGTAATTTAGCCCCCACGGCAGCACCTAGGATTGTGCCGTCTATACAATTAAACGCAACCGTGGTCTCCGCCTTTGGACCGGTCGCCACCCCGATTCCCACGTGCCATCCAGATGCCAGTAGAGCTGCACGCACCGCGGTCGAAGCTGTGTACGTATACAGCTCTGCCACTTTGCTGCCGCAAGCTAGCCGGAGTATTCGGAAAAAATCCCGCGACCAAAGCTCGGTATTCACCTTATGGGAGAACGGATCGTACCAGATGACATCAGGGTTATCTCCGGATGGCACGCCTCGTTGTATATAATTTGCAAAATCGCCCTCTATCAACGTCCACGAGATTGGGTGAATAGCGCTAGTCCAGCTCCCCGTTTGCAA
This sequence comes from Bdellovibrionota bacterium, assembly GCA_041739515.1. GTDB lineage: Bacteria > Bdellovibrionota_C > UBA2361 > UBA2361 > UBA2361 > JBGSNS01. Next base: position 2,932 of record JBGSNS010000175.1, read on the forward strand.
CAGTTCCCGCGGAGCGCTGTGATGAAGGTGTCTAAATAGACTCGGGTGTTTAAGCGCCAATCGAAGCGGATCGAGATCAGTCTCAAAGCTGATGATTTTAACGGGCTTGGCTAAAGTATCTAACGCCTCAAGCGCTAAAATTCCCACCATCGCATTCGTGGCGGCCCCAAGCCCGACATCCCATACGACAAATGGACTCTCGGAATCGGAACCCGGCGAGGAGACCCGCTCAATCAAACGACTTTGCTCAAGATATAGCGCGCGGGCCTCACTAATAGGCTCTGAGACCGAATGCATCGTCTCACCCGAACTGCGCTGCCGAACAGATCCGTAACGGATCGGCTTTCTAAGCTTATCGAGTCTGCTGAGATCCTCTGTTACGACTACTTGGTAATCTCCCAAGACTTTTTCTGGCTCAGACCTTTTCGGCGCGGGTTTACCGGGATTAACCGTATCGGACTCCATAAGCTCCGGCTTTTTAGCTTCATAGAAGGAACGAAAATTCCCGGCTAAGATC
>JBGSNS010000303.1:0-2274 GCA_041739515.1 Bdellovibrionota bacterium
AAGATGATTAGACGCTTATCCATTCTATTAGCTTTTTTCGCGATACTGATGGGGCTCGTATACTGTGCCTACAGTCTGATAACTCGGATTAACTTTAATTCACACCATCAAGTAGGAGAAGTCATCGACACTCTAAACGGGGTTAATATCTATTATAACGGAGGAGTTAATACCCATTCAGGACGCAACCTATCTATAGATGGTTATAACTTAGGCATTCAATATCAATGTGTTGAATTTGTTAAGCGCGACTTTTACCAACGCTACCAGCATAAAATGCCTGATGCTTTAGGCCATGCTAGAGACTTTTTTGATAACAAGTTAAGCGATGGCATGTGGAATGAAAAACGCGCTATGTGGCAATACACTAATGCGAGTCAGACCAAACCTATGCAGGATGATCTACTCGTGTTTTCTCCATGGATATTTAACCCTTACGGTCACGTTGCAATCATTGCCTCAGTTACCGATAGCAGTATTGAAATTGCCCAGCAAAATCCTGGCCCCTTTGGCCCATCACGCGAACGGTTGGCATTAATTCAACAAAACGGCCTCTGGTATATTGATGCGCCTCGAGTAAAAGGTTGGTTAAGATGGCAGGCCCCGGAAATCACGGCATCCCCGATTGCTGAATCCGCAAATACGCCATTCCCAGTAAGGTTCACTGAGAAATAACAATAATGTCAGTATTAACTTGGATTAAACAACGCCTTGCGCGCAACAGTGATAGCCTCAAGCAATCTAGGCCACAAACTGAGTTACACACTGTTTTTCATCAAACCCAGATGCCCAATATCAGCTTGCCAATCATACAAACCTATCCACTCGTTGTACCTATGGACAGAGCAGATATTTTTGCTTATCAATTGCATTGCTTGCTGACTTACCAAGGGAAAGAGGCCTTAAACACTTTACTTAGCCAGGCAGACTTTAACACATTGCCCGAGCAAACGGTCAACTTTAACGGTTTTATCGAACATCCAACCCAAGCGACCTGCGTATTGCTGAACCAATATGACGATTTTGCGGGTGTGTGCATAACCTTAGTGACCAATGACAAACCATTGCTAGAAGCATTAATCAGATTCAAATCTGCCCCGCCCAATCCATGGGAAAGCTTTCCCAATATCGATCCCGATACTCTCGGCAGTCTTCAAGGTAATATCGACTTTTGGTGCAGCTATTTTTGGCGCCCCTATTGGCTATCACTCTCAGAAACTGAGCGCTTGCAATATCCTGAAAGTTGGCGGGAATTTAGCGAGTTTCATTAAAACTTAAGGTACGCAAACACTTAATGCAGGATAAAAAATGAAATTGAAATATGTTGGATTAGCACTGACGTTACTGCTACTTGGTGGTTATCTGATCCCTGAGTCACCCGCGATCCCAGTAAAAGGTGCCAGCAGTAAAGATTGGAACAGCCAAACCTTTTGGTATGAACCTTGGGGTCCATCGGGCGTTCACAAGGGGATAGATATTTTCGCCGCCAAAAACACCGCAGTGATTGCGCCAACGCCTATGCTGATCTTGTATCGAGGTGACTTCTTCAAAGGAGGAAATGTGGTCGTTGGTTTAGGTCCTAAATGGCAAATTCATTACTTTGCCCATTTAGCCCAAATTGAATCAGCCACGGGATTGATTGCCTACCAAGGTGACACTTTGGGCACTGTCGGCGATACGGGCAATGCACAAGGTAAACCGCCCCATTTGCACTATTCCATTTTGAGCTTATTACCTAAACCTTGGCTGATGGATACTTCAACCCAAGGTTATAAAAAGGCCTTTTATCAAAACCCTATCGAGTATTTAACTGCACTATAGGCTTAACAACTTACTTTAATCAGCTTATTGGCAGTGCAATATCAAGCTGAGGTTCTGCGGTTTTTGATGGGGTCTCATGCTCAACAGCCGCAGCTAATGCTTCTCTCTCTGCCTTCGCAATATATTTAGGTTTATTGCTAGATTGCAGTTTGGCATTGGCCTTTTTTGCTTTGCTCTTCAAGGTTTGATTAATCTTCTTTTTACGGTTCATCAGAGTACCAATGCGAGATACGGTATAAAGGGGTGCGATTATAGCCTTCCATCAACACGCCAGACAATCGAAAGCACTAAGGCAAACGCGTAGCCCAATCAAATAATCAAACCTGCGACTAAAACATAGGTCTCCTAAATCAAAGACAAATGCCAAAAAAGGTAATGCCTTACCGACATGAAATCGCACTATATGCATGGCCTTTACAGTAAAACCTCTCGATACCGAGTGCTGTGTCGCAA
>JBGSNS010000186.1:0-4140 GCA_041739515.1 Bdellovibrionota bacterium
GAGATGATCCCATCGTTTGCGATGGCGTCTAATTTTCAGAACGTCGTCTACGATCCGAGAGCCCTTTCCGGCTGGGTCTCTAACGCAAAGAGCGCGTCGGAACGTGCAGCGGAGCAGCCGTATACTCAGTTCGATTTCGGGAGGTTTTTGAGGGAATTTAGGGCGCGCTAGTGGGGTGTTGATAAGCATCGGAGTGTTCGACTTGGTGGCCACTTTCTACTAGCGAGGTTGAGCGACTTTTTTAAAAGCCAAAAGACTCTTTAGCTGAGTCACATACCGGTCGATATTTCTCATGACAGCGAGCCAAACCCACGCCTTCATAAGGACACCAAACAATGACAGAGATATACCGCTTGGGCCTTCTGCGCCGGCTTTGTTCTATTATGGTGATCGTCAGTTTCGCCTCGATAGCAATGGCTGACTCTCAAACTTCGACCCGGCCGTCATTCTCAAGCCCCAAGGCTTTTCAAGAGTCTCTGAGGGAATACACATCCAAGGCGATCAAGACCGGAGATACTTCTAGTCTACCGCCAGAATGCTTAGGACTACCAATTGGTAACGGCGAGTTTTATCGATGCTTCTGCAAGTCCTATCAAACGGCTGCAGATCTATTGTGCGAAGTTCAAGGACCTGAGAGTCGACCATGCCGTATGGGTAGGGAGTTGGCAGACTCTATCTGTTGGCTACTGGAGCCACTAAGTTCATCACCAACTAGCGAAGCCACTAAATCGTCGAAATGGTAACATAGGACTTCAACTTATTAGTTTGCATCGAAGGACTTTTCGATCTTTTCAATCAGGGCGATATTGACAGCTTCTCGTTGAAATTCCGATTGTCTAGTAATCGCAGCCTCCATAGCTCTAGCATTTGCATCGACCTTCTTTCCAAAAACCTCCGTAAAGGTGGCCAGCCTTTCAGCAGAAACATTAGGATCCGTTCTCACGACCCCGTCTATCACGCCATTGATAAAGAACTCGTCCGTACAGTGACGCAGATCTTGTTGTCCGACGAGTATTGCAAACCTGGCCAATTTAGCGAACTGTGTCCGATCGAAAATACAATTCTCATTATTCAGCATTGCGTGCCGTAGTTCCCCCTGTTCCGTGGGAGTAACGATCATCTCAGGTTGCTCAAACAGCGCAACCTGCGCCGACGCAGTGGCGTGATTACTGAGGAAGCGAAGCATATTTGACAGCGCAAGTCTCTCCTTAGAATCAAAAGGAAGAAATACAAGCTGTCGATCAGGAAGATGCACTGATGCTGGAGTTGCTGTGGGCGACATAGCTCCAATCGTCTGAAACATGCTACCAAGCTCCAATCTCAGTGTATAAAATTTTGACAATTGTGCCTCAAGCTTCGCCTGATTGTTTCCAGTATCAAGAGATTGAATATTGAATTCCTTTGATACCTCGAGGCACTTCAAGGTAGTTTTGTATGCGAGGATTCGGGGTTCAATATTCGCACGCATTATGGAAAGTCCTGTCTGCGCTGTGGAATACATGGACAGTTTGTCGCCTGAATCCACAATATTATGATCAGAATTATTCAATTTCGCACAATAGTCTACGAGAGTGTTGGAAATCGTTACGAGTCGTTCTAGATCGCTCGATGGGACAGCTTCTCGAGTCGCTGAAGACTCGATTACGGCCGAAGAATATCTTTCCAAAAGATTGCTAACACCTCTCAAAAGAGAGTCCGTTTCGGAGCATGGGTGAGATGCATGTTCTGGGAGTTTACGACCGTCAACTGAAGACGGAGAGACTATTTCGCCTTCGGTTTGCACTCCATTCTGAGCACTCGCTGGCCCACCAAGAGTGGCCCACGCGATGACCGCAGCACTTCCAAGATTATTTGTGAACATTTCAACTACTCCGTGTTCCACTTAAGGGTAACCGTGCTCAAAGTGTTATGCTTGGTTGCCCAGCTGAAGCATCCTATACAATAACTCTAATTCGATTTGTAACTAGGAGTTACAAAAGTGAATCACGGTAGGCATGAATGACTAACTACTTGATATTACTCAATCTCGAGTATTTGCGACTGCTATTTACTCGATCCATGATACCGAATCGCCGTCCCGAAAATATATCGACAAATCGGCACACCGAGAACCAGTCCCCATATCCCAAACAACTTTCCACCGATGGTCAGGATCGCCAATACCAACACAGGATTCATGTGTAGGTGCGCGCCATAAATTCTAGGGTTAAGAATATACGTTTCAACTAAATGAATGATCGTGATTAAAGCAATCGCAGCGAGTGTGAGTTGAAACCCTGACTGTTGCAGCGTGATTAAGCAGATAGGGATTGAGCTCATAAAAACACCGGCCACAGGAACGAAACTTCCGAGAAATACGATCATCGAAAGAAACGCTACGTTCTCGCCCAATCCGAGCAACGGTAGCGCCATCGCTGTCAATGTTGTGTTGAGGATCGCTACAATCAGCTGCGCTTGCAACGCTCGACCGAGCGTTTGGCAGAAACTATATATTGAGCCAGCAACTTCATCGTAGATAAAGCCGATCTTCGTGTTCTTAAGTTCTCTGGTGGCCAGAGTCAGGCGTGGCAGATCTAAAACGATTAAAAATGAAAACAGCAACGAAAGCATGAACGAGGAACCAACCCCTAATACCTTTGCTACCCAATCGGTTATCGATCGGATTGTTTCCTTCACTTTCGTGGCATCCGATTCGCCGCTCTCGTTGTTGCCGAAAAGATTTTGAATTACTGCAGCGCTCGGAGATACCTTCATCGACCAGTCTCCGGAATGCTCGCGCAGCTCAACTACGCTGGGCATCAAGTTGTCGATAATCGGATAATCTACGCCTAGTTTGACTATCTCTCGATCGAGATTCGCCATATACGTCTGATAATTATCGAAAAACGGCATCGCTTGCTCTCGGACTCGAGGAATGATGAACCAACCGATCCCGATGATGATCAGTAGAAAGGTTAGCGAAGCGCTCACAACTCGCGGAGTTCTCGGCTGAACGAATCGTTTTAACCATCCAACTGTGTGGCTAAGAATATAGGAAAAGACGAAGGTAAGAAAAATGAGCAGGAAGAAACTTCTAAGAAGATAGAGGATTCCAAACAGACCGCCCCAAACTAAAACAGGGATTCCCCAATGCAGAGATTTCTTAACTTCGTTTGCCATACGGACGTAGCGTTCCATGAGCTTGCTGAGTAGGCAAGCGGATGAAGCGTTAATAAGGTCGACTCGTTATTTAACGAGCGTCGGACCGGAGAACGCTGTCATTGTGCCGCTAGCTTCAAACGGCGAAGCGACATTGCGAGTGCCTTTGTCGACAGTGAAGGCATGATATACCCGCCCTACCACGTTTAGCGGCGCCTGTAGGATTCGCATCACACCGAGCGTCACGGAAGGGCGCGAAGCTACTTCGAAGTGACGTTCAAAGAACCGTAAAGTCTCTGACTCTACGAATGCCGGTGGAAGCATCGGAGGGAGGGTGGCGAAATCGTGAGCTATACCGGTAAACATCGCGCTTGAATAATGCCCCGATGCTAGAAGAATCGTTTCCGGGTAACCAAGCTCACGTCTTAGACTCATGCCCCGATTAAACGGAACGGTGTGATCAAAGCGTGCCAGGATGAGCAGCGTCTTTCGAGCATCCATATAACGCGCAAGGTACTTAGGGTCAGTTTTAATACGTTGTCGCATTTCCTCGTATAGAGAGGCCTCCGACACCTTTCGTTGAGTTGCGATCTTTCTGATAATCATCCGCGCTCTCGGCTGGTCTGTTTGTTGAAATACAGTTGCTATATCGGTCCCGCCCATAAACATCACGTTGTAGGCAAGTCGTGGGTCAGCGCCAGCTGTCATCGCTACGTTGATTGCGCCTCGACTTATGCCAAACGCTCCGAAGCGCTTAATCTTTAGCTCTGACTCCATGTAATTTAGAGCGAGTCGGTCGCGAATCACGTTGGCGCGCAGTAGTTCTTCAAGGCGTCCAAAATTCTCAGGTTTTTTAAACTCATCGCTACGTTTGACGATCGCTGCGTTAAAGCCGTTTGACGCAAGAAGCCTAGCGAAATACCCTTCAATGAGATTTTTCTTTCCACCAAGAACTGGAAATACGAGCACCATCGCGTCGCTTAAATTCCCATCTTTTCGGTA
>JBGSNS010000213.1:0-5140 GCA_041739515.1 Bdellovibrionota bacterium
GCAAAGTTATCTGCGCGTAAAAATCATCGAATGAGCACTATTCGGAACGTAAAAAGTTTAAATTAGCGCTGACCGGACTAGCAGTAAGGCCCGGCGCAGAGCATTACGCTGTGTTCGATGTTCACAAACTACTTAAGGCCACGTCAGGTTAAGTGGTTTGAACTAGCTCAAACAAAATTCCCGATAACCTCCCGTTCTCGTTGCATAATTAATCGATTTCCCTATCCATCGAGGAGGAGCGTTTTATAAGGGAATCTCGAGGAGTTTGGAAAATACTCTTTTTAAAAAAGGCTACAAAGGAAATTGCCGTTAAAGAGCTCACTGCGCTAGGGCTCGAACCAACGAGCAGGGGCGTCACCGCGCGTGTTGCAGCAGAGCTTGTGGAGCAGTTTTCGGAGCCTAGAATATTTGAGAAAATCCGGCTTTTTGATGAATTATCTAGAAAGCAGGGCAAGCGAGTTTCTAAAAATGCGCCGGGCTTTTTGGTGGCATCAATTAGGGAAGACTACTCAAGCACTAAGGCGGTGCAGACACAAACACGCACTCATGTTGCGACTACCGTTGGTAAGGCTCTCGAGCCTTCTAAGGCGGAAAAAGCTCACAGCAAAGAGGCTGAGCAAGCGCTGCAACAGTTTGAAATCTTTTGGAATGGTCTCACTGACGCAGAACAGAGCGCTTTCGATCTAGAGGCGTTATCGAGAGCCGATAAATTTTCAGCAAAACAATATGACTCGAATCGAGAAGGGAAGGGGTCTTTATTTAAGGCCGCGAGACTTAGAATCTTAATGTCGCCCTTTCGAGAGCGTGAACTTAAAAACCATTAATAGTGATCCTTGTCGCGCCCATTTCGGTACGGGTACTTATACTCATTATACGAACTCGCTGGGGGGCGATTCATGTCGCGAAGCCCAAAATTTAGCGACTCATGAAGCGAGGCTTTAGTGCGGTTGATGACACCTGCTCCGTGAAGAATAAGTCTACCGCGTCGAGCCTTTTGCTTTCGCTCTTCAAGTGAGAGTTGTGCAACGGGAGTGGGCTGTGCTTGTGTTGGTGTGAAGGCTTCGTCTTCCTCGTCAGCAACGTCGTCATGCGAATCATCATAAGCAACCACTCCATCTGCAACGTCTGCGGCTTCCTCAGTTTGTCCAACGTAAGTTTCCTCATTTGGCTCGATCTCAATGGTGTCGGCCAAAGATCGGGCAACCGGAACAAGGAGCACAAAGGCAGCGGCACAAAGCAGTATAGTAGAATTTTTCATGCCCCGTATCATACGTAGTGGCTTACCGTCTAAGCTACCGAAATTTGCCATAAAACTTGAATTCTATCCTTGAGGCAAGCAAGCCAAAAGCTCTTTCTAGGGCCGTTACGATTGACTAGCCGACGCCGAGTTGGCCTACTAGAAAGGTCCAGGGATAAATTTGTAATGCATCGCTAAGACCTCATTGCGATGTGCGACTCGTCCCATCATTTCAGATCAGCCAAGAGTTTGATGATAATTTATGTTGCATCATCCGGATTTAAATCGACCCCGTGTATTGGCTCCTGGGCTTACTCTTGAGTCCACGCAGCAGAAATGCCGATTAATCTGGATCGGAGGGTTAAACGAGCGAGGCCTTCGACCTTGGTTTGTGGCCGCCAGCGCTGAAAGTGTTGGTCCAAATACACGCAGAGAGGTTCATGACTGGATTCTATCGCTGCCGTGGCACACTTTTAACTCGCTGGATCCGTTTGCCAGTGGCGCGTTAGCGACGGTGCTGAATCCGCCTGCAACATTTCCAAATCTTACAATTCGTATTGCAAATCTCGGCGCTGATGCCCTTTGGGGGAAAACCCTCGCGCTAAAATTGAATGTGGTAGAGCTTGAAAATTGTGAACTCCTTGGGGTGCCCAGTTTGGACTTAGATGTGAGCCGCCTCGTGATCGATGGCACAAGGTTTGGGGAATCTACTGTTAAACTAATGATTAGATATGATGGTCACATTAAAAACTCCAAGTTCTCTCCTGCTGTTAGGATAGAGGGAGATTTTGGTAATACGGTTATAGGCTCTGATTGTGAGTTACGTTGCGACGCCTCTACAGCGTCGTTCAAGATGGTTAGGTGGGATGTATTCAAATCGCTCTCTGCTAACACCCCTTCATTGCCAGTGGAATTGCTTACCAGGTTTAAAGCTTCCAATGCCGGTCTAATTTTCGATACGAAGCTAGCCTCTCGCCTGATGCAACTTACGGTTGACGCTGGAACATTCAGTGAGACAGCTACGGCGAGGGACTTAGAGGGATGTCGAACGCAAATCGCTGATTGCGAAGCGTTATTACCCGCTAGCAGCGCTAAACTGCCCCCGAATACTGCCAATTATAGAGCAGCCCGATTTGGTGTAGATTGGCCATCAGTGGAAGGTCTTGGAAGAGCACTGGCAAATTATTGTATTAAAGAGGATGGCTTTGCGCTCGCCGCCCATCGATTACTGTCTTTGAGCTGCGATACGAGGTTGGCAGAGTTTGCTAGTGATTTCATCTCATTTAGTTCGCCGTCTATAAGTATTCAAAGTGACGCGGACCTTTTCTGTAGATACGAGGAGGCGCACGTACGGGAATTTTTCAATTGGCTCGGGCTAGAAGCCGTCCCAACGCGAAGATTACTTAATGAGCTGGTTAATTTTGGCTGTGCGCTAAGTTGGGTTCAGAGCAAAATTGCTGAAATCAAAGGCCCGCCGCTAACGACTGCCGCCACAGCCGCTGCTCTGCCATTAACGGCGCAGCTCGTGGCGGCGGGAACGCACGCAGCGGCGTCCCAACGCGCTGGTGTAATGAGCCCTGGTTGGTTGACGCGAAATTGGGAAAACTTTGCAACACCTAGGTCTATTAATGCGCGAGCGGTTCGTGCCGAGATTGAGAGCGTGTGTTTGTCGAACAAACAACGCTCGGGGGATTTGTGCTGGCGAATCAGCAACGAAATTCTGACGCGAGTGATACGTAAGCAGAGTGACTTTCTAATTTCCTCTCCTTTGGACTGTCTAGCGGAATTGTATCATCTGACAGCGCCGCATGGATCAAAAAAGACCGCTATCACGTCCGCAATTTCTGCGGAACAACGCCACAAAATAGCAGAAGACGCAGTTGTCGCGTTCATGTTTGGCAAAGGCGGATTATTCACCGCCATAAACGGAGAAATCAAGCTTACGGGTGGAGAGAAGATATGACTGACTGGAATTTTTCTCCTCAACCGTGGATAGGAGCTGAGCCGATTTTCCAAAAGCGCAACGTGGCGCGGTTTGAGACGGGCGAGGTAATAGAGTACTTCGCGGGGCAAGTAGTGATTACAAGGGCCGATGGTTTGGCGAAACTGATTCTGCCAAGGAGAGTAGATGAAAACTACTCTCCTGGATATTCTCGCGCCGATGTGTTTTGGAGGGGGTCCGAGAATTGGTCCGATGGACAGGAGATCCGATTTGAAGAGGTGCGCGTTTTGATGGGGAAAGCGCAGTTTGTCTCGAAACGACTTGGTCTCAACGATGACCAGACTTTCTGGAGTAGCTAACCGAAATGGCACTTCAGGCAGCGCAACAACTTCCTGTAGAGTCGCTCCTGAAGCTAACAGCTCCGCAGATCTCTGATCATCTACGAGGCCTACCACAAGGTGTGCCGGAGGGAAGAATCCCCGTGTTTTACTCAGGGTATGAGCAGGTTAGTTTCCTATGGGGCGATCAACAGGGGGTTGCGTTTACGACAACACCGGATCATGAGCACAATCCAATAACTCGCCCAGATCGCTTCGCCACCATTGATCAGACAGAACCGGGAAGCATTTTAGCGCGATTTAAGGCTGCAGTAGAACCGGATGATGCACGTATTCCTGAGCTCAACAGAGCGACCTCTCTGCTTTTAGCTGAAAGTGCCTCTGGTCCAGTTATATGTTGCGTCCTCGGTTCTGGAACGCGAAGTCCATACTCTTGGATTAGTGACCCTACTGTTTTAAGCGCTCTCAAAAAAGCTGGGGCTACGGATGACGAAATTAAGGCTCTCGACACTCGCGGTTCGGTTCTGCGGTTCTTCGATAAGACACCAGAACAGATCTATAGCCTCAAGGACTCTAAGGATGAACGAGAGGCTCTAGAATCTCGCTTAGAAAACTTTGACCCAAAGCGTTCCATTTGGCTCGAAGTGGAACTTCCAGCACTTTTAAGAAATGAAAAAGTCACGCACCTTAACGGCATTCCACGCCAAAAGTTGCTGGACCATTGGCTTAGAGATAACGAGAGTGAGCAGGCCCTATTTTGGATCTCGCGTGCCATTGGGGATGGAATATTTGATGGCCCGCCTAAGACGCCCTCTCTTCCGCCAGTTCCAAACGGTGGGATGATCGTTTATCAACCCGAGGAGATTTACCGAACCGCAAAATTAAAGCCGAGTTTTGAAGTTCGTATTTCTGAATATAAATCAACTGCTGAGTTGTTTAAGGAGCATCGAATACTGCCCGGGGGAGTAGTGTTTTCGCCAAACCTTAAGACGAATATTGACGTACGCACAATTCGATTCGACGCAAAGCAAGAGGGTCGAATTGTTGTGAACGGCAATTTAGCGCTCGAAACTGGTCTGTCACGGGAAGAACTCTCGCTGCTTGTGGAGAGTTTCTCTCACCCGGCCGCTCTGGGTGCGCATAGTATTCACTTTGCTGCAGGGACCAAACCCCAAAGCCGATTAGGAACCCTCCTACGATTAGCGGATCGAATGTTTGCTGATTTTGTATTCAATGGCGCGGAACTTGGAAATTTTGAACAGTATCTTACCTCCATACCGCAACCCGCATTGGCCAAACGACTCGAGCGACTTGAGGTTGAACCCATCTTTGGCGCACTTGAGGAGATCTTTTCTGGACGGAAATACTCTATAGCATTAGAGCTCGCTTCGGTGGCTTTTCAGAAAAATGGCGACCAGCTTACAGCGCCCCAAGTAAGAGTAAATTTGCATGCAAGTGTAATGGAAGGTAGCGCTAATCAGCCAAAGTTTATTGGTGGCATTGATACATTTAGAACGACGCTTCCCGATAGCTGCGCACAGCTAGAGCGCCTGACTAAGAATCCGGACTCGACCATTGGAAACGGAGATCTGTTTCGCAAAGTTGCAGAATACGCCGCGGTGT
>JBGSNS010000317.1:0-2205 GCA_041739515.1 Bdellovibrionota bacterium
TAATCGTCGCCTACTTTTATCGTTTTTTTGATTTCACTTAGGCCTTTATTTGAAAGTTCGTATGTTTTTTCTTTGTTATTTATATCTATAATTGCTTTGTTAGTTCCAACAATTAAACTCTTATCACTTGAGTTGAGGCTCCAAACAGGAGAGCTTTTTACCGACAGTCCATACTGAGAAAAGGATTCTTGAAGTTTATCATATACGACTAAGCCACTATCGGTTCCAACATACAACACGCCTTGTTCATCAATGAGTAAACTTCTGATAAAAGAACTGGGAAGGCCTGTTCTGGCATCATTAGCATAAAAATGCTTAAAGTTTTTCCCATCAAATCGATTTAATCCATTAAATGTTCCTATCCATATATAACCATCATTGTCTTGAACGATAGACGTAACAGTGATTTGGGAAAGTCCTTCTGGGACACCAAAAGATTGTGATTGGAGAATAATAGGAGATTTATCAGAAAAGGGAGATGCGTTTACGTCTTCGAATGCATGCAAGCTAAAAAAAGCGAGCAAGACGATTTTAAAGAGTGCTTTAGGCATAGTGTTTGTTCTTATTATCCGAGGATGCCATGAAACAATTGTGTTACATCACTTTTCCAGAAAGTGAGCGGTTTGTCAAAGTGGAGTCTGCAGAAAATCCTTTTAACAGCATGTAGATGCAGTAAAATTGTTCGGTGCTGAAGTGGTAGAACATGGGCTAGCCATGTTTTACATCAGGATTACGTCCAACACTGAAAGATACGACTATAGTTGGACTGATTTGTAGCGGTTCTGTTTGTTTACCTAACTTTGCTCACAAATGTGTGAGCAAAAGTGTTTTTTGTTTAGAAATTAAACTATTCTGCCGTTTGCTTAAAAACTTTAAGATCCGTGATCATTTTGTCTGACATCAGCGCGGCTTGGGTTCTGTGTTGTTCACCTGTGCTAAATAACACTAAGCGATCGCTGTGCTTAGTACGCATTTTACGCATCATGAATTTGAGTAAATCAGTGCGGGTGAGCTTAGTGATTTCGTCTACGACGAGTTCTCTTTGGTTAAATTGATAATCTCTATTGCCGACACTGACCCAATAACGTTGACTGCGAGTTTTGAGGTTCGCGTCGTGCTCCATGATTTGATTAATCAGACCTACCTTTGTGCTTTCCCATTCTTCGTTGGTGATTTGCATCACTGCATAATTAAAGTCGGCAATAAACTCGTCGATGGCCTCTAATAAATGCAGTGGCCCAGTTGTAGGTGACTGAATATAGAAAATAAGTCCAGGATGACGATTGAGCGGCAGGTAACCTGTGCCTACCATATAGCCCAACTGTTTTTCAGTACGCAGCTCATGGAAGAAGGTGGACGACATAGTGTGATTCAGTAAGCTAAATAGCGCCATTTTTTCAGGTGTTGCCACGGCAGATTGGTAATACACAATAATTGCGCTATCTTGATGATCTATTGCGAGCTCTCTCAGTAACGTGCCTTGGCCTGTTAAATTCACTAATTCTCTGGTGGACTCTGCACTCGGCGTCGAAACTAAAGATAAAATGTGCTCTAAACGTTTGCCGAGAGCTTGTGCTTCAGAGACTAACCAATCCCCATAGACTAACCCTTCAAGGTAGATCTTTTCGTAGAAGGCGCGTACATGGTTATGTAAATCTTCTAGGCTAATATCTTCCAACATTTGTGCCATGCGTGCTGGTTCATAACTGCTTTTTTGCAGAGTAACAGTCAGGCTAGTAAATAATTGTGAAATCGGTTTAGCCTGTGTCTGATTCTGCCAACTGCGCAGTAGCTGAGATTTTATGAGGGCAAAGCGCTCTTCGGTAAAATTGCGCTCTCTGGCTTTATGGATTAATAGCGCTAATAACGTTTCTTGATTGCCGGTAAAGCCCGATAAATGCAGTGTAATTCCGCCTTGATGCGGATAAATGTTATAGCTTAATCCAGCAACTTCGGCCTGATAGGTTGGCTCGGTTAGATAATCGAGTAGCATTTCAACATATAAGCGGGTGAGGGCGGCATGCCTTGGCGTTTTACTTGCCTGCTCTGAATCTAGCGATAAATACATGTGACCTTTTGGCACATTAAACTCATCATCTTTCTTATGCCAAATGCGGTATCCAGTTGATTCTGCAACTATCACTGGCACGTCAACATCGCTCTTATCCGGACGGGCAATCGAGTCGGCGACAATAAAAGGATTTG
>JBGSNS010000261.1:0-22453 GCA_041739515.1 Bdellovibrionota bacterium
ATGCTTCAGGCTGCGAAGGCGCAGAAATGCGATATCGACAGAATCAGTTTCATCGATGCCATACGCTGGATCATTCAGGCTTGCCACAAGCGCAACAACATTACTTTACGCCGCGTACCAAAACGCCCTGGTCGGGCTGAACCTCGTGCTCTAAAAAGGCGACCAAAACAGTTCAATCTGCTCAATAAACCTCGATATTCCTACAAATTACGGAGGAAATTTGCTTAACTTAACGCCATTCGTGACTGTCACGCTTTTTAGATCAATGCCGCCTGATACCCGCCCTCGCGATACATAGCGATAGCTTTTTGCGGGTCACCGAAATACACGATTCGCCCTTTTTCAAGTAGAGCAACGTGGGTTGCACGAGCTTCGATTAGAGACATGTCGTGCGTAACCAAAACTATAGTTTTTTGCTCTTTGAGAAATTTCTCAAACACAGATCCGCATTTCTTTTGAAACCGCTCGTCGCCGACTGACAGAATTTCATCGACCAGTAAAATCTCAGGGTCAACATCAACCGCTACGCTAAATCCCAGACGGGCGAACATCCCCGAGGAATAGTACTTAATCGGCGTGGTAGCGAATTCATGAAGCTCGGCGAAATCTAAAATGTGCTGTACTCTCGACGCCATCTCGGCGCGTGTTTTCTTGTGCAACGAACCGTTAAGATAAATGTTCTCGATCGCTGTCAGCTCCGGATCGAATCCAGCGCCGAGCTCAATTAACGACGAAATTTCTCCTGTCGTTCGGACTGAACCTTGGGTCGGCGGCAAAACACCTGCGATCACCTTTAGAAGAGTGCTCTTACCACATCCATTACTACCGATAAGTCCGAGCACAGACCCCTTCTTCACCTCGAGGGAGACGTGCGAAAGCGCCTCAAACATCCGAAATGTTGGAGTCTTAGATCGCTGAAAGAGTCGTAAAACTGTTTCTTTCAGCGAGGTGGTTTTTCGCGTGTAGGCACGATACGCAACGGTGATATCCGTAACCTTGATGGCGGACGGGAGTGGCCTGTCGGTTTGAATTTCCTGCTGCGCTGCGAGTGCCATTGAATTAGTCGCTCATTGAGATTTAAATAAAATATAGGAATTTATCCTCAGCACGCCGAAAGAATAGTAGCCCGGCGCCTAAAATACAAAACGAGAACGCAAAATTCCAAGCAAACAAGGTAGGATCTGGAATCCGTCCAAATAACATTACGTCGCGCAGCGATTCGATCTGAAAGAATAACGGATTAAATTTCAACCACTCCAGTAATTCCGGAGGTAATCGATCGCGTGAGTACAAAATTGGACTTAAGAAATAGAGCGCCTGGAGCGCTACTTCACTTAGATGCAAAGTATCTTCGAAGAAGACGTTGCAGACGGCGAGAATAAGAGAAACCCCAACCGTGACCAGCACCAGCGGGATAACGACCAAAGGAAACAGCACCATAGTCCAGGGAATAGGATGTCCGGCGACTACCATAACTAGTAACAACGGAACGAGCGCTAAAAGATAATTCACAAAATTCGATGCCACCATCGAAATCACGAATATATACTTAGGCACCGCAATCTGACCGAACAGTTTGGCGTTACCTCGAATGCTATGAAGCGACATTAACGCGGTGCTATTGAAGTAGTTCCAAGCCAACAGCCCAACTAAGAAGAAGACGGAGTAGTCCTTAAACGGAACGTGCATTAAGTGCGATAGGACTGTTCCGATAACTACCATCATCCCCAGCGGATGAAGCATCGTCCAAAGGTACCCCAGAAACGAGCGTTTATACTTTTTGCGAAGGTCGCGCCTGACAGACTGCTGTAAATACTCCCGATACCCATAAATTTGAGTGAAAAAATCCGTGAGAAACGTAGAGTAAGAGGGCGTGGCGTAGGTTGTCATTGGTACTATTAACCAGCTCTCTCTACTACGGAACGGCGCAAGGTGTCTAACTTTGCGTCTCATGCGACGCAATCAAGGATCTAGAGACCCAGGCCTTGAAGATACGACGCAGTCGTTTAATAGTACCCCCCGCTGGTCATTCGCAATTAACTATATCGCGGTCATCAGAGATGGCCTCAAATTTTTGCTCTAAATGCCTATGAAGACCTGGATAAGGGAGTGTGACTATCTTCGTTTCCGCGATGAAATCGATCAACTCAAATCCCCTTTTATCTCAACCCCGGAAGGACACTACGTTAAGTTTACCGGCGCCGAGGCGCGTTACTTCTTCGATTTTGTCCTAGACCAGACAATTACGGAAGGGATCCCCGGCTATGGTTCCACGAGCATGCAAATCTGGGTCGCAAAGGATGACCTTCACAATTTCAACAATTCGCTTCGGCTCCTTAACTCGACGTTGTTTACGTATCGCTACACCCAAGAAACCCCGAATCTCGTCCTCGCCGAGTTCGTGGTCACCGTTAGGAAAACACAACTTCCGATATCGGTAGTAATTCCTGCCTATAATTCTCATATTCCTGGCCTAAAGAGATGCCTTGCATCCGTACTTTACGCGATCGATGCAACCGAGTCCGCCGCTAGCTCAGAAATAATCGTGATTGATGATTGCTCATCAAACTCTGAAGACATCCAGAGTCTACTGCACACGACGTATGGAGCTGAGCAAAGGGTCCGATACTTTAGATTGCCGCAAAATAGCGGAGTAGCGACAGCTAGAAATACAGGCGTAAGCCATGCGAAGCATCCGCTTGTTTGCTTCTTGGACCACGATGACAACATTGAAATAACCCACATCAACCTATGCGTGCAAGAGTTAGAGCGCGGCGGAGTTGACCTGGTCGCCACAAACATGCGCTTTCCAGATCAACATATCTTTTGCGCTCACCTTTCGGAACATAAGGGTTTTCTGATTGAAAACGGCTTCGGTTCTGGAGTTGCCATCAACACCAGCTCGCCGAATGTTAAGGCTCTGCTAGGAGCGGATCAATTATACAACGTCAAAAATAAAGACCACTTCGAGGACTGGGAACTAAACTCTCTTGCGAAGCTGTTGGGTTGGCGCATGGTGATAGTGCCCTTCGCAAGTTATTTTTACGAGTATACCGATACCGGTCGAGACTCAACAAACCTGAGCTTAAAGCGCCGCTCAGGGCTAACGACACCACTGTTTGCGATACAAAGAGTTCAAAAAATCTCCCTCGGACAAGCCCACTACTGCTTAACCGAATATTGCGAAGCGTTGATCCATCAACTACTCGATGTAGAGGCGCGATATGAAAAGGCGGCGATTGAGCTGCGACGAACGCAAGTCGCCTACACGGACGCCGCAAACTCACTAGTCACTACTAGGCATGCACTCGATGCGACAAACCATGCGCTCAATGCGACAAGAGATCACTGTACGGAGATCCACGCGCAGCTCTTTACCCTCCGCGCCACTCGCGAAAACTTCCTAGCCCTTGCGAAAGACTTGGTTCGGGTGTTCGAAGCGAAACTTGCTCGAAGAAAGTTGGCGTTTTTCACTTACCGGCTTACCTTTCGCCCTGCGATCTATGGCTCCTATCGCTCCCTTCGCTACCTTTACCGTCACCTCATAAAACCTTGGTCCGTAGCCTAAGTTGTAAAAGTAATCGAAATGCACTCACTTAATGCGCGGGCCACAATAAGTTCGATCGGAATACTGGCTGGCCTACTGGCATTCTTCAGCGTGCTCTTTCATTACGGGCATAACGAAGACCTTTTGTTAACGTACCCTTTTTGGTGGCCAGACACATTTGACTGGGCCAAGCAGGCGATCGTTATCTTAAATCGCATAGACCCCGTCATCTCAGACGCTATTTCCGTTTGGCGTCCGCGCGACCTCGCGTGGCTTAGCATTATGAGTTTAGCGATCGGGCTAAACGCCCAGTGGATAATATTATTATGCCTAGGTTTGACGGCGATACTATTCAGCCTCGGCATGTTCGTCTTAGCTAGAAAACTGAAAATCTGCCTCAGTGACGCACTTTTTGTGACTGCGCTTTTGGTCCTAAATTACTCGCTTGCTCGCTTTTCGTTATATATTATGGCTGATTTTCTGGCGATCACAACGACTCTTTGGTTGTGCATTCGCCTGGTAAGACACCTTAACGAACCTCCGGACCGTCTCTCTTCTATCCCCGCAATTGTCACGGGGCTACTACTCGGCCTCGCTTCTTGTACTCAGGTATTCACACTGATTCCAGGAATCGTTTTCGTTGGTGTGTTCGCACTTATCCATGCTCGAGCAATTCCTTTTTTTAAACGAGCGGTGCCAGTCGTGTTGCTTGGAGGAGCAGCCCTCCTTTTTCGATACGGAATCGCAGCCGTCAAAGAAGATATTTTTGGAACCAGCCTCGACGATCGAACTAAGTACTTAAAGCTCACCGCTGAGTCGTTAAGCTTTTATTCCGAGTCACTCCTTATACTCACAGCACCGCTGCTGTTTGTAGTCTTCTGGAGGATCCTTACTAGTCGCCGGAGCTGGAAGCGGTCCAATTTTGACAGTGTCGATTTATTCTTAGCCGGGACAATTTTTTCCTTTCTCGGATTAATAGTTTCATACAGCTCATGGTTCGAAGCTAGATTGCTCACATTCTGCCTCCCGCTCGTTTATTTATTCGTATTTCGAATTTTGAATAAGTTTATGGTTGTGGAATCAAGAATGCACAACGGTTTTATCGAGACACTCGCGGCAATTTATTTAGCCCTACTCCCCGTTAACCACATTATGGGGCCAAGAATCGGATTCTATACTGATCAGATTTTAAATCCTCGTGCGCTATTGACCAACAATGCCTATTCCAGCGCACTTGTTTATTTGGGCGAGGATCGTCGGCTTTCAGGTTGCGTAAATCCAGATACGGAAAGCGGACTGCGCGGAGAGGGATATTTTCGTAAAGAATTGGCTGATTGCGACCCGTATCTACACTATAATTTCAGGGTTTACTGGTGCTATAAACATCGTGCAGGTCGGTGCTTTCGGCCATAACCAAGTATTTGGGGATGTTTTCTATGCGCGTTGATCTTGCAGTATGCACCTTCGGTCGAGGAGACACCGTTCTTTCGACGATCAAAAAAAGCGTATCTGAATTCGGAGCATTTTCAAAAGTTCTAGTCATCGACAATAACCTAAACGGCCTGCCTTCTGACATAACAGCTGCGTTACACGATCTACCGGTAACGATCATCCATGAACCTGCGACCGGATTAAGTCGAGCAAGAAATAGGGCACTTAGCGACTCGACTGCTGATTACGTTTGGTTTATCGACGATGATGCCTCTTTATGTGCGAATTTTAGCAACGAGCTACCGCGACACATAGAGAGGATTTCCTCTATGCAGCCCGAGACTCGACCAGCCTACGGTGGTGGCTTAATTCTAGCAGCCTCAGAGGGTCAGACGGCCGATAATATCGGCCGCTTTGAATTGGGTCTTCTTTCTTGCATGAACGCAAACGAGCCTTTTGCCCAACCATGGGGCGCTAATATGTTCGTGGATCGCGAGGTCGCATTGCGGGTCGACGGATTCGATCCGCGCCTGGGCTGGGTAAAGGAAACTGGAGCTCTTCTTGGCGAGGAGGACGATCTTTTCCTACGAATGCAAGCGACGGTGCCTGAGGCGCGGCGTCAGCCGTATTTTGCGGATCGCTGCAGTGTTCATCATTGGATTCCGAAAACACGGCGAGAATTACGTTGGTTAATCCCAAGAGCCCTTAAGGGCGGAAAATCAAATTTTATCGTATATAAGAATGCACCAATACGTGAGGGCTTATCCGCCGCAAAGAGAGTATTAAAATCTCCTACCCGCGAGAACCTCCTATTCGCAACGTTTGTGGGCGGGAAATTATTACAACGATGTAAAGGAGCCTAATCGCGATATCTTAAATGGCCACACCGACCGGGACTAAAACATACGAGGAACTTCGCGAGGTATTGTCCCCCACCGCGCTGCAATGCTTTAGTTCCGGTCGTCAGTATCCCACGTTTCGTCTCGATGCTCGAGAACTGCTTAATCCACGGCGCTTTGATTTAGGGGTCAAGCTTCGATTCTATAAGGGCTTAGTCGATAAACGGAACACTAAATTTGAACACGAGCTTTACGCCGCTCATCTAGCAGTTTGGAACGGCTTTTTTGAGTCTGCACCGGCTAAATTCGGATCAAAGGCTTACATCGAAAGCTTTCAAAAACTAATCGAGAACTTTGATCGACTAGCGATTAGTAAACTGCTTCTTCCGGTGGATAAAAATTTTACTCTAATAGACGGGTCGCATCGAACGTGCATCGCTGCTCTAAATCATTCCGAAATATCGGTGGTTCAATCGGGAGAAGTTGGCAACTCATACGATTATAAATTTTTCCAAAGTCGCTGCGGAGGGTTACCAGCGGAGTTATCCACACTTTTACTTGATCAGATGGCGTACTCGTACTGCCTATTCAAAGAGAGCGCCCGGATCATCTGCTTAATGCCTGCCACTAAGGGCGAGCATCGTGAAAAGATCGAGGCACGGATAGCGGAGGAATGTGACGTCGTTTATTGCAAACACATTAAGCTAGCAAAAAACCTCTTCGATCTATTGATACTGCATCTCTATTGGGATGACCCAAATGGATGGATTGGCACCGTCGGCAGCGATTTTCATGGTGCACGGGACAAGGCCGATCGCTGTTTTTCTCCGGATCAAGAAATCGCCATCTATTTCGTCGATGGCCTTTCAAGCGAGGCAGCGACTTCACTAAAAGCTGAGATTCGCTCCCTATACAAACTCGACAAGGACGCTTGCCATATCAACGACACCTATCGGGAGACGATGACGGCAGCTGGATTCTTGCTAAACACTGATTTGGAGATTTTATCGAAGGTACAGCTAAGCGATAAGACTCCTAGATTTGAGAAATACCTAACCGTTCTCAATGAGTTTGTTCTTAAAAATGATATCGATCGAGATGATTTCTGCATTGGTGGATCTGCGCTCTTTCCCTTGATTGGAGCGCGCGATTGCGGCGATTTAGATCTGCTTCTTGGCAAGAAATTATCTGGGCTAAATCTCCCGCAAGGGGTCGGCAATCACGCAAATCAAGCGAATTTTTACCCGACGGACATCGAAGAGATCATTTACGATCCTACGTTACATTTTTCTTTCCTAGGATTTAAATTCGCTAGACCGGAAGTAATCCTGAAGCTTAAACGCGCTCGAAGCGAACTCCCGAAAGACCTTCGCGACATCCTCATTTTACTTGAGGTATTTCCCAATTTAGAAAACTCAAATCTCCCCTCTCTATCGCAGGACAGCATTCTCGAAACCGCCAATACATCCCTTGAGCGAACCATTAGAGAGCAACAATTTACGATCGACAAATATCAGGATGCCATTAATAACTGGTATCGACCTGAACTAAAACGCCTGGAGGAACTGCTCTCCGCTGGAAATCAGATCACAAAGGAACAAACAACTCAGTTAGATGCTTTGCGCCAGCAACTTTCCTTCTTAGAAACAATGGTTCAAAACCACCGCCAATAAGTACGGTAACGATTCACGAATCAAAATATAATTTCCTCTGGACCGAATTTCCCCACCCGCTACCGCGCCTTCGCCGCAACCCCGATCATCCCCCACGCCACGATAATCGCCACACCTCCGATCGGAGTAATAGCACCGAGCCATCCGGTGTTCGTAAGCACCAACAGGTAAAGCGATCCTGAAAATATCAGTATTCCAAAAATCATGACCTTCGCAGCGCTCAGAAATGCCACTGCACTATCCCCCGCCAATCCTAACGCCAAGAGTGCAACGCCGTGCACCAACTGATACAGAACGGCCTTCTCCCATACCGCTAGCCGCTCCGGCGTCACGACATCCCGTAGCCCATGAGCACCGAATGCTCCGCACGCAACGGCCATCCCCACAAGTATCGCGGCCACTCGAACAACCGACTTAGAACTCAAAGTTTCCATAACTCATCCACCTAAAATCCTAACTAACGCACTCGAACTCGATTTGGCGCAACAATCTCAGCGACCTCATCCTCGGCTTCACCCGATACCATCTTGGCAATCAACTCAGCAGCAAACGGCGCTGAAACCATGCCGCGCGATCCGTGTCCCACGGACACGAAAATCCCTGACATAGACTCACCGCTCTTCGAACTTAATCTTCCAACGTACGGCAACCGATCCGCTGTGGAGGTACGAAAACAAACTCTTACAGTTTTAAATGTAGGAGTCGCTGCAGGAATCCACTTGGTGAGACTACTCTTAAGCTCCAGCTCCTCCGCTTCGTCTCGATCTTGATGGAAAACTCCGTGACGATACGTAGTGCCTATTACTTGAGCGGTTGGTGAAATCGGGACGAGATAGCCGTTATGACAAACCACCGTCCGCAATCCGGATGTAGCCGCGCTCGGCGGCGCAGTAGCTATAGTCCCACGCACAGCTTCAACTTGCAGCGATTGGGTAACCGCAAGCTGAGTGCATTCGTATGCGCTAGCGATCACCAAGTATTCACATGAGAAACTCTCCCCTTCTTTCGTTACAACGTCCCAACCACTCCCGTTTTTCACCACTTCGAGCGCGGTACGATTATAGCGAACGGAAATTTTAGAATTACTGGCTAACCACTCACAAATCGCTTTCGGGCGCACCCAACCACCTCGCTTATACCACAGCGCGGACGTTTCGAGCTGCACGCCGCTAACTTCACTTGCTTCTTGTGAGGATAAAACTGATAGCTCCGGATGAGTTAGGCTTCCGCTTTGAGCCTCAGCTATCATGCGTTGAATGCGGCGCGTTGCCGGTAGTTGCACGATGCCTGTCTGTGAAAATACGTCTTTAACATCTAGGTCATCCAAACCTGATAACCAATCCAAAGTAAACGAAAAGGCGCGCCCCAAGTACTCACCGCTTCGATCGTGCTGAGATAGGATATATGGCGAAAGGATCCCGGCTACGTTTCCGGAGGCATGCAACGCAGGCGCGGAGTCGCGCTCCAGCACCACAACACCGATACCACGCTCAGCGAGTTGCCAGGCCGCCGTTAGTCCAGCTATTCCGGCACCCACTACGACTGCGGTTACTGACACTTAGAGATCTCGCTTTGAGTTAGTCTTGAAATCCCAACAAATCGATATACGTGGTGCCAGCAGCTAGCGACGATGAAGGGACCGCCGATTGCCCTTTTATGTGAACTTTGCGGTCCTTGAATAGCTTTTTTAACGCGGTCCGAGAGATGTTTTTTAGGGTCGAATTTCTGTCCTGCTTTCGAAGCTCTTCGAGCAACACCGCATCTATTCTATGCCCCCCAGAGGAAAGCTCCAGGGCAATTCGAAACGAGTCAGCTGGCTGCGGCGGCGGAGTATGTGTCATCGTCCTGGCACCCTACCATCAAAAAAGGGGACTAAAAAAGAGAAGCCAGCCCTCGGTCCCCATTTTTTTGCTCCCTATTTATTGCTACCCTCTCCCTTGTGCCGCACACCGTCCTTGAATTCAGCCACTGTCCAAGTCTTGCAACCGACCTCTCCCCTTTCTTTCTGGAGCTGCATGCATCGCTTGCCGAGACCGGGATCGTAGAGTTGGCTCGTATTAAGGGACGCGCGATTGAGCACACTAACTGTGTGGTTGGAGCATACACGAAGGGCTCATTTATTTTTCTTCAAATAGCTCTGCTTGAGGGGCGCACTATCGCCCAACGCAAGGTCTTAGCGGACGTTGCTGAACAGGTACTCACTCGCTGGCTAAAACTTTGGGGCGTACCGCATCATTGTTCAGTAACCGTGGAGGTGCGAGAGATGACGCTTGCAACCCATCGTAAAATCTCAACGAGCGAATCGACGTGAGCACGGCTAATTCTTTATTTCTCGAACATCAGCCCGTACTTGAGAAGACTTTAGGCGAGCCAGTCTCGATTAGTGGTGTTGCCGGGGACTTTCAGATATTTCAGCGCGTAAACGGCCACCGACATTCACTCGATGATGCCATCACCGGCTGGTATGCGCATAGAATTTCCCCGAACGTGTCGGAATTTCTTGATCTCGGAACCGGAGTCGGGACAGTTGGACTTACGGTGCTGTGGTTGCTGGGTGCAAACGCAAAGTTCACCGGAATCGAGGCGCAGGACGTTAGCTTTGCGTTGTTTGATGCCAACGTTAGATGCAATGGACTTTTGCAACGCGTGACACCGATACATGCGGATATCAGAGAGGTATCGCTAGACAAGAAATTCTCGTTAATTACGGGAAGCCCGCCTTATTTTCCTACCGGCACCGGAGTTCTTCCAACGGATTCACAGAAAGCGCACGCCCGCTTTGAACTGCGCGGACACGTAGGCGACTATGCGCGGGCCGCCAAGCAGCACTTAGCGGAGGACGGCGTGTTTGTTTTTTGTTTTCCGTTTCAACAAAAAGATCGTTGCATCGGATTAGTCGAATCTGAGGGCTTCGCGATCCAGACTATTCGAGATGTTCTTCCGAAAGCGAGCAAAGACCCTCTGTTCTCTTTGTACTCGGCGAAAGTAGCTAGAAGTGATGAAGTGAAGCGCCCAATCATCGAGCCCCATTTCATCGTGTCAAACGAAGACGGAACCTATACAGATGAGATGCTTGCAATGCAGAGGGACAGAGGATTTGGGCCACCCGGAAGCGGAAGACTGCTAATCACCTGAAACGTCTCGGGCATAAGCCCCAGCTGGGAACGCGAGGCGTTGCCTCGCAGATTTTGCATCTCCTTTGCAGCCCCGGGGATGTAGTTGAAGCTTTGGCGCAATCGTTAGGCGGTCTTGCTTAGAGGACAGTTGCAGCTACCCGCCTGGGAACGCGAGGCGTTGCCTCGCAGACTTTACATCTCCTTTGCAGCCCCGGGGATGGAGCTGAAGCTTTGGCGCAATCGTTATCGGCGGTCTTGCTTAGAGGACAGTTAATGCAAAGTACCGCGCTAGACTGCGAGGCGCCGCCTCGCGTTCCCAGGGGAAAATGCAGAATAGAATAGCCAAATTTTCTTAGAAAATTTGGCGACGGGTGGGCTTCCTCCTTCGCTCCTACGGAGCTACGGCGGATAGACTTCTCGCCCTCCACTTAAAATATTGAAATTTGGCGACGGGTGGGCTCGAACCACCGACCTGAGGGTTATGAATCCTCCGCTCTAACCAGCTGAGCTACGTCGCCATGTATTTATCTACCAATCTACCGTCTCAGCTTGCTGAGCGCAGCCTGTCCGCCGTAGCTCCCGCGAGGGAGCGAAGGCGGATCGCCATATATCTATCTACCCACAAAAGCGGGCTAGCCCCGCCATAGCTCCCCTTTGGGAGCGAAGGCGGGATAAGAGCCTAACATAACTCAGAAATCAATACATCTGCGTCCCAAGTCATATCTACAGCATCTAATATCTTTATGGGCGAGAAGCGTCAAAAAAACGGAGCAACCGAGCTTGCGGGGTATACCCCGGTCAACGGTCTTGCGATCGCCGCATTAATCGCTCGAGCGATGCCTCCAGCCCATCGCGAACGAATAATGGCCCGAATCTCTGATAGATCTCCGGTCGTAGGAGCCGCCCTAGAAGCCTCTCTTGAAAAGGTCGAAATTCAAATTCAGCAGCGAACTACTCTAGTGGCTCGTCAGATTTCAGCTCAGTTGTCGCTACCAGAAACGGTATCCACCTCTGCTACAACCTCGACCTCATCTCCACAAATTACTAAATTTATAGAGAGAGAATCGGAACACGCCGAACTCTCCCCAGCTGAACAACTACTCCAAGTTCGTGAAGGTACCCACGAAGAGCTTGAGAAAGAACTGGATCGCCAAAAACCGGCGCAAGGGCGACGCAGAATAATATCAGCTTAGACCTCCATATCGATTAGAGTTACCTCTTCCTAGATAGAGAATCGCTCTCGCGCGCCAGGCCGTAACGTTGGATACTGCGGACTTCTAAACGAATATAGGAATAACTAATGGGAAAGTCACAAGACAGTCGTAAGAATACAAAGAAAGCTCCGCTAAAAACTCAGGCGGAAAAGCGGCTAGCAAAGAAGGAAAAGAAGCGTAACAAGGCTTAGATTTTCTAAAGTGGCGCAAGGTCGTAGACTTTGCGCCACTATTTATGCTTAGAATTCATAGCTCTGTGTTGCCCTGGTTCATTTTTTGACAGCCACGATTATGACTTCTTCTCCCCCAGTCGACTCTCCAAAGATCCCCACTCTCTCAATCTCTAAACACGACGTAGTAACTACTACCCAACTCGACGATGCAGTCCACGAAGTACAGCTGTACGCTCTTAAGCGTGGAATGATTCCTATCGCTGGGATAATCAGTCGCCCACAAGGAGATGATCGCCACGAAATATTAGGATTTGGACACAACCAACTCGCGGATGGTGTTCCGGGAGTGCACGGTGAAACTGGTGCCGTAAAAGGCATGGGTCGAATAGTTGGCGGATACTCAGACTTGGTCGCAACTTCTTCGCTCAGTCCGTGCCCATTTTGCCAATGCACCTTGGCGCGACAGCTAGGAATTAAAACGATCCGAATTTTAGACGACAAAAACTATCGCCCGGACAAAGGGGACTATCTTCGCGCAGGAATTACGCCGATCGTTTGCTCGCACTCCGGAATCGAGTCGACTTTTAATACCTGGGTTAACGACCCGAAGAATTCAACGCTATGGAATCGAGATATCGGGATTCCGGCCGGAGAACGCGGTACGCCACGAAAGTTTACCAAAACTGAAACTGAGCAGCTAGTCACACGTGCAATGCGCTTGGCGCATGAGGCCGTAGTTGCGGGTGAAATTCCGATCGGTGCTTTAATCGTCGACGAACTTGGCCAAGTCGTTGGTAGCTCTTACGCTAAAATCATCACCAACAACGATCCCAGCATGGTCGCCTCTATGGCTGCTTGGCGCGCTGCCGGCTCGCGAGATGACTGGGGCAAACACACCCTAATTCTTACCGCCGGTCCGGATCCGATCGCATACAGTATGTTTAAAATTTTTCGATTTGGGCAATTAATCACCGCTAGTGATAAAATTTATAGTGGCGAGCTCAACGCCGTGCGGGAGCTTAAAAAGCCGGTGATCCTGGCAGGCGGCGGGGACGAGAGCGACGTGCTGTTATCGAAATGGCTCAATGATAATTCGCCCGCTCTAGCACGGGAGTACCTCGGAATCGATTGGAGCGCTTAGGTGCGCATGCGAAATACCCCCTCTAAATTGGCACCAAATTGGCTAGCCGAACAGAGTATGCTAATTTCCGGCCCCCTTTCACGCTGAGGCCGTACATGATGCAGATGAATCATTCACAAAATCCTCGAAACGAATCGACAATTCTAAAGACTCTGAGACAGATCGCTTTAGCCCATGTTCGCCGAGATACGATTACAACCTAGCAACTAATTGATCAGTTCCGAGACCCAATAGACAGAAAGCGAATTCACGATTCTCTCGAAAGCTATAAACTGATCGGCTCACTTGCCGCTGATTTATCAAAGATAAAGGACGCAAGGATTATGTCCAGCACTCCGGTTAATAACTGGATCGAAAAATGGGGACGTTCGTTTGAGAGAACTAGTGAGGGGTTACGGTCGGGGTCTTAACGTTGATTCATATCTACTAGGAACATTAAATATCTAAAAACCAACATGCCGTCAGAGGCAGCGATCCGGCGTTGAAGAGAGTTAGCCGTAGACTGCGAGGCGGCGCCTGGGAGCGCGGAGCGTTGCTCCGCAGTCTAGTGTGGTACTTTGCGGCAACTTAGTTCAAAGCAATTTCGCCAAGAAGGAGGATATTTCTGTCTTAAATAAATTTAAAACTGCAAAGGTGTTGTCTAGACTGCGAGGGGGCGCCTCGCGGGCCCAGGGCCTCGTGGTCCCAGCTATTTTCCTAGCGCTTCTTTCATCCGCTTGCCGATCTCGGCTGGGGAACGGGTGACGAATACGCCGGCTTTCTCCATAGCTGCGAATTTGGCGTCTGCTGTACCGGAGCCGCCGCTGATAATTGCACCGGCGTGTCCCATGCGGCGTCCTGGAGGAGCACTTGCTCCACAGATAAAGCCTACTACCGGCTTTTTCATGTTGGCCTTAATCCAGTCACACGCTTCCTCTTCAGCAGAGCCGCCGATCTCGCCGATCATTACGACAGCATCGGTATCTGCATCGCTATTAAACAGCTCTAAACAGTCGATAAAATTAGTGCCATTAAGTGGGTCTCCGCCGATTCCGACGCAGCTCGATTGCCCCATATTGAGCAACGTAAGCTGAAATACTGCTTCGTAAGTTAACGTTCCGGAGCGTGAAACCACACCGATGCGTCCTGGCTTATGGATATGCCCGGGCATGATTCCGATTTTCGCTTCGCCTGGCGTGATAACGCCTGGGCAATTCGGTCCGACTAACCGAGTGCGCTTACCGCGCATAAACTGCTGAACTTTGAGCATATCGAGAACAGGAATTCCTTCCGTTATGCAGATCGCGAGATCAAGATCAGCATCGACTGCTTCCATAATCGCATCCGCCGCAAACGGCGGTGGCACGTAAATTACGCTAACGTTGGCACCGGTCTTCGATTTTGCATCGCCAACCGAATTAAAAAGCGGAATCCCTTCGAACTCCTGGCCGCCCTTGCCGGGTGCTACACCTGCGATCATATTTGTGCCGTACTCCTTACACATCCGTGTGTGAAAAGAGCCGGATTTTCCGGTGATGCCCTGGGTTACTACTTTGGTGTGTTTGTTGATTAGGATGCTCATTTGAACTCTCGTACTATAAACTAACGCTAACTACCGACCCAGCTCTACTTACCACCCCTCAGGGGTCGATTCGCGGCGCGAATCTGGGGTGACTATAACGCTACTGATTCAACGATTTTCTTCGCCGCTTCATCCATCGTTTCAGCTGGTTGAATATTAAGTCCTGATTTGCTCAATAATTCTTTGCCTAGATCGACATTGGTTCCTTGTAATCGCACGACGAGTGGCACCTTCACGGACAATTCACGCGCAGCCTCAATAATCCCCTGCGCGATAACGTCGCACTTCATGATTCCACCGAATATATTCACCAAGATTCCCTTCACCTGAGAGTCAGAGAGCAAAATCTTAAACGCCTCGGTCACGGTTTCGCGTGTAGCGCCGCCACCAACATCGAGAAAGTTTGCGGGACTGCCGCCCTGTTGTTGAATGATATCCATGGTCGCCATCGCAAGACCGGCCCCGTTAACCATGCAGCCGATATTTCCATCGAGTGCGATGTAGGACAGCCCGGATTTCGATGCTCGCAAGTCCTTCGCATCGACTTCGTCGTAATCCATCATCGCCCTCAACTCTGGATGCCGAAACAATGCGTTATCATCAACCGCAACCTTAGCGTCGAGAATCACAAAATCTCCTTCGCTCGTTAACACCAACGGGTTAATTTCCAACATCGCAAAATCATTATCAACGAACGCCGTATACAGCCCTTCTACTACTCCACGAAGTTTCTTCGTCGCAGCAGTATCAAGCCCGTAAGCAGCACCAAGTTGTTGCACCTGAAACGCGGCCACCCCGACTGATGGGTTTACGGAAAGAGTCACAATCTTCTCAGGGTGTTTGTGTGCTACCTCTTCGATCTCCATTCCGCCTTCTTTAGAGGCGACAATCGCTATCGAACGAGAAGCTCGATCCACGAGCATGCTAAGGTAGAACTCTTTGGCGATATTGCAGCCCTGCTCAACATATACTTTATGAACTTTCTTCCCCGCGGCACCGGTTTGCGGAGTAACTAACGTCATTCCGAGAATCTTCTCTGCAGCCGCTCGCGCATCGGCCGGAGTTTTTGCAACTTTAACCCCGCCAGCCTTTCCGCGACCACCTGCGTGCACCTGCGCCTTTACAACACAAACACCTCCGCCTAACGCATCAGCAGCAGCCTCTGCTTCTCCGGGGGTGTAACACAACATTCCGTCTGAAATCGGCAAGCCGTAGCCGGAGAGCACTTGTTTTGCTTGGTATTCGTGTAGGTTCATAAATTCATCAATTGTAAAAAATTTCTCTCTCCCCTTTTTGGACCCCTGGCACCGGTGCTGATAACAGTAAGGGTGAAATGGGTCCAAAAAGGGGAGAGTGAAGATTAAAGCAACGGCAAAATGCTCTTCACTCGTTCAGCGCTTTCATTGAGTTGCTTCTTCTCACTTTCATTAAGTTCGATCTCGATAACCTTCTCTACGCCGTTGGCTCCCAGAATAACTGGCACACCGAGATAGATCCCAGATAATCCGTATTGTCCTGTTAAGCTCGCTGCAACCGGCATCAACTGCTTCTTATCGAACAGATACGCTTCCGCCATCTGAATCGCTGAAGCTGCGGGTGAATAAAACGCAGATCCAGTTTTGAGAAGATTCACAACCTCAGCTCCTGCGTTACGCACCCGCTTCTCGATCGCATCGAGTCGCTCAGAGCTAATCAATGTCGAGATTGGAATTCCACCACAACTCGTATAAGAACGTACCGGCACCATATCGTCACCGTGGCCGCCCAACACAAAGGCAGAAACGGATTCAACGGAAACCTTTAGCTCCTCAGCTAAAAACGCTCTATAGCGCGCCGTATCCAGCACGCCCGCCATGCCGACGACTTTGTTAGCAGGCAAGCCGGAGGCCTTTTGCATCAAGAATGCCATCGCATCTAAAGGGTTTGTTACGACGATAACGAACGCATTCGGACAGTTCTTTTTGATCGCTGCAGCAGTAGACTTCATTACCTCTGCGTTAGTCTTAACCAAATCATCGCGACTCATTCCTGGCTTGCGCGGAATTCCACCCGTGACGATCACCACATCAGCACCGTTGATATCGTCGATGTTGTTAGTGCCGGTAACTGTAAAATCACAGCCGAAAACAGGAGCAAGATGTGAAAGATCCAACGCCTTTCCTTTCGGCATGTCCGGGGCGATATCAAATAAGACAACGTCACCTAGACCACGCATTCCAGCGAGAAGCGCTAACGTGCCTCCGATCTGACCTGCTCCAACCAATGCAATTTTGTTTCGCTTCGCCATATTTTACTCCATTTCAAAAGATCAAAATTATTTTTTAGCGGGCATGCTCTTAGTTGATGAACCCTTAGTGGTCACCTTTGAGTTAATCGCGCCCGAACTCTGCGAATCATCCGTACTAGTAGTCGCCGAATTATTAGCTTCGACGTCCCTATTCTCAACAGTGTTAGCCGTCGACTTATTCGATGACTCCTGCTTAACCCCTTCCATAACTCCCATAGCTGCGATCAAGGCGTTAGTGTCCAGTCTACGAACATCGAGTGAGTTTCCACCCGCGCCATCGTTGAGTGTCACAAACGCCGGAGAGTTCTTTTGCAATTGTTTAGCAATCTCTAATTTCAAAATCGCTTGGCCACCGCTTCCTTGCAAAGCTGCGGCCTGTTCCGTAATTCCCTGTGCCGCCGCCTGTCCTTGAGCCAAAATCGCCTGTGCTTCATTACCACGGGACTGGAAATACCCATCGCCGCGCAGTTTTGCTTGATTAAGATACCCTTCCGCACCTGCTAAAACCTGAGCTACAGACGCTTCCATAGCGTTTCGCTCTTGGGCCTTCTTTGCTCTTACGGTTTCAGTTCGCGATCGCTCGCGCTCAGTATCCTCGGTTAATTGCTGAATCTCGGTTAATCGCTGCTGATAGCTTGCGTCAACAGTACCATCACGAAGTTTCCGCTCAAAGCGATAGTCATCCATATTAACTTGCACGACTTCAATGCCGAAAAGTTTTAGTCGCTTCTGCATCGAGCTCTTGATCTTATCAACCGCCTTATATCGCGAGGCTGTGTCTAAAAATTCACTCGTATGAAGCTCGTTCATATAACGCCGCACATCGGAGCGTCCAACGGTGATCACTAGCTCTCGCACTCCGTCATCATTCAACGCACCACGCTGAATTAGGGCACGTAAGTTTTCTGGCTCAGGACTGACTCGATAACGAATTGTAAATGCTAAAGCTACCTCATTACCGTCTCGCGCTCTGGAATAAACGAAATCCTCTATGTCCTCACTATTACTTCTACTAGAACTTCCCCATGAAACATCGTGCGGCTTGGCATCGAAAGTATAAAGGCTGTCCCACGGCATCAACACAGCGACTTCACCAGGACGAACCACTTGCTCAGCAACTCCACCACCTAAAATGGGGGGAAGTTTGCGAAACCTAAGCCCGTACGATGTTGGCTCCATCTGCTGACAACCGGACAGAACGATCGCGAATACTAATAAACCAATAATTTTTTTCATCGTTCTCATTTCTGCGCCTCGTTAGAACCGGCAACTGAACCGCCAAGTTTTTTAGCCCACACATTTAGATCATACGGATCTACACCGCTAATCACTCCGCCTTTAAGCGAGGAAACCAGGGGAGCCAATTCCCGCGCTACGAAAGCTTGTGAGCCCGCACTCTGTGAAAGAGCTGTTGCTCTGAGTTTATCTGATTGTGCCTGCGCCTTAGCCACCAATAAATCTGCTTGAGCGCGCTGTTGGTTCTCGTATAGATCCCCCTCAGAGCGAATGACCCTAGCCTTACTCTCCCCTTGCACCCTTAATGTTTCAATCTCAGCGTTCTTCTCCGCTTCGACCTTTTTAACAAGCCCCTCAACTTCTACGAATTTACTCTGCGCGATGTTTTTACGCTCTTCCTGTTCCTGTAAGTTCTTCTGAAAGATCGCGTTGTCGATTCGATCTTCGCGGTAGCTAAAACGACGCAACAGCACCGCTTGGACAACGATTCCGCTTGGTGCGAGTGCTTGATTGATCTCCGTTTGGGCTTCTTCGAGTAACGGCTCACGCTCCTCCGGTGCGTAGAATTTAGCGGTCTGAAGCAGGCCCAATTTTCGCTTAAGCTGATCTTCTGCGCGTCTGCGAACTTCGTTGCGCCATGATTCTTGCTGAATGCCGAGCTTGAATAAATCTGCGGGGCCTCCGTGTTTCACCCCATCGGTCTCTCCCCGCTCGGGAAGAAACGAATAAAGAATCGAAATATCAACATCGACCGTCGCGCGGTCCGCTGACTGAATCTCTAAAGCGGGAAATACGGTACCATAGTCCTCGACATTTTTACGGGAGTTATTAGATCTACTGTGTCCAGGACTATCAGTTTCGGGCGCTTGAAAGTGAATCGTCTCAACGGTCTGTGGGACGATATGTACGGTCGAGTAAAACGGAGCCGCCCAGTGCAAACCCGGAGGGAGCCCAGTCGCTGCGAATCCTTGGCCAGGGCCGAATTTAATCTGACGGACACCGAAAGAACCAGGCGGGATCAAGGTGCCGAACATGAACAATAAGACGCCCAACGCGATCAATAACGCGCCAGCGAAAGTAATAATGCTTTTCAATTAAGACACTCCATGTTTAGACCTGCCACAGAGTAGCCAATAGAGCGCAGCAGTGAAAGGCCCAGATCCGGATTTGGTCCGAGACTTCCCTTTACTAGCAGTTTATGGAACCTTCCCCAAACCTTGAAGAAGTCCGTTTTAATTAAGCTAACGATAAGCGCCGTCATGCTGTGGCTGGTTTTGCGCTCTACGCGCACTGACCAGCTATTTGAGACTCTCTCCCAGATAAGCGTGTGGGGAGCGCTGCTATTGACGCTCGTGTATGTGCTTGGGCAATGCCTCTCTACGGTTAAATGGTGGATTATATTGCGCGCAGGAGGTCTCAATGTCCGTATCGCAACGGCGTTTCGCGCGTATTTTATCGGAATGTTCGTCAACTGCTTCGGCTTCGGTACAGTTGGAGGAGATGTAGCCCGCGGATTGATCGCTTCCGCAGGCACTGGTCACAAAGCAGAGGCACTCGCTAGCGTTCTCGCTGATAGGCTTCACGGATTATCGGTGCTAGCGCTAATCGGACTAATAGCTACCATCGTGTGGGGCGGTGCTCACGGATTTACTCCGATATTACTCGGGTTGTGTGTTTGTATTCCGCTTGGCTGGATGTTCGCCCCTAGAATAATTCCCAAGATGCTCCCAGCTGGAAATTTTAAGGATAAGATCGTGGCTGCTCTGGCGATGCTGCCCCAGAATCCTGCAGCTCTTGCAGCAATTACCGGCATCTCCGTTATTTTTCACGGCATTCAAATGGGGCTGCATCTCTACATGGCCACACTTTTCGGAGCCACTTTGCCGATCTCCAAACTCTTAACGTCCGTTCCGTTCGTAAATATCGCTAGCACATTGCCGATCTCGTGGAACGGTCTCGGAGTGCGCGAACAGGCGTATAAATTTTTCTTAGTCCCGGATGTTTTAACGGTAGATCAGGCGGTTGGTTTCGGTGCGCTCTGGTTAGTAGCAGTAACGATCTCTTCTGCTATTGGTGGCTTGGTGTCTGTGCTCGGAGCGCGAACTCCCGCACAACAGGACGCTGTTTCTTCTTGCTCGGATTCTTCCCACTCCTAAATGTTTTTTCGATAACGTTGGCCCGTTTTGGATAGAGAGGATTTAATTTTCTCTCCTTTGGAAAGAACGGCTGTCTGCGCATCCACCAGTAAATTTTTTCAGCCGCAATGCGGTGAGCGATTTCGTTTGGATGAGAGTCTCTTCCTGGCAATAGCTGCATGCGATAAGGATCAATTCCTTCGAAAGCTGAAAAGAGATCGAGAAACGGAGTGTGAGTGCTTCTAACAAACTCACCTATCCTGCGATGAATATCTGTAAAAGGGTATTCATCCTTCGTTAGCGGAAAATCAAAAAGAGGAAACAAAATTACCCCGAATCCGACATGCGCGGCTGCGGCTTGCGAGCGCATCTCCTCAAAAGGCTTAGCGAATCGCAGCCAGTTATTCTCCCACAAATACTCGTGATACCGAATGTATGACGAGACCGATCTTGTGTTGTGAAGCCTTGCTCCGACCCAAGAAATAAAACGACTGTGTTTTGCTAACCAGGTTCGAGGTTTGTACGGACCGAAGCTCCCCCTAATCGCTTCAGGTTCGCGTTGTAGCGAACGTTTCTGCGGGTCGTTAAGTGTAACCTGCAACAGAATCACATCCGGACTATAGCTCAATGCTTCAGGGAACGTTCTCCATTCGTTCATCGTTGAATGTCCAGGAGTGCCGAGATTTATAACGGATACTCGGCTTGCGGTATTGAGCATGCCTTCCAAACGTTTCGGAAATGGATCGAGATATTGCATCGCAGGCCCGAAGCTAAACGAATCTCCCAGAACCACGATGCGAAATTCGCCTTTAGCTTTCTGTTTACCTGACTCGTTACCGCGCATGTTATTTGATTCTTGCGGCCTGAAAAAAAACGCGGGGCGTTCTTTGGAGTAAACAAACTTAGATTTATTAGCCGGTAAAATCCGAAAAATCAGCTCTAGCGCAGCGAAAGCTATCGCCAATCCAGCGAGCAGCATCACAATACGAACGAGTATAGAATTCAAGCGATGCGCTCTCATGTTTCACCCGTACCACGACTATTCATCTCGGTGTAGAGTTGGAAGCTAGAAATAGCCGGTTTCCGACAACTGTTGGCCGGACGCATTCATAAACAACGGCTTTTCAAGGTTGTGGCTT
Organism: Bdellovibrionota bacterium; assembly: GCA_041739515.1. Classification (GTDB taxonomy): domain Bacteria; phylum Bdellovibrionota_C; class UBA2361; order UBA2361; family UBA2361; genus JBGSNS01. The sequence continues at coordinate 21,493 of JBGSNS010000261.1, forward strand.
TCCCAAAATCCCCCAAGGGAAGAGCTACGAATGGCCGCGATATAACCTCCTCCGATCGCTTCCATTAGTGATTTATCAATATTGAGCGAGCAGACCACATCGCCAAATTCATCCCGAAAATCTAATCGGCGATCACGCAAACTTAGATCATGGATCGAGATGTCCAAAATTGCGTCTAAGACATTAAATTTTACCGGGCCCAATTCAGCCACTGCGCTACGATACAGCCGGCCTATTATATTAAATTGAAATCGCATCAATTTAATATCCATTTCGCGATTCGACGCTGGCACCCCGAACTCGAGAAACTCATTGGCGAGCGAATCGATAAACAACGGAGACGATCGTTGTTTAAGCAAAGCGCCGAAGCGAGATTTAGACACTCGCTCGATATGAGAACTAATTTCGTCTGCCAGTTCAACGGGAAGCTTCCAAACGACCTCGCCATCACGATCGGTCACCAGCAGCGTTGACGGATCGGTCTTTGAGCCCTTAGAGAAGTTCCGAACCGGCACTGATAACAGATCTCCAAAGCCGACATTAGACGGTAAGGCAGCCAACAATTTAGCGATCAACGTTTTCTGTTCCGATAGAACAGATTTCATAGAAACGGACGGGGGATGAGTATCTTCTTTACCCTTCTTCTGTGGAAATATTTCCTTGGATTTCGTCGCAAGCTGAGTTTTTGTTGGCTCAGGAACTGCATTGGCAGTTGATTTGCCGGCTGGGCCTTTCAGCTTTTTATCTGCGATTATTCTGGTGACCCGATCAGCAGACGCGATGAGCTTCGCATTTTTTGATGACGAACTCTTTGATTTCAGCTTCCTTCGCACCGCTATCATCGCAGCGGCACGGGCCTTAGGTCTACTATTAGGGCGCGATTTCTTGACTATCGGAGCTTTCAACCTCGTTCCAGATTTAGCCGTTACGATCACTTTTGGACGGATGGATTTTGCTTTGT
>JBGSNS010000325.1:0-8524 GCA_041739515.1 Bdellovibrionota bacterium
AAGATCTGCGATCGACGCGGGAACAAGGGGGGGGCCTGGATGACGACCGTGGATCGCCAGCGATTCACGTTTCGAGGTCGTGATCCCGCTGAGCAGAACAGCACCGCTTTCGGATTCCGCGTGGCCCGCGACCTTTGAGCCCGGACGCACGCATCGTCGCGATCCATACCCGAAGCGTATGGCTGCGGCCGGGCTTCGCATTGGACGGGAAGGCTCTTGCGCGTAGTGTCGGCTCAGGGGAGAGATAGACGTCGCGCGTGCGCAACACTCGCTGGCTAATGAATCCGGGCTAACGTCGTTCTCCAATGGCGCGGTCGCCACGCCTCGTTGGTGGCCGGCCGCAAGGTCAATACTCGGAGGTCTACGTCATGCGGAGCGTTGGAAAGTCAGTACTGCTGGGTGCCAGCACCCTAGTTTTGGGGACGATGTCCGGTCAAGGCCTGGCCCAGGGCACAGCGCCCCAGGATTCCCCGGCCTCGGGCAAGGTCGAACTGGAAGAGGTGACGGTCACGGCCCGCAAGCGCGAGGAGTCGCTGCAGGACATCCCGATCTCGATGGTCGCCCTCACCGAGGCGCAGATCCAGGCCACCGATGCCTACGACGTTCGCGACATCACGCGCCTCACACCGAACGTCACGCTGCAGACGACCGGCGGCGCAGGCACCGGGCGATTCAATCCGAACCTGACGTTCCGCGGACTGCAGAACACATTCCCGGTGCCACGCACCCAGGTCGGCGCCGTGTTCCTCGACGGCAACTACGTGCTGTTCGGCGTCAACGCGATCAACACCGCCGACATCGAACGCGTCGAGGTGCTGCGCGGGCCGCAGAACGCCTACTTCGGCCGCAACACCTTTGCGGGCGCGATCAACTTCATCTCGAAGACGCCAGGTGACGAGTTCTCGGGCAAAGTAGGTGCGTCGGCTACCGAGCGCGGCACCAATGACCTGTCGGCGAGCATCGAGGGTCCGCTGCTGCCCGGCAAACTGTCCGGACGACTGTCGCTGCGCCAGCGCAACAAGGCAGGCCACTACACAGCTCTGGACGGCGGCAGGCTGGGCGACGAAGGCACCAAGTCCATCTCTGCATCGTTGTACGCCACGCCCGTCGAAGGGCTTTCGGTTCGACTGCGCGGAGCATGGCAGGAGGATGACGACGGTCCGGGCACGTTGATCAACCTGTCGCCTACCGCGCTCGGCGACACCTGCCGCGGGCGTTTCATCGACAAGGGGCAGAGCACCAGGGGCGTGGCGGGTTTCAACGTCACCGTGCCCTATTTCTGCGACCGCATTCCGGGAATCGACCAGCTCGGGGAAGCGATCGTTTCGACGCAGACCAGCCTCGTCGGCCCCACGCTCGCGCGACTCGGGAATCCGAACGGGCTGGCCAACGCCTTCATCAACAATTCACTCGGCTTCGATCTCTTTGATCGCGTGCCGAAGCTGGATCGGCTCGGCCTGTTGCGGCGCATGCAGTCGGTCAATCTGCAGGCGGACTATGAGTTCGGCAACGGCATCAATCTCGGGTTCAACTACGGCTGGCAGGGCAACCGGCAGGTGCTCGCTTTCGACTCCGATCGGACCCAAGTGGATATCAGCTTCGCCTATGCGCCAGTCGTCTCCAGCACCCGCACTTATGAACTGCGGCTTGCCTCGGCGCAGGAGCAGCGCCTCCGTTGGCTGGTGGGTGCGACCTACTTCACGTCCAGTCTCGAAGGCAACTACGGCGGCGGCGGATCGGGGCAATGGCGCTCTCGTCTGTTGCCGACCCAGCCGTTGGGCAGCGTGGTGCAGACCTCGCAACAGGTGGCTACCAACCCCCTCCAGGGCAACGAGTTCGCGACGGTCAAGGCGCTCTATGGCTCGGTGGACTGGGACGTGCTGGACAATCTCACGTTGAGCGCGGAGTTCCGCCGACAGGAAGATGCATCGGTCTCCGGCGCGCAGGTGCTACCGCTGTTCCCGGCCGTGCCGGTGGAGGAAGTCTGGACCGACAACATGCCGCGCGTGATCGGCACGTTCAAGTTCAGCGACGACTGGAACGTGTACGCGAGCTGGTCCGTCGGCGTACTGCCGGGGGCCAATAACGTCGGATTCACGAGCCAGACGCCGTTCCGGCAGAACCTGATCCGCCAGATCATTCCGGACGTCCAAGCCGTGCTTGAATCCGACGAGCTCGACAACTACGAAATCGGCAGCAAGCAAACCCTGCTCGATGGTCGCCTTCGCTACAGTCTCGCGCTCTACCAGATGAAATGGAAGAACGCGAAGGCGTCCTCGGCCCTGGTGCTACCGGCCACCTCCGAGACGAATGCCACGCAGTTCATCATCGGGGGTATCACGACCGCGGGCGACGCCACGGTCCGTGGCGTGGAGCTCGAAGCAACGGCGATTCTCACCGACAGTTGGGATTTTGGCGGCGCGGTTGCGTACAACAAGAGCAAGCTCGATCGCTGGGGCGAGGCTGGACTGCTGCGCAACTTGACGGGCGGCCAAAGGCCCGGCGCCAGTCCGACTGACGTTTCCGTGGGCGCCACGCAGTGGGCAGGCAACGAGTTCGCCCGCCAGCCCGACGTCACGGCTGCCCTGAATTCCACGTACCGCGGCATGCTGAACAACGGCTGGAAGTGGTCCATCCGTGGTGACGTCACCTACACCGGCCGAGCCTGGGACACCATCGCCAATATCGTTCAATCCGACGACTACTACCGCGCGAATGTGCGGATCGGCATGGAGCGCGACAATCTGGCGATCGAACTGTTCGTCACGAACCTGTTCGACGACAACACCTGGAACTACATGTCGCGTACGACCACCAGCAACGAGGCCGGTCAAGCGGTCTTCGGAACACTGCCGCTGGGCAACTCGACTTTCGAGACCGGTTTTGCAGTCGAGGCGCCGGACAAGCGGGACTTCGGACTGCGCGTCAGCTACTCGTTCTAGGTTTGCGTCCGTGGCGGAGCAATGCACACTCCGCCACGGTCCCACACTCCGCAGCAACGAGTTCAGCCCCACGGAAGTCTGCGGGCGGGGAGCCAATGGACCCGGATGGGCCGGCAACTCAGGGCCGGGATTGCGTTGGTCGGCGCTGCGGCGGCCGACGGCACGGCCGCTTCGGGCGCACCTCTGGCAGACTTCTCGTTTTCGACTGGAAATGCTCCTCAATCCGCCACCATGTTCCCCGAATGCGATGACCTGAGGGAGATCGCACAATGAAGGCAATCGACCGTCGTGGTTTTCTCGCCGCCGGGGGGTTGGCTCTTCTCGGTTCTGGGCAATGGTCGAGGGCTCTTGCGGATGACCGCAGTTCACCGGCGACCGCAGCGACAGCGCCTGATGCGGCTCGCGTTGCGGCGCGCGCCGGCCCCTCGCGGGTGCTCGTCAGGAGAGGCTATACCGATTGTCGTTTCGGGCAGCTGCACTACATTCGCGCCGCGCCTGTGGAGGGTGCCGGCGCAAAGCCTCCGCTGGTGCTGCTTCACCAGAACCCCTCGTCCTCCGTGGAATATGACGCCCTGCTGAGGTCCATGGGCACCGATCGCGAGGTCGTGGCATTCGATACCCCGGGAAACGGCATGTCGGACTGGCCGCCCGAGCCTCTGGACCTGGCCGGATACGCTGGCGCGTTTGTCGACGGGATCCAGGGACTGTCTCTTGGGGGCAGGAATCCCGTCGATGTGTTCGGCTATCACACCGGCACGTTTCTCGGCGCGGAGCTCGCCATCGCACTGCCTGACAAGGTCGGGCGTCTGGTCCTGTCGGGCATTCCATTCAGAACGCCCGAGGAACGGCAGGAAAGGCTTCAAGAGATCAAGGCGCGGCCCCGCATTACCGATGGTGGCGAGGAAATACTCGGACAGCTACGGCGGCTCTGGACGTTCGTGGTGACCAATCGCGATCCCCGGGTGCCCCTGCAGCGAGCGGCGGACCTGTTCATGGAAAAGGCGAAGCCGCTCGACCGCTACTGGTGGCCTTACGAGGGCGTGTGGACTTACGACGTCCCGCAGCGCTTTCCGTTGATCTCGCAACCGGTGATGATTCTGCAGCCCCGCGAAGCCCTGTCGGAATATTCGATCAAGGCGGCGAAATTCATCTCGGACGTGCGGATCGTCGAGGCGCCGGAGCTTGAACGAGATGTTTTTGACGTCGGCTCGGCTGTGATAGCCAGCAAACTGCGCGAATTCCTGGTTTGAGGTGAATGTGGGGCAACTCACTCGATGGAGGGAGCAATGAGCACGCCCAGTACTGCCAGATCGAAACGACCCGCAGGCCCGTTCGATGCGCAGGTCATCGTCGTGGGTGCCGGGCTGGCCGGCTTGAACGCCGCGCTGCAACTCAGCGACGCGGGCATCGATGTGCTCGTCCTGGAGGCGTCGAACCGCGTCGGAGGGCGTGTTTGGACTCGCGACTTCGGCCGAGGCCCCGAGGAAGTGGGGGCTACCACCTACGGTCCCACCCATCTTCGCGCGCTCGACCTGGTGCAGCGCTTCGACCTGGAGACCGCGGTCTTCGCGGGGAAGATCGACTTCGCCTATTCAGTCAATGGCGGGCTCTGCGCGGGCGACGACTGGGCCACGTCCGCCGGAAACCGGCTGGTCGGCGAGGAGCGGGAAATCCTGCCCTCGAGAATCGACAACTACTTCATGCAGAAGTTCCTGCCATTCCAGAACCTCGACGATTGGCTCAATCCCGAGTACGCCAGTTACGACATTCCCTTCGGAGAGTTCTTGCGTTCGAAAGGCGTCTCGGACGAAGCGCTGCGCCTGGTCAACGTCTGCATCAATACGGACGACATCGAGACGGTCTCCGCCTTGTCGATCTTCCGGGACGCCCTCAAGTGGCGCGAAGTGGGCTACACCGATCCGAAGAACTTCAACCAGTACGGCGACGCTCAGTACCGGCCGGTCTACCTGGTCAAGGGTGGGCAGCAATTGCCGATCACCATGGCCAACGCGCTACCGCGTCCGGTCGAGTTCAGCAGGGACGTCCGCGCGATCGACCGTGAAGCCGACTCCGCGACTCTCACCTGCCTGGATGGCACGCAGTTCAGGGCGCGGCGGGTCATCGTCGCGGTCCCGATGGTGGCCTTGCGCACCATGGACTTCAGGCCGCCCCTGCCGGGGCTGCTGCGCGAAGCAATCCAGACGGCCAAGGCATCGGGCAACACGGCCTTTTTCCTGCGCACCGCTCGGCCGTTCTGGGAAGACGACGGTCTCCCGGCATCCCTGTGGAGCGATACGATTTTCGAGCGGGTGCTCATCAACGACGTCGCCGAGGCTGGCGAGTACAGGATCCGCGTGTGGATCAACGGCGACAATGCCATGCGCGTGGATCGGCTCGGCCAGCAGGCCGGCCCGGCCCTGCTGGAAACACTGGCGCGCATACGACCATCCACCCAGGGCAACCTCGAAGTCATCGGGCAGTTCTCCTGGGGTTCGGATCCCTACACAGGCGGGGAAAAGTACGTGCTCGGGCCCGGTGACGTGACACGGTTCGGCAAGCTGATCTCCCGCAACGTCGGTCCGATCTTCTGGGCCGGAGAGCACCACAAGAGTCGCGATCAGGGCGTCGAGGCTGCGCTCGCGTCGGGAGAACGCACGGCACGTGAACTGCTGGAGGATCTGGGCGGGACGGCATGACGATTGGAAGCAGTTTCGGCGAGAGATAACTACACGACGGAGCTTCGATCATCAGTGCTCTCGGCATGGTCGCCGCTGCGAAGGAGTTGGAAATGCAGCAAGGTAGCGCCCGCTCGTTCAAGCATGTACTGCCCCGACTCATCACGCTCTGCCTGGGCCTGGTACTGGCGTTTTCGCAGGCGCAGGCGCGCGATGTCGATACGTTGACGCTGGCTGAGCTTCGCGCGAAGTACCAGCTTCCGAACTCGCGCTACATGAACCTCGACGGGGTCGACCTGCACTACGTCGATGAAGGGTCCGGTCAACCAATCGTGTTGCTGCATGCCTCCTACATGGGCCTGCGCAGCTGGGATGGCATCGCTTCGAAGCTGAAATCGGGTTACCGGGTCATTCGCCTGGATTTTCCCAATGCCGGGTTGAGCGGTCCGGAAACGAAGCCGGTTCCCAGCGGGAAGTTCAACCTGATCGAACGTAACCACGAGATCCTGGTTCGTTTCGTAAACGAGCTGGGGTTGAGTCGCATTGGCCTGGTAGGAACCTCCAGCGGGGGCAGCGTGGCGTTTCGTTACGCCGCCCGGAATGCCGATCGCGTGCAGCGCCTGGTGCTGATCAACTCGGCCGGCATGCCTCGAACGCCGCAGACGGACCCGTTACGCGAGCGGCCAGAATACATCGAGTGGTTGAAGATGCGCGTCAAGCCCCGGGAATTCTGGGCTGCCAGCCTGAAGGAGACCTTCATCCACCCGCACAAGGCGCCAGAGTGGCTGGTGGACCAGGAATATGATTTCCGTCGGCGCGAGGGGCTCGAACAGACGCTCGTGGACGACTACGTGTTCACCACCGGTGATACGGAGGCCATTCTGGCGGGCATTCGCGCGCCGACGCTCATCCTGTGGGGCAAGGCGAACCCGATCGTGATGCATCTCGAGGCGGATGTATTCGCGTTCTGGATGACAGGGGCGCCCACGCTGATCCGGAAATTCGAGGGTCTCGGACACTACCCGTATGTCGAGGACGAACAAGCCATATCGACGGAGCTTGGCGCCTTCTTCAGGGGCGAACTGGACGATGACCTGCGGCGCACAATCAGGGCCAGGCCCGGGGCGCCGACGGCCAACTGAGACTGACCCTGGTCAACGCTGGCCAGCGGGGTTGGCGGAACGCCTCACTTCGCGAGCCACAGGTAACTGCTGAGTTGCATGTCCATGGGGTTCGGACGCCACCCCCGGACATTTGGCGCCACCAGGGTTCGTGACACCGAATAGACGATCGGCACGATCGGGAAATCCGCCAGAGCGATGGCCTCGGCCTCCCGCAAGAGCTTGTTGCGGGTGTCGAGATTCGGCTCGCGTCTCGCGGCGGCGAGCGCCGCGTCGTATCGGTCGCTGCGGTAGGCGCCCGTGTTGGAGATGCCGTCGGCCTCCAGCTTCTCTAGGAACTGCTCCGGGTCGTCGTGCAGGGCGCCGTCATAGTAGACGTCGAAGTCGCCGCCGCGCACGTCCGCCATCAACGACTTGGCTTCGGAGTTGGCCAGGTTTACGCGGACGCCGATCTCGCGCCACATCGCTGCAATCGCGATACAGGTCTCCCTCGCCCAGCCGGTGGTGTAGCGAAGGGTGAAGCTGAGGGGCCGGCTGTTGTCATAGCCCGCCGCCGCCATCAACTGACGAGCGGTGGCGAGACGGGACTCGACAGTGCCTGGGTTGAACGGCGTAGAGGCTGGCTCATAGCCGGAGATCATTGGCGGGACGAGATGATAGGCCGGCTGTTCGCCGGACCTGAGGATCAGCCGGGCAATCTTGTCCCGGTCGATAGCCAGCGCGAGTGCACGCCGAACCGCCAGCCGATCGAACGGCGCTCGGCGGAAATTGAAGCGCAGGAACACCAGCATCGGGTAGGGGCTGACGCGCACGGCCGTGCCGAGCTCCTTCTCCAGCATCGCCTTCCGGTTGGGCGGAAACCCCGGGTTGCGGTTGATGTGCAGTTCACCGGTGCGGAAGCGGTTCACCTGGGCATCGACGCTGTCCGACGGGATGTAGATCACCGTGTCGGTGCGCACTTCATCGGCGGCATGGAAGTATCGGTTCCTGGTGAGGCGTATCCGCTCACCGGTGCGGCGCTCCGCGAGCACGTAGGCACCATTGCTGACCATCCGCCCCGGTCGAATCCACGCTTCGCCCCAGCGTTGAACTGCGTGGCGGGGGGTTGGGAAGCCAATGCCGCTCAGCAACAGGTTAGGCAACCGCGGCGCGGGATACTCCAGGCTCATCAGGACTTCGCGCGGAGAGGGCGCGGACACGCCAAGAGTCTCAGGCGCCGCCTTGCCGTTCAGAATCGCCCTGGCATTGCGCAGCATCAAGAGCCGATCCGCCATGGTCGCCGCTGTCGCGGGAGTTACCGCACGGCGGAAGCTGAACACGAAGTCCTCCGCCGTGAGCGGCTCGCCATCGGACCACTTGAGCCCCGGCCGCAGCTTGAAGCGCCAGGTCAGCCCGTCCTTGCTCGCCTGCCAGCTCTCCGCGAGACCCGCGGCAACCCGGCCATCGATGTCGTACTTGGTCAGGCCGACAAACAGGTCGTTGACGATGGCGATTTCGCTGGCGAGTCCGGAGCGATCGGGGCCCAGGCTCTGCGGTTCACCAAAAATCCCGCGGTAGATGACCGACTCTGCGGATGCAGGCGTCGCTGCGAGCGCCAGCCACAGCGTGACGATAGTGTGAAAGTATTTCACCGGCACGAACCTACCCCACTGTCTGTTGCTAGAAGAACGAAGTGAAGAGCGGGACCTTCCCTGCGGCCTTCCGGGCCAATATCGCGGTCGAGACGCCGGACAAGCGCGCCGCCGCGGGCCGCGGCGCAGCCGGATCGGGGTCAGGCCAACTCGAC
>JBGSNS010000275.1:0-2478 GCA_041739515.1 Bdellovibrionota bacterium
TGTTTTATCGCGTTTGGAAAATCGCGGACGGCGTTGCTCAATGAGCTGAAAGGCGAATTTAAAAAAGCAAATATCGTCCCTGCAGTAAAATCACGTGCTAGTGAATTCAAGAAATGGGAGCGATCGCTGAAAGATTATCTGCGTGGCAGAGCGACTCTTAAGCTTCCACTAGATCCTCGTGGCACAGTTTTTCAGCTTGCGGTGTGGAAATATCTGCGTTCAATCCCGTCGGGCTCTGTGAAATCGTATAAAAATGTTGCCGCCGGAATTGGTCAACCGTCTGCGGCAAGAGCTGTTGCGCGCGCATGCGCCACTAATCGAATCTCGATCGCCATCCCGTGTCACAGAGTAGTGCGCGAGGGCGGAGAGCTCGGGGGGTATAGATGGGGGTTGGATGGGAAGAAAGCGCTCTTGAGCGTTGAAAGTGCTGGTAATTCTGCAAAATCAAAGACACTCACTTGACCGGCTTGGCAATCTCTTGCAGTTTGGTTTGATATGAATCTGCGGTCTATCCTTCTTTTCCTCGTCGTCTGCTTGTCTCCAACAGCATCGTTCGCCTTTGGCCCGTGTTCAAAGGTCGTTCCTGATGGGGTAAGTTTTCTTCCATCCGTTCGGGAATGTGGCGGGAAGGCAGCCGTCGCTGTGTACGGAAAATTTAAGAATAGTTACAGCGTGGTTGTCAGAGACTGTAATAACGACGACCGGGATCCGTGCAACAAGGGTCCTGAAAGCTGCGGCTCAAATTTCAGCAGCCCTTATAAAGCACAAAAAATCGTTCCGGTTAAGCTACAGAAGGTTGGTACTTCTCGTGTACAGCCAGGAAAATTATTCTGCTTGAAAGAGCGCGGGAATTCTGAAATTTACAAACTGGTGCGACGGATTACGATTAAGCTCGTTAATCCGGTGCGTAAGCCAGCCGATCTTCCCAAAATTTGCCTTAGCTCCCGAACTAAAGCCACCCGACCGGTAACGATTTTGGAATCTGGCTCTGCTCGTAGCGTTGCATCGACCGGGTATACGCCGGTGTGTGACTCCCAACGATATCTTGCATGCGACATTTCGTATGCAAACATTTGCCCAAAGTATTAAAAGGTCGCAGCTCTCTATTTTAGCGCTGCCTGCCGAGCAGGCGCTTTGCTTCGCTTGGCATTACGAACCACTTTCTCGGAGCGTTGCCGGTCTCGCTTAGCAGCGCTCGAAAAAGAGGATCGGCGTCTACTAGCGAGGTTAGCTTTCCGGAATCTTGCAGAACCGGCATCGATTGTTCGAGATCATTAGTGTGGGTATCGAACGTTGAAACTTCGTGAAGATAGTAGCGGGGATCGAACCCTGCTTTTTCGACCGTCGTTCTTGCCGTGTCTGCACTGATGGGGTCTGTATCTATTCGAACGGTCTTAAGCAGTTTGCGTCCGAGCAGTCGTGAGCATAAATCGCTTAAAATTGAATCTTTTGAATTGCTCCAGCGGGACACGTGATAGCGCCACCAGCTTTCAGTCATCGCAAAAATATCTTTGAGCGCTAACTCACTTACATCCTTGGCGGTCAGAACAGCTTTCATCGTATCGTCGACAAAGTCCACTTTGTCCCCAAGATCTCGTGCGCGTTGCGCGATAGCGCAATTGAGGGTGTCGGCGGCAAGTAGCACGCGATGTTGATAGAGCTGACGATAGAGAGCGTGCCTGGAGACTGCAAAATGCATCATCGCATCGAGGCGATTTTCACGCAGCGCCAAGTGTCCATCATCGGTCAAAACTAACGATTCGATTAGCGCTGGAATATTGTACTGCCCGTAGCTTACGCCAGCGAGCAAGCTATCGACGATGCACCAGTTGCCGCGGTCGACGTTCCAGCCACCGCCGGAGATTAACTGCCATGTCCAGGCTGGGAGGGAAGGGTCTTCTCTTAAGATTGCAGCTACCTGAGCTACCAATTTGTCGCCATCGCGGGCCAACACTGTGGCGACATCGCTACTTTCAGCGATTATCCGCGCACCGACTTCTTCGTGGCAATCGAGTCCGTTTGGGAACCAAGTTTTGTATGCGGTATGGCACCCAGGAGCGATGTGCCCGATGTCGTGCAGCAAAGCAGCGCAGGCAACAGCCTTGCGATACGGCTCTACCTGCTCTGAATGTGAGACGCTTAAAAGCGTCATCACGCGCTCTGCAAGCCCAGCGACTCCGAGGGAATGTCCAAATCGAGAATGTTCGCTGAACATGTAAACGAGGCGAGTGTTTGCGGTTTGGCTTAAGTCTCGTAACCGTTGAACCCAACTGGTGTCGATTAGCTCAAGGACTAACGCCTGAGATGGAATCGCACGATCGAACGAAAGAATCTGCGAGACGACATCAGCGAAACTTACAGAGGTTGAGGCGATTGACTCGGCGCTAGTCATATTCGGAGATCTTACGGTGGGATTAAGTGCGGTAGTGGATTTCTTCATGTTAGCTCCGGATGCTCGACACGGATTGCGGGAGACAG
>JBGSNS010000002.1:0-27499 GCA_041739515.1 Bdellovibrionota bacterium
ATTTAGCGATGCCATCTCAGCGTTATCGAAAGTCCCACTTAGTAAGTCTACCCCGACCACTCACCGTTTGGTGCAAGAATCATTGGCTGGTTTGAGTGCGGGAGAAGCTTCGAATTTGTTACGCGAAAAACCGGTTAGTCAGTTTTTAATCAGGTGGTCTGCGCTCGATCAAACGCTTGAGGCTGCTCTGCGCCAAGCGATTCTTAGAGTTGGTGCAGCGCTTGGAAAGGGAAGAGATCCTTATTTAATTTCCGATCTTATGCAGATCTACCCGCTTGAGGCTTCTGATTATGACGATCTTAGACGGATTCAGACGGCAGGCTTTTTAAATCTTGGTCTAGTTCAAGCTGCGCGAGAATCAGCGGCTACGATTACCAACTATGGCATGCTTGATACGTTTAGATTCATGTGGCGCGGCCTGTACGGCGGTACCCTTTCTACTGTTTGTTACGTAATCAGCCTTTTTTTAGCTTGCGCTCTTTTGGGGATTAAAATTCGCAATCATCACCTCGCGGCGCGAGCTGCTGGAGTAGGGCGATCGCAAAATATTGGGAATGCTCAACGTGCTAACAATTCTACATCAAGCTCGTTTGCTCGGGGACAGCACGACGATGAGCAATTCGCAGAAGATCCTAATGAAGCTGGGGGCTTCTCGGTGCAGAAGGCACGAATGCTTAGTCCCACAGCGCTTGAGTATCGACGACTACTGGCACAATTCGGGCTTGATGTGAAAGCTGAATTAAAGGAAATTAAACACGCGTATAGAATGAAAGTTAAAACTGTTCATCCGGATCTTAATCCGGATGTTACCGATGCAAATCGTGCGGAATTTATCGAGCTAACAAAGATGTACGAGCGGATACTGCAGCTACGCGAGGAAATCGGCGTATCCCTCTAGACCCTAAGCGCTCGACTCGCGATGTCTCGCTACTTTCACCACGTCTCGTAATTCTAGTTGAAAAATGTATCGGAGTTATTGGTGTATTCAGGTCTTTTTTATCATTCCCTGATTCTTTAATCGAAAGAAGTGCTGCTTGTGAGCCTACCGAGAAGGAAGACAGCCTTCGTCCTTTAAGAACCTCAGCGATAACTTCCTTGCTGCGCATATATCGAGTTTCACTCTCGAGAGTCGATTTAGCCTTGGCCGCTAATCCGACAAAAATCGGGTCGCTTGCGTCTAAGTACTCAGCTGCGCGAAGGATGGCGTTTAACGGCCGTCCCATTTCGATCGATTTTGATAGAGATAGAAAAAGTGTATTTGAAAACTGCATGACAGATACGAGGCAATTGATGTGCCATCGAGTTGGGATTGATAACTAATTGATTTATTTAGCAGTCAATCACCGAGGCTGAGGGAAAAAGCCTCTTTTGACTGGGGCGAATCGCGTCACTCTACGGACGCCTCCCTCGCTTTTTTGGAGTCACTCCTCTAGACTCATCAGTGCGGAGTAACCGCGCGACTGGACTCGTAAACTCGGCTAGGCCCGGAAGGGAGCAACCGTAGCGGGTATCCTTTGTGATGCGTTTGCTCCGCGTTATTTCGCGGTATTTCCCATTCGGCATTCGAGCCCAGGGGCGGCGCTGATCGCTTGCCCCTCACGCTCGCTATGGCGAGCTTCACCCGATGTCTGCTCAATATCCTTAGCAAATGCCACCCTGGGAACGCGAGGCGTTGCCTCGCAGGCTAAACAACCCCTTTGCAGCGGCGGATTTATACAAAGAGCTTACAAATGATGCTCTTAGCGATCCTGGTTTGAAAAGAGCTTCCGCAAAGTACCGCGGCAGACAGCGAGGCAACGCCTCGCGTTCCCAGGGGGAGGGTGGTACACTTTCGTTCCATGTCGTACCTGGTTTTAGCCCGCAAGTATCGCCCGCAAGACTTCGCCAGCGTCACTGGACAGGAGCAAGTTACCCGTACCCTCGCTAACGGAATCAAGCGTAATCGCGTGGCACACGCGCATTTGTTCTGCGGTCCACGCGGAGTAGGAAAGACATCTATCGCTCGCATTTTTGCTAAAGCGCTTAACTGCGAAGGTGGACCGAAGACCAATCCTTGCATGACGTGCACTAATTGCGTTGAGATTACTAACGGTACTAGCCTCGCCGTTCGAGAGATTGACGGAGCGTCCCACAATAGCGTTGATAACGTGCGGGACTTAATCGACAGTTTTCGTTCTCTTCCGCCACCAGGCTCTAAATACAAGGTGTACATCATCGATGAAGTTCACATGCTTTCAGTTTCAGCGTTTAACGCGTTACTAAAAAGTTTAGAGGAACCACCACCGAACACGATCTTTATTCTTGCAACCACTGAAGTACATAAAATACCGGAAACTGTTCTTTCTCGCTGCGTAAGACACGAATTCAGGGCGCTCCCGTTAGTTGCTGTACAGGAGCGTCTAACGCAGATAGCCCAGGAGGAAAAACTCAAAATAGATCCGCAAGTATTGACGATGATCGCACGGTTGTCAGAGGGCTCGATGCGAGATGCGCAGACACTCCTTGAGCGGGTACAATCCTTTTGTGACGATGAGATAACGGCGGCTGAGGCGAGCCTAGTATTAGGCTCGGTGGATCGCATAACACTACTAGCGTTGGTGGATAGCATCCTTACGCGCTCACCGAAGAATGCTCTAGCGATCGTGCAGGATATTTTTGCCCGTGGATTAGATCCCACTGTATTGTTGAGAGAGTTCGTAAGTATTTGGCGAGAGTTGTTATTGATCGCTTCCGGAGTCGAGTTGCAGCTGTGCTTAGACAAAGCAGAGCTTAAAGCTTTGAGTGCGAGAGTTTCAGCCGCAGACTTACAAGATTTAGTTTCGTTGGCGCGACAGGGATGTGACTCGGCACTCCGAAGTAGCTACGTACGGATCGCTTTTGAGGCGTTGGTTGCAAGACTTGCATCCCGTGAACCAGTAGCGAGTGTTGGTGAATTGATGGCGCTAGTGCGGGGTGGAGTCGCTGTTGCTCCAGGTGGTATTGCTGTTGCGTCAAGAGGTGGCGCCGGAGCTACTTCCAGCGCTTCGCGTCCGGCACCAAAACCTACAAAGAGCATCGCAGGCGCATCATCTAGCAAGCCCTCGGTCCCATCGACAGACGCTGGTGGCGCTTTCTCCTGGGATGGTTTCATAAGCTCGTTGTCTGATGTGAAGGAGATTCCAAGCCTAGTGCGAGAGAGCCTAAAGCGCTGCACAGTTTCTATTAATGGTGATAAAGTTATCGTCACCGGTCAGAAATTTTTGGTTTCAGGACTTAACGATTCGTTACCTAAACTTCAGCAACTTCTAGGCTCGTACGATCAACAGTTTGCGAAAGCAAAAATCGAACTGGTGACCGCCACTGCGGCGGCAACCGCTAATAAGATAGACGAAACGAAGCAGACTCAAGATCGAAAGCGAGAGATGACGGAGGAGCAAATCGCGAATCATCCAGCGCTTAAGAGTATTCAGGCGATGTTTCCTGGGACGAGTATAGAATCAATTAGAAGCAAATAAGCCTAGTTCCGAAGGAACTAGGCTTATTTTGTATTGTCTACATTTTTGCTGGCGCAAAAATCGCATAGACCTCCCATATATTCGGATATAGGTATAGTGTGAATAAGATAGTTTTTCGTAATCAGGAGGACACAGAAATGGCACGAGGATTTGGTGGTGGAGGGGGCGGTGGAGTCCCCCCGAATATGCAGGCGCTTATGAAACAGGCGCAGAAAATGCAGCAGGATCTGGTCAAAGCTCAGGCGGAAGCTGAGAATTTCGAGACCTCCGGCTCAGCTGGGGGCGGCGTTGTTCAAGTCACGATCAATGGTCGCCAAGAGATGACTTCCGTGAAGATCGATCCGAGCTGCGTTAGCGACGTAGAACTACTTCAAGATCTTGTGAAAGCGGCCTCAAACGATGCGCTCGCTAAGGTGAAAGAATTCACGAAATCGAAGCTTGGGTCGGTCACCGGTGGAATGTCGTTACCGGGAATGCTTTAGAGAGAATCAACCCTCTATGCCGTCACACTTCGTGAAGATCGTGGTTTTTGTTCCTGAGGCTAACGCGGATCAGGTGCGCGCAGCTTTAGGTGAAGCGGGAGCTGGTCGGATTGGTAAATATAGCCATTGTTCGTTTTCCAGTAAGGGGATGGGTAGATTTAGACCTGAGTCAGGTGCCAATCCGCATATCGGAACGGTTGGGCAGGCTGAGGTCGTAGCGGAGGAACGGATCGAAACTATCTGCGAGCGAGCAAAGCTCACTAAGGTAATTGCGGCTATGATAGCGGCTCATCCTTACGACGAAGTTGCGTACGATGTTTATCCACTTGAACCTGAATCCGTTTGATACTTTCGGAAGCCGCATCATCGGAAATCTCAAGCACGCTTACGAACTTCCTCTTCGATCGCGCCGCCCACATCGCTCCTCGCCACATCTAGATCGTAGTCCATTTGAAGACCGAGCCAGAACTCGGGCGAGTTGCCGAAGTACCGGGCAAGGCGTAGGGCCGTATCAGCCGATATTCCACGTTTGCCCAAAACAATTTCATTGATGCGTCGTGCAGGAACGCCCAATGCCAAGGCTAGGCGGTTCTGACTTAACTCAAAATGCACTAAGAATTCCTCTTGAAGAACTTCGCCGGGATGAATAGGGTTTAGTTTTTTCTTAGCCATACATTTCCTTAATGATAATCCACGATTTCGACTTCGGTTACCTCACCATCTCGCCAGCTAAAACATAGCCGCCATTTATTGTTTATCCGTATACTCCACTGCCCTGCGCGATCGCCGCTCAGTTTCTCCAGCCGATTAGCCGGAGGTATTTTCAAATCGACGATCGACACCGCTCGATGCAGCATACGTAGCTTCCGTAGCGCAACCTGCTGTATATCAGGCGGGAACTTACGAGATCGGTCGAGGTCAAAAATCTTCGCAGTTTCTTTACACCTAAAACTTCGAATCATTACCTGCTCTCAAATAGTATAACGCAACGCGTTAAACGGCAAACGTTAAATGGTGCCCCATTTGTAAATTCTGAGGAGCTGCGACGCGATGCAAATTGATTATCGGAACCTACTGCCGAAAGTTGTGCTTAGGAGTGGTGTGAATTAGGAGTCGCATTAAATAGCGCTTGGTAAAGAGCAGTATCCCCCGGTACAGAAGCTGAAATTTTAATCTACTTAAAGAAGTCCCTCTTCGATTTCCTCGTCTATTCAATCTGTTAAGAGGATAGTTACCGGGGTGGGTGGTTCGCGGATTGAGCTTTGAATAGTTGGGGAGCACGCCACGGCTTTATTCAACAAGAAAGGCCGCAAGCTGAACGACAATACGAACTTAAGTTTTCAGTCAGCGAGGAACTCTATCATAAGCTTGAGAACGCTAAAGCAGCGTTGTCGAACTGTCTAGGTAGCGAGCTTTCGCTCGATGATTTTGAACGCCCACGAGCATCAACTCTTTACGGACTCTCGTTCTACGTTCCTTTGGCGTGTACGCCGTTACTGCTTTCCGCGATAGTGCATGCGCTTGGTTTACCTTCGGTTATCCTTATCATCGGGATCGGAGCTCTATTTTTTCAAATTATTCATAAGCGGGCAGGGGATTGTAGCGGTGTCGTTTTATCCGGTGCTTTTTAGTTAATAATCACGGCTGGTTGCTAACCGCATGCTTCTACTCCCCTATGATATGGGGACTCTCCTTCTCGGCAATTACCTCTCGTACCTTCTCGCTCACTCTATTGCGCTGTGATATTACTCTGCAGTGTTAGCTCTCCCGCCCTCCCTCCAGAAGCTGATCCGCGATTTGTCGCGGTTGCCGTCTATCGGTGAGAAGACCGCCACGCGACTTGCGTATCATTTAGTCCATAGCGAACCAGCCCTCGCAAAAATGCTCGCGGATAGTCTTTCAAAGGCGGTGCATGCGGCTCAGCTATGCGAGCAGTGCTTTTTTCTAACTGATAATACGCGTTGCGCGGTTTGCAGTAATTCGTCCCGTGATGAGTCGATCGTCTGCGTAGTTGAAAAGCCATTCGATTTAGTCGCCATTGAAAGAGTGGGAGAGTTTCGCGGAACGTACCATGTACTCCACGGTGTATGGGCACCGCTGCGGGGTTTGGGTCCTGAGCACATGAAAGTTAGCGAGCTTATAGAGCGGGTAAAACTTGGAAGGATTCGAGAGGTGATTCTCGCTACCTCCTCAACCGTAGAGGGGGATGCCACAGCACTTTATGTGTCGCGGTTGGTCGCTGAATTGGGGGCTAAAACGACCCGTCTAGCGCAGGGAATGCCCAAGGGCGGAGAACTCGAATACGCTGATGAGGTAACGTTATCGCGGGCAATGGCGGGGCGTAGTACCCTTTCCGGCTAAGGCACACCTGTTCTTAACTCAATCTGCCCCAACTTGACCCAAGATTAACCACAACGTAAAAGATTCACCTCGTTCCCGGGTAGCTCAGCTGGTAGAGCAGGTGACTGTTAATCACCCTGTCGGGGGTTCAAATCCCTCCCCGGGAGTTTCTAGCCCTATCGTAGGCCGTTTTCACGGCCACCCGCACTCTACCAAAACCGGCACTTTCCCTGCTAGAACTATGAAATGAGCGGAGTTCTAAATTTCTATCCCAGCACGGTCGGCAAAAAGATATCGATGGCCCTTTCCGGGCTTATCTTGGTCGGCTTCGTGCTATCGCACATGGTTGGGAACCTTAAAATTTTTGGTGGCGTTCATGCCGATTCAGGTCGGTACGCGATCGATGAGTACGCTGAGGCTTTGCGCGCTATAGGATCGAATTTTCTTGGGCATGAAACATTTCTTTGGGGCGCACGACTCGTACTTTTAGGAGCGCTTGTATTACACGTAACCTCTGCCATCTGGCTTGCGCGCCATAATTCAGCGGCAAAGCCAGTACCGTTTTCGAATCAAAATTTTCGCAGCGCAAATGCTGCATCTCGCTCGATGAAATACGGCGGATTATTTCTGTTAACGTTCATCATTTTTCACATTCTTCATTTCACAACTGGAACCGTTCATACCGAGGGATTCGTTGAGGGGCAGGTATATGCAAACATCTGGCACGGATTTCAATTACTTCCCGTGACTGCGTTTTACGTGATCGCGATGGGATTTTTAAGCCTCCATCTTTTTCACGGCTTCTGGAGCATGTTTCAAACGCTAGGAGTTACTACGCCGGGCTGGAATGACACCCTACGCCTGGCTGCAAAGGGCGTGGCTGTGGCGCTATTCGTCGGGTTCACCGCAGTGCCGATCGCTGCGAGCCTAAAACTTCTACCACAGCCGATGGGACAAACTCTGGCTGTCGTTGGACAGGTAGACTCTGGACGAATTGACGCAAGATAAAGTTTTTTCAAATTTTTTGGAATTCACCGTTTCGTAGGCACACTGATGACACTAAACCTCGATGCTAAAATCCCTGATGGCCCGATAGAAAATAAATGGTCTGATCACAAAGCGCATATCAAGTTGGTCAATCCAGCTAATAAGCGCAAATACACGATCATAATGGTTGGAACCGGGCTTGCAGGCGCCTCTGCCTCGGCGTCGCTCGGTGAATTAGGATATCAGGTAAAAACTTTTTGTTTCCAAGATTCAGCCCGACGTGCGCATTCCGTTGCAGCACAGGGTGGCATAAACGCAGCGAAGAATTATCGTAACGACGGCGATAGCGTTTTTAGATTGTTCTATGACACGGTCAAGGGCGGAGATTTTAGGGCACGCGAAGCAAACGTTTATCGCCTCGCTCAAGAGAGCGTTAATATTATCGATCAGTGCGTAGCTCAGGGAGTTCCGTTTGCTCGTGAATACGGTGGATTATTGGATAATCGCTCGTTTGGCGGCGCCCAAGTTTCCAGAACTTTCTATGCACGCGGACAAACCGGCCAGCAGCTTTTGCTTGGAGCATACTCCGCTTTAAATCGCCAAATTGCAGCCAAGAACGTGCAGATGCACGCCTCAACTGAGATGCTAGATTTAATTATCGTAGACGGTAAGGCGCGTGGCATCGTAACTCGCGATTTGCGAACCGGAAAAATAGAGCAACATTTTGGCGATGCAGTCGTGCTCGCAACCGGTGGGTATTCGACTGTGTTTTATCTTTCGACCAACGCAAAGGGTTGCAACGTCACGGCGACTTGGCGAGCACATAAACTGGGAGCTGGGTTTGCAAATCCTTGCTTTACCCAGATTCACCCCACCTGCATTCCGGTATCTGGTGAACATCAATCAAAGCTTACTCTGATGAGTGAATCGTTACGCAACGACGGCAGAGTTTGGGTGCCTAAGAAACAGGAAGATAGGCGCCCGCCGCAAGACATTCCAGAGTCAGAGCGGGATTACTACTTGGAGCGACGGTATCCAAGTTTTGGCAATCTATGTCCGCGCGATATCGCTTCGCGCGCAGCAAAGGAGCGTTGCGATGCGGGTTTCGGGGTAGGTCCGATGGGACTAGGCGTTTTTCTGGATTTCGCTGATTCAATAAAACGACTCGGTCAGGATACAATCGAAGCTCGTTACGGAAATCTCTTCGATATGTATCAAAATATCACCGGAGAGAATCCGTATCAGTCCCCGATGCGCATGTACCCGGCACCGCATTATACGATGGGTGGGCTGTGGGTAGATTACAATTTGATGACTACGATTCCAGGATTGTTTGCGATTGGTGAAGCAAACTTTTCAGATCACGGTGCAAATAGGCTTGGAGCAAGCGCTTTAATGCAGGGCTTAAGTGACGGATATTTTGTATTGCCGTACACCATCGGCGGATATCTAGCTGATCAGAAACCTGGGGGAATTGATGCGACGCACTCCGATTCGAAAGCGGCAGTGACTCGTGTTGAGGACGGAATAAGAAAGCTCTTGAATCTAAAAGGTAAGCGCACCGTTGATTCGTTTCATAAAGAGGCGGGTCGTTTAATATGGGATAAATGCGGGATGTCGCGTACCGATGCGGGGCTTAAAGAGGCGTTGAAGCGTATTCCTGAAATTCGCGCCGAGTTCTGGGAGAACGCCATCGTAACCGGAACAGGTGAAGAGTTTAATCAGCAACTTGAGAACGCAGGCAGGGTAGCTGATTTCTTAGAGTTCGGGGAACTGATGTGCCTTGATGCATTGGAACGCAGAGAATCTTGCGGAGGTCATTTTCGAGAAGAATACCAAACACCTGACGGTGAAGCGTTACGGGATGACGAAAAGTTTTGTTACTCCGCTGTATGGGAGCATACCGCAAGCGGCGAAGTATTGAACAAAGAGCCGTTAAGTTTCGAAAACGTAAAACTTGCAACGAGAAGCTACAAGTAAAGGTATACCGTATGAAATTAACTTTAAAAGTTTGGCGTCAAAAATCCGCAGCCGAAAAAGGTCAGTTTAAGACTTACGAACTCGATAACGTAAGCCCGGATTCTTCTTTTCTAGAGATGATGGATCAACTGAACGAAAAATTGATTAAATCTGGTGAAGCTCCGGTAGCCTTTGAGCACGATTGTAGAGAGGGAATATGCGGCTCGTGTTCGATGAACATAAACGGAAGACCACACGGACATCAAAAACTCACTACAACCTGCCAACTTCACATGCGTACCTTTAAGGACGGTGCCACCATTAATGTCGAACCTTGGCGCGCTGGCGCATTCCCAGTCGTTAAAGATTTAGTAGTCGATCGCGCGGCGTTTGACAGAATCCAGCAAGCAGGTGGATTTATCTCGGTAAATACTGGCTCAGCACCGGATGCAAATTCTATCCCGATTGAAAAGGAACTCTCCGATGAAGCATTCGACGCAGCGTGCTGTATCGGTTGCGGAGCGTGCGTGGCCGCGTGTCCAAACGGTTCGGGAATGTTGTTTACAGCGGCTAAGGTCGCTCACTTGGCGTTATTGGCGCAGGGACAACCTGAGCGAACGATGCGAGTCATTAACATGGTAGCGCAGCACGATGCTGAAGGTTTGGGCGGTTGCACCAATCACGGCGAGTGCCAAGAAGCGTGTCCAAAGGGTATCTCAATTAAATACATCGGACAGCTTAATCGCGATTTCATCAGAGCTACAATAGCCGGCGCGACATCGATTCGCGGCAAGATGGATGCGCAGTAGCGACACCGTGAGTGTGAAACAAGAGAGATCCTCGCCGTTTGAGACCTTCATTGCGGCGTTACGGGCCGAGCTTCCAGCGCTCGGTGATTTGCGTCGAACGTTTCGGGAGCGACCGACGACGTTTCGCGTTAACACACTAAAGAGTAATCCCCATTCAATTGTCGACATGTGCCAACGAAGCGGCATTAAGCTCAAACGGGTTAACTGGTCTAAGTCAGCGTTTATAGTTCCGGACGCAGCAAAACGTGAACTCCAAGCACTAGATGCGTATGAGCGCGGTGAGATCTACTTGCAGAGCTTGGCTAGTCAAATTCCCCCACTAGCGCTTGATCCGAAGCCTGGAGAGAGGGTGCTAGATTTGTGTGCAGCCCCGGGTGGAAAAACCGCTCAGATCGCGGCGTTGATGAACGGGGAAGGGGAGTTAATCGCGGTTGAGAAGGATAAAATTCGCGCTGAGAGGTTGAAGTTTAATCTTGAAAGACAGGGTGTATTCGCCGCACCCAAACTTGTGACACAAGTAATCGTTGCGGATGCCCACACAGCGAGCATTAGTGGGAAGTTTGATAAAATCCTAATCGATGCGCCGTGTTCCGGAGAGGCGCGCTTTATAGAGAGTGATCGCGATACGTGGAGACACTGGAGTAAAGATTTCGTTGCGGAGCTTAGCAAACTCCAACGCTCGTTAATGCAACGCGCGGTTTCGCTGTTAAAGCCGGGAGGAGTTCTAGTTTACTCGACGTGTACGTTCTCCATCGTTGAAAACGAGCTGGTGGTAGCCGAGGCGATTAAAGCTGGATTAAAGGCTGAAGCGTGGCCTATAGGTTTAAAATCCGTTTCTCAGTTTCCAGCGGCGCTTAGTTTCCAAGGAAAGAACCAAGTTATTGGCGGTAGAATTAAACCTAACGAAGAGATTGAGGGGTTCTTTATTTCGCGGCTAACGGCCTAAATTTACTTATACGTCACAGTGGAACTAAGGATCTGGGCACGGCTTTTAAGTTAAGCCGGGGTTGTTCAGAAATAGGGCTCGATATAATTGGACCGCGGACCGCCGGTCCGCACGATCGAGCGGTTAAATGCGATCTGGCGGACCAGCGGTCCGCGGTCCGAGTCGGAGTCGTCTGTAGAGGGGAGAACCTAAACCTACTGGCCGGATGTGGGCTTGATTACCCACCTAAATTGGGCGTAGCCTTGCCGACCCGGAGTATTCTGGGTCTGATCTTTTTTAAAATTCGATATTGATAGAAGAGTCTTTGGCTTACTCCGAGCGGAGTGAGAGTGCATCCCCGTCGCCGGTGTTTAACGCTGCGCTGCGTTCGGGAGGTAAGCCGATGTGTAAATTGTTAAGGTTTTGAGTGTCCGAAGAATTTGGCGCGTTATTGCGCGCCAAATTCTTCGGATACAATGTGTGTCTGATTCAACGTGGGTCTTTTTAAGGACGAAAGGAGGTCATTATGAGCCATAGCAGGCTGATGATGGCTGGTGTGACAGCGGACGGCGTAGCGAAGTTGTGGGCACCGGATGAGAGTGCACCAAGCGGAGTCCTCGGTCTTGAGCGGGTTCTTACGCCTGGCTCAACTAGGGTGCTGATGGTCGAGGTGATTGACTGCCTTCGCCTGCGGAAGGCTGCAGCGAGCGAGATCGGCTGCGTAGTGTTGAGTAGCGACCAACTCGTTGCGCGGTGTCAGGATCGACAGTTGTCTGGGTCTGGGGTGCTGGGATACGGAGTTCGTCCGAATCCTAAGCCGCACCGGCGTCCGCGCGAGTTCTTGGATGAAGAGGCGGTGCTTGGCATCGAACGTGGTGTGTTGTCCGATACGTGTCACATCACCTTCACGGGTGAGTTGGCGCGTAGAGTTGCGCTTCGTCAGACTGATAGGGAATCGCAACCCATCGAGCAGATCATTGATTTATGGGGTCCCAGCGGATTGCCGGAAGGGTTTTCATTCGACGCGGAATCGATATTCAGGGCGTTGGCGGTTGGAACGGATGTCCGAACGCTGGTGGTCAACGGTAGTTTCGCATGAAACGAAGTGATCATCGGTTTCGTTATCCTTGCTTATTCCGGGAGGTTTTTTTGTTTGCACATCGGTGCCCTCCCGTTTCTTCTATCCCACTTAATTTCAGGCGCTCACAGGACATAACTACTTCCCTGGTTCCTCCTGCCAATATTCGGCTATGATATTCGGCTATGGCCGGCACGATAGTTTGGTTTCGCAATGACTTACGCCTCGCTGATAATCCGGCGCTGGATTGGGCGCTGACACGCGGCGAGCCTATAATTCCGGTTTATCTTTATGTGAGTTCAGAAGAAGGGGACTGGCCGCTCGGAGGCGCGAGTAAGTGGTGGCTACATCATTCATTATTATCGCTCACGAATGCGTTAGGTAAACTTGGGTCGAATCTTATAGTCCGGAGAGTGGACGATTCGCTTGCATCGCTATCTGAGTTAGTCATGCAGAGCGGAGCAACGGCTGTTTGTTGGAATCGACGTTACGAACCATCTATCATTTCACGCGATGCAAAAATTAAAGAGGAATTAATATCGCAGGGAATAGACGCACAAAGTTTCAACGGCACATTGCTGTGCGAACCGTGGAAGGGAACGAAAGCGGATGGAAGCCCGTATCAAGTGTTTACTCCGTATTGGAAGAATCAGGTAGCGAAGGGATTCGGCACGCAACCGTTACCAGCACCATCGAGGATCTCTTCACCGAAGAATTGGCCGGATTCCGTATCTATTCATAAACTTGAATTGTTGCCCAAGAACCGTTGGGACAAAGGGTTTGAAATCTGGAGCCCCGGTGAATCCGGAGCCTCTACCCGCTTAATTACGCTGTTAAGCTCCATTGTTGAAACGTATGAAGATACTCGAAACTATCCGGCCCAGGCCGGAACATCGATGCTTTCGTCGCATCTGCACTTTGGAGAGATTTCTAGTAATACGATCGTGCATGCGATCAGAGAGCGTTTCTCTAATGCAAAATTACCAACAAGCATTGAAATTTACATCAAAGAACTCGTTTGGCGGGAATTTGCGTATCACTTGTTGTTTCACTTTCCGAGTACACCAAAGCGTCCGCTTAATTCGAAATTTTCCCGATTTCCTTGGGTCCGCAACTCAGCTCACTTAACCGCTTGGCAAAAGGGAATGACCGGCTACCCGATTATTGACGCTGGAATGCGAGAGTTGTGGGCGACCGGATGGATGCATAATCGGGTGCGCATGATAGTGGCGTCGTTTCTTGTAAAACATCTTTTAATTCGCTGGCAGGAGGGTGCCGCCTGGTTTTGGGATACCCTTGTTGATGCAGATCTCGCGAGTAATACAATGGGATGGCAGTGGAGTGCCGGGTGCGGCGCTGACGCAGCACCGTATTTTAGAATCTTTAATCCCATGCTGCAGGGAGAAAAATTTGATCCGAAAGGAGAATACGTTAAGCGATGGTGTCCGGAACTGAAAAACCTTTCGGTAAAATTTATTCACTCCCCGTGGGAATCTGATGCAAGCGAGCTTGAAGCGGCTGGAATAGAGCTAGGAAGTTCGTATCCGAGGCCGATCGTCAATCATGAAGAGAGTAGAAAACGGGCGCTCGAGGCGTACCGGACAATATCCAGCGGCGTGGCCTAAGCCACAATCATTTAAGATTTCACTTGCTCTGAAGATCCTGCGAAGATGGAGGAAGGCTAGATTTTTTAAGATCTGACATAAAGTGTGGAATAAATCGCTGCTCTACTCCGATAACGCCCAAGAACTTCTCAACTTCAGATGTGTGGCCGGGATTGTGTGCAAGATAACTCGGTAATTCCATAATGAGGAGATGATTAATTCCCGCTCCAATTTTGAGTCCCAGCGAGCCGTTGCCGCGTAGCGAATTTCTGGCAAGCAGTAGGGCGTCACCGACTGTAGTTAGCAATTCTGGAGAACGTGGACTTGCTCTAAGTGCAAGTCGAAGAACATACACCGAGAGTCCAAGCTCTCGACGGAGCTCGGGAGATTTAATAATCTCAACCTGCCTACCACCGAATATAAAATTCTCGAATTTCTGATCAGCGACTTGCCTTTCATTAATTACTTCGCCCTTACAAACCCCCATTAGGGTACCAGCTGGAATCGCCCCGCCTTGGAGAAAAACTGTATTACGAGCAGCTTGAATAATCAGATTACGAAGTAGGGAGTGGGCATAATCAGATGCAATAAACAAATTAAAATGCACATCGTGTAACTCCTTGGACTCCTTAGTGGAGAGAACGGCCTCGTCTTGAAAGCGATGATTGGCATCAGTAGCAAGATCGATTTTCCTCGAAAGCAGCGCCTGCAATGTGCGTAGCAATACAGTCCGATCCTCTCGGGTGAGAATTAGTTCGTATTTTTTATCGGATGTGAGAATCCGCATTGCATCTGTCACATCTTTTAATGTCTCAAGGTGAATCCTCCGATTGGCCTTGATTTGCTCTATATTCCGCTGGCGCTGGATACCTTCCTCTGATGAACCGTTAAAATTCACTCCCTGCAGAAATTCATTCTCGTTTGCAATGTGTTCAGCGCGACGAGGTGTTGATCCGTTGGATAAAGGGGAGTGATTGGTCGAAGATTCATCCGTAAAACGTCCGACTATTCCGGGTGATTGATCGGGGATGCTCGATTCTCGCTGAGGGCTCGAAGGTTGATTGGGCACAGCTTCACGCTTTGGACCGACCGAGTGGAAAATCGAACGGAGATTATCTCTGAAATGGGGAGGTCCGTCGAAGAGCGCCACTACTTACTTCCTCACAAGAGTTATAACTAAGCCTATTCGTTTCTGTGTCGATACACGGCAGGATCAAATCCCAAAACGGGCGAAACATCTCGTCCGACTTAATGTCGCTCAAATTGATAACCAGGTCTGATTATCACAGTCGATCACTCTTTAAGAAATACCTTGCCCGAGAATTTTTAAACCCCACAGAGGGTTCTGCCATCTATTAGGATGTGCTCGGTTTAATCATCCTCAGGCATCGTTGATTACTTTTGTGATAACTTTCTTCATGAATTCCATTAGTTAGTCAATCTAAGGTCAGTTTTTTAGGCCTGGGAGCTGATGTTTGAAAGGATTCGCAGGGTAAGGAGTTGAAAGAGTAGCGTGAGAAATTAAGACTTCGCTAGGAGTAATATCCCTTGAACGATAACTTTAAAATTTTATGAGTTTGGCCGAATGTTTGCCCTCTGCGCGGAAGCTCTCGCAAACAGCATCGTACCAGCTACTACCGCGACCGAAGGGATGAGCAGCTTTAAAAGTGGCACCGTTAGCAGCACCATACATGCAATTCCTAAACCTAAACTCATCGGTAACGTCGTAAATATAAGTGCTATAGAACGTCGAACCCCAAGCCCTCGTCTCGTAGAAGCGTAGCCTGAGTATTGCAAAGTTAAGGCGAGCGCCACTAACAGAATCGCTACGATATTCATGATCGGAATCCAGGAGAAAATGAATGTAACGACCATTATGGCCATGCTAACGACACTCTTTCGCAGATCGACCCACAACGCTTTGAGAAATCCTATAATCCCGCCTGGATAATCGCGCGAAAGGGCTGGCGTACATAGCGGCTCTACAGCCTCGGCCAAGAAATCATTCACCGGCAAGGTCGCAAGGTTGGATAGGGATGAAAACATCAGTAGCGCTACGATCCAGAAGAAAGCGGCCAGGAGGATATTAATTAATATTTGAAGTCCGGACTTTACGTTAGCAAAGCCATCAACTCCAAAGAGCCCCGCCAGAGCGTTGGCAGAGGAGTCGCTGATGGATGATTGCCATGGCAAGAAAATATCTGCCCAAACGAAGTAATACGCAGCGATTGTGATTACCGTTGGAAGTAGTACCCACGGCCAGAGTTTTGGATTCCTAAAGATCAGGGCAACGGCCCTAAGCGGAAGCGTCAATCCCCAACCAAATTCACGTAAATATCGCACAACAAATTAGCCTTAATGTCGATTATCCAACCGATCGTAAGAGTTAAACCTTACGAGTTTATGCGGTTATCGCACGGAGTACACGGTATGAACATTACGTCACCAAATAGCCAAACACGCACAGCCAACATGGCCGATCTAGCTCTCGAGCAGTTTGAGGGATACGGAAAGTATCTTACTGAGCGGGGTCGTGCAGTCGATGCAGCGCTTTCCGCGGCTGGGAGTCCCACTGGGGCAGCGAATATAGGCGATGATGGGTTCAGAACTGCTAAAAGAGCTGCATATAGTAAGATTCACGCTACACCACAGGAATTTGGATTCGTTGGCAAGGTGTTGGCGAAAATTGGAGCGGTCGTCGATGGCGTATCTGGTGTAGGAGAGCTTGCGCAAACGTTTGCTGCCGAACGGGAGCGAACGGATATTCTCAGTCGTCTAAACGTCGCTACTTTGGGCAAAAGTATCGAGGTTACCGCACGTATTAGCGCTACATCGATTGTTGGTGCGGGTGTGTGTGGTGCTGCGGCAGCTGCCAGTGGATTGACTATTTTGCCGGTTATAGCTGGAACCACAGCGGGAGTAGCCGCAGGATTTGCGGTCGGTAAAGCGGCTGAGGGTGCGCGTTGGCTGTATCGAGACTTAGAGAAGCGATTTAGCAAATAAAAGAGGAATTCAATTTTCTACTTCAGATACCCTAAGCTCTTCAAATGCTTCAACGTGTCTTCAGAGATAGGTTCATCGCCGGTTGCAGCCGCACCTTTTAGCGCCGTTGCAGCTTTCATTAGATCCGCGAAATCGGCCTGCAATTCCGGAAGATCTGCATACGAAGCAATGGGTGAACTCTCCTGATCATCTTTGCGGCTATCAAACACCCCGACAACGTTAGTGTGCGCGTCAGAGTCATCGAACATCTCGCCGTCTCTTTGTCCGCCGATGATTAATTTTATGCCTTCGTAATTTACGAACGCACGCTGTGTCAGCTTTCGTGATATTTTCGACATTACGCCGCGTCGCGCTGACTGCCGCTCCTTATCAAGCAATGGCACAGCGAGTACGGCTTGTGGTGGGACAGCGATTCCAGCGGCTTGCAAAAGAGTTGGAAAAATATCGATCGTGCTAACCGTGTGATCTACCACTTGGGTCGGCGAATCACGACCAAGCTTTAAAAGTAATGGCACGTGGGATTCGACGTTAAAGACTGTATTCCCATGGGTAAGAAATCCGTGTTCGTTAAATTGCTCACCATGATCTCCTACAATTACTACGATGAGATCCTCGAACAGTTTCTCCGTTTTAAGAAACGCAAACAGCTCTCCCAACGAATTATCGAGGTATCTGATCTCACCATCATAGAGTCCGATTTTTCCAAGCATTTGACCGTTATAGTCTCCACGAGTCAGAGGCCCCTTAAACATTGAGGCATACTCACCAGGTGGGGAATACGGGTCATGTGGATCTAGGTAGTGCAGGTACATGAAAAACGGCTTGTCTTGTGCTTTTAGGTCTTTGAGCACTGTACGCGCAGCATTACTGATTTTTTCAGCGGGTGCACGTGGTAGGTAAGTAAATTTCTCGAAACCCTGATCGAATTTAAATGTTGAAGTGATCCATGGATTAGGTGAGATTGCAGCGGTGGCATATCCGTTATGCTTGAAAATTTCAGCCAACGTTTCGTGATCTGGACTTAGAACAGAAAGACGTCCTTTCGCTTCTTCTCGAGAGTTCGGAGGAATAAAGCTATGCGATGTCGGATATTGCCCGGTAAAAATTGAAGCTACAGATGGCGGAGTCCAAGGCGCGGCAGTCACCGCGAAGTTAAACTTTATGTATTTAGCAGCGAACTCATCTAAGTTAGGCGAAGTATCGCGCTCGTATCCGTACGTACCCATGTGATCCGCACGCAGAGTGTCCAATAGAATCACGAGGACGTTGGGCTGGCGTGAGCGCGCTGAAAGGATCTTCCAAGTTCCCGCCGCTACGATGGCGAGGGCGATAACGGTCAAAATAACGGAACGTCGCATTTAGATATTACCAAAGCAAAAATAAGAACCACACGTTATGGCAAGTTAATAGTTGTCACAAGGGGAGTATAGAAATCGGGACGATTCTATTAGATCAATAGTGTAGGCTGAATTATGGTCGTCCAAGAGTGATCTCCAGGAAAGTGTGCTAACAACGCATTATTACCAAGCACGGAGCGGTTTAGCCCTTCAAACAATGAACTGAGCGCAGCAGAATGTACGGAGAACGTGCCGGCATTTCTCCGTGTCCTCCTCCGTGTTAAATTCAAAAGGTGCGCAATCCGGCAGTTTTCTTTTTTAACACGGAGGAGAGGAGGACACGGAGGTAATACAGCTTCAAAATTCGTGAGAATTCTTCAGCGATCGTCCCGATTAACTGAATCGTCGCCGTAGGGCCTCATCGTGAGCATCATGATAACGTGCTACGAGTTTATTCCATTCGAAATGCTCAGAAAGGCGCTCGGCTCGATTACGAAGCTCGATTCGTTCACGTCGTGAAAGTTGACAGAATCGAACAAGGTAATCGGTGAGATCTCCGATCGTTTGCTCAGGCGTCTGTTGCGAACGACGCAAGATCGTAACGCCGTTGGCTCCAGCGTCTTGAATATGCTCAGTTGCAAAGGCGCCGAATCCTGCCAAATCAGTGGTGACCGTTGGCACCCCGGAAGCCAGACATTCAGGTGGAGTGTATCCCCATGGTTCGTAATAACTTGGAAAAACCCCTAAATGACATCCACGCACGAACTGAGCGTAGTCAATGCTCAGCAGAGGACTCGCGTGCGTAATAAAATCAGGATGATAAACGATCTTTACGCGATCGTTCTTGTCGTTAAAAAGCTTACGATGACGCAAGTGATTCATGATAACGTCTTCCGAATCATTGACCATGTCGTGAGTAACAATTGATGGCAGCGCTTTGCTGCGAAATGCTTGCATCGCTTGTCGAAGCTGAGTTTGCAAGTCCTCGTCGATTAGCTCCTCGAATTGGGGTAGCCGGGATTGTGCTGATGCAGCGAGTAATCGTTTGCCCAACCCTCGTTCAATCTGATCGCATATTGCGCTTAGTTCTTCTAGCCGCGAATGATTTTGAAGAGCAGTTACATTAGGTGACTTTACCCATGCTTTTGTAATGATGAATGCAACTACCGTTGGTGGTTCCGGGATTTCTTTTAATCTCTGATTTAGGTGATAAAGCGACTCTATAAAGACATCCATGCCTTTATTTCTATACTCGTATCGTCCACTGCTAAAGATTATTAACGTGCGATCTAGATCGAACGAGTAGCTTGGAAAGAAATGTCCCATGATAAACTCATGGATCTTCTCTTTGTATCGCAAGTGAAGGTTTTGAAACTCATGAAGTGCCGTGAATCGTTTAATGTTGAGTCCGTTCGGGAGGATATACTCAGGATTCCGTCCTAGAAAGTGACGTGCTTCGCGTGCTGTGACTTCGCTAATGGTTGTGAAGACTGTGGCTGAATGTGCAGCGGCCCGTTCGATAAAGAACCGAGCAAGAACCCCATGCTCGCGAGCAGCCTGCTCCGGATTGATCTGTTCTAGGTCTCTGTAGAAGGTGTGGTGATGTGACGCTACGTATCGCCCCAATAATGTGGCGTGGGTGAGAAATACGGTGGCATATGGGAGTTGTGTATGCGCGATTCGCGGAAGTACTACGCCTGCCATCCATTCGTGTACGTGCGCCAGTTTCTTACGCTTCGGGTAGAGTTTATCGAGTTGGGTTAGTAGTTCGAATACAGCGAAACCAAACGAGATTACATTGTTGACCTCGTCATCCGCGGATTCTGTCGCAATCCCGTTATCCTTCCACAGTAGGTACTTCTGCTCCGCAAGTCTCGGTGTCGTATGTCTATAGTCGAGCAGAATCACTTGTGGTTTTCCAGGTATCAACCACCGACCGTAGTGCATCTCAATTCCGAGCGGACGGAGCTTTGAAACAACGGATTTTAGTTCTGGCGAAGGCTCGTGCGGCTCAAATTCAACCTCGGCATTGTCCGCCTGATATGGGCCGATAAGAATGTATTCATCGCCCCAGCGATTCATCATCGCCGCAGCTTTGGATTTTAGAACCGTATGAATTCCACCTAATTGATTGCAAACTTCCCACGCAATTTCGCAAATCAGTGGTGATTTAGTATGAGTTCCGCCGGGGGCGGAATGTCCACTACTTTGAGCGGACTGCCGAGACACTAACGAGCTCCAAGTGCTGTGAATAAATTTGGAACCTTAGCTTTCAGTTCCTCAGCGATTCGCACCGCTTTATGAATCGAATTCAACACCTGAGAATCCGCCTTGTACCGCTCAGAGCGATCGGCCCCGGTCACAATTTGCGACACAGTATCCTTGCACTTAATGTACGCGGGTCTACGCTTTTTCTTAAAGTCATCGGTAACGCCGAGAAATCCAGTTTTAACTAAGTGATTATGCCGCTGTTCCATATCGCTCTTAATATAGAGCCTCCAGAAGCTAGTCGTGATCGGACAAGTAGCTGCCGCACCAGCGGAGCGGTTGTTAATAATATCAGCCTCTAACACTGCGTCGATTACCGCTGGGCATGTTCCCTCTGTGATGGAACAATATAGATACACCACGTTTAGGTAACTTAAGATCGAATCGTCTGGTGTGGAAATCGCGCTCGAACCACCGGAGGAGGCCGATGCTTGAACCGCTTTTAGAAACTCAATTCCTTTATTCTGCTGTATCTCGTAAGTCCCAGAGAGCTTGTGATCTTGCTCCATCACGATCTCGCCGCCCTGCACACCAGATGGACTCTGGGCAGTAGCCTGGCTGACTAGAAATAGAGGAAGAAGGATGGCTAAGGTGGTAAGTAGTGGTTTCATATGCATCGGATCATTAGATGCTGAGACATTGTGATTTGGAAGGCCTACGACAGGACGAAACAGCGTTATGCGAGTAGTTAAAGGACGTGAGATAGAGTTTGAGGCCGCAAGCCACGAAGATCCGCACGCTCCCGGGGTATTAAAGCGGATTTTATTGCGAAAGCCCGACTTGTTTCCGGGGCGAGTGCAGATGGTTAATTGGGCGAAACTTCCTAGTGGTTCGTCATTTAGGAGGCACTATCACGAGGACATGGAGGAGATTTTTATCATTCTCGATGGTCGGATCGAGGCGATCGTCGATTCTACAACTGTGATGCTCGAACCGGGCGATTGCATCGTTGTTAGTCCTGGCGAGCGACATCAGATGAAAAATCTAGAGGCGCACGATGTGCACTACGTGGTGTTTGGAATTGCGGGAGAACAGAGCGGACGGACAATCGTCGAATGACAGCTGATGCGTGCACTACGGTACCAGTGGACCAAATTTTAAATGAGTATTTAAAAATCTTGTTCACCACTTAGTGTTCTTTATGATTAAATTAATACTTGCGAACCTCCTCAATGCTCACATGTTAGCACCATAATCCAGCGTGGATATCTGCCAATAAAAAAGCCGATTCTCTTTTCAGAGAATCGGCCTTTTTTTTAGGTTGAGCGGATCTTACTTAATGCCCGCCTCAGCCTCTTCGTACAACCGCTCTGGATGTGTTCTTAGATCCCATACGATCCCGAAGAACGACAATACTTTAAGAACGTAGTGCGAGATATCTAACTCGTACCAATACATTCCTTGGCGCTCAGCACCTGGATATCGGTGATGGTTATTGTGCCAGCCTTCACCGAGTGTGAACAAGGCAATTAACAAACTGTTGCGACTATCATCATCAGTTTTAAATCGCTTGTTGCCGATTAAATGCGCAGCGGAGTTTACCAGAAACGTTCCGTGATAAAGCAGTGTTGTGCTTAAGAAAAATCCCCACATTAGCATCTGAGTCGCATTCGTTCCCCATGAAGGAAAGTATGCGTTACACAGCGCTCCGAAACCGAATACCAATACAGCCAATATGACAGGTGGTACGAGATTGTATTTCTCTAGCCAAACGATCTCAGGAAACTTAAGCAAATCGCGCACTAATTCAGGGCGAGACTCCGTATACATTGGGCTTAAAATCCAACCGACATGCGCATGCCAGATCCCTTGTACTCCAGGCGAATGGATATCATCCGGAGTGTCGGAATATTGGTGATGGTGTCTGTGATGACTAGCCCACCAGATCGGGCCCTTCTGCGCTGATGATGCGCCTAAAGCAGCTAGGATAAATTGAAAAGTTCTCGACGTCTGATAACTACGGTGAGAAAAATATCGATGGTATCCACCAGTGATCGCGAACATTCGGACAGCGTAGAGCGCAACGCACACAGCTAATGCAGCCCAGCTAAAGCCGACCATGAAGACACCGACGAGTGCAACGATGTGAATCGCGATGAAAGCACCACCCCGAAGTAAATTCGAAAGATGCGGTTCAGATTTAGTGTGAAGTTCCGGAGTCCGAGTAGCCGATTTTACAACTTTGCCGTCAGGATCTAGACCGGCCAACCCAGCTCCAACTGAATCAGCGATACCAGTAGTGCCGGAAAGTGGAGACAAGTTTACAGCGACAGATGGATCTAATGAAGACATGTATTAACCCTATAAAGCAGGCAGCGAGAATCTCTTGTTTCTAATCCTTTCGCAAGCGACCGTGTGTATGCACAATCGTTATGATGTTGAAACTATTATCTTTTTTTCTTTCCGGGTTTTGTTAGATGCTCGGTAACCCATAGTTTTGCTCGAAAATCGGGCAAGCGTGGATTGACGCGTCGGGGCAGGCTCCCCAATACTCCCAGTGGTTTATGGAGTTATTTAAATGAGGAGCCGTTTCACCGTACTGATTTTCTCATGTGCTCCGGCGCTTATTCTGTTTTTCTCGATCTTAAGTGAGAGGGCAGTGGCTGCTGGATTTGAGGTGGTGGAACAGTCCGCGCAAGGACTTGGTTCCGGGCTCGCTGGTGCTACTGCTGGGTTTGGCGACGGAAGCGAGGTCTACTTTAATCCAGCAGCGATGTCTCAGATTCAAGAGAATACCGCATCAGTTTCCGTGCACCTGGTCGTTCCGAATGCGGATTTTTCCAGTAGTAACACCACGCTTCACGAGAAGGACGACGGAACATCGGAGCTTAGCACGCTGACTAATGCGTATTTTGTTGCACCGATAAACCATGATCTTCGATTGGGATTCGGAGTTAACTCTCCGTTTGGTTTACAGACCGATTATGATGCTGATTGGACTGGTCGCTATCATGCGACGCGATCGGAGCTAAATTCTATTAGTCTTATCCCAGCTATTTCGTATAGAGCTTGGGACTGTGAATGCGGGGGGTATTCATTTTCACTCGGTGCGGCTGCTAATGTTTATTACCTCGATACAACTTTGGAAAACGCCGTCGATTTTGGAACCATCGGGCATAGCAGTCTGGGGTCCGCCGCTGCTTCCGGACTCGGGCTAGTTCCGCGCGGCAGCGATGGTTACGCAAAAATAGACGGGAGTGATTGGGCCACTGGATTTACGCTTGGAGGGCTATTTACATACGATAGTAACCGAAGCTCGATCGGCGTGGCCTGGCGCTCGCGAGTACAGTCTGAACTCTCGGGTGATGCAAAGTTTACCGTTCCAAGTGCTGCGCAGTCGCTTCAAGCTTCTGGATTATTTACTAACAGCGGTGTCACCTCCAGAGTAACCTTGCCCGAATCGATATCGATTGGTGGTCAGCATTGGATTGATGGAGATACAGCCCTTCTATACGATGCGCAGTGGACTCGTTGGTCACGGTTTAGCGAACTTCGGTTCGAATTTGATACCGTACAACCGGATTCAGTTACGAATGAGAATTGGGATAACGTGTATAGATTCTCTCTTGGAGCAAAACATATAATCGACGACTCATGGACAGTGCGCGGTGGATTTATGTTTGATGGTTCGCCTGTGTCCGATGCGGAGCATCGTACACCGCGAGTTCCTGATGCAAATCGATATTGGTTGGCAACTGGCGTGAGTTATAAAGTCAGCTATTCAACAAGTTTGGATATCAGTTATGCGCATATTTTTGTGAAAGATGAATCTACAAGTTTATCTTCACCACAAGCGCGAGATTTATCGGGTGACTGGGATACCTCAGTTGATGTCGTGGCAGTTGGATTGGTGACGGAGTGGTAGTTCCCCTGGGACCGCGAGGCGATGCCTCGCAGTCTAGTGTGGTACTTTATGGTAACAATCCTCAACGCGAGATCGCTACGAAAGATACCCTCTAATTTCTCAGTATAAATCCGGATCTGCAAAGGGAATGTGTAGACTGCGACGCATCGCCTCGCGGTCCCAGGGGACTACTTATTTTTTCCCGCATACAACTTGTCGATCTCTTGGGCGTACTGTTTGTAGACCGCGTTTCGCTTTGCTTTAAAAGTCGGAGTGAGAAGTCCATTTTCAACGGTAAACTCTTCATCTAGAATTAATACTCGATGAATCGCTTCGAAGTTACTAAGTTCTTTGTTCATCTCATCAAGGTGCCTCTCCAACGCCGCTTGTAGGCGTGGTGTCGCGCTAGCCTTAATAATTTCAATTCCTTGGGCTTGTGCCCAAGGCTTTGCAGCTTCAAAGTTGATCGTCACGAGCGCTACGTTAAAGGAACGACCTTCCCCATACATAAGAAATTGAGAAATAAGTGGACAAGTAGCCTTAATTCTCTGTTCGATCATCTCAGGAGCGATTTTCTTTCCGTTCGAAGTAACGATTAGCTCCTTCTTTCTGCCGGTAATCGAGAGGAATCCATCCTCCGAGATTGATCCCAAATCACCTGTGTGAAACCAACCATCCGCATCCCAAGCAGCTGCGGTTGCTTCTGGTCGATTCAAATATCCAATAGCCACATTTGGACCACGAAAGCAGATTTCACCGTCGGGGGTTGTCTTCATCTCGATATCAGGTCCTAAAATTGGTCCTACCGAGCCAATTCTGTTTGTAGCTATACGATTGACGTTTGTGGCTACAACGGTTTCGGTTAAACCGTATCCCTGCAGAACTGTAATTCCAAGGTGATCAAAAAACTTTGCCGTATCAACGCCGAGCTTTGCACCACCGGAGACCGCACATTTAAATTTCTTACCGAAAAGTTTGCGTCTGATTTTTCTTCTTATAAAACCAGTTAACATGTACGCCATGGTTTTCTTGGGAGCAGCGATCGCTTTTGATACGAGACTTCCCATAATGCCTCCAAGCATCGCCCTGGCCTTGATGCCGCCCTCCATTTTCTCAAGCAAGCGCGGCACGATTGGGACTATATGAGCATTAGCTTCGCGAATATCTCTACTAATCGATTCCGGACTCGCTTTCGAAGATCGGGGATCGATCACGGCCGGAAACTTTATGACCGTAGGTGTAAGAAACCCGATGTAGCCCATCAATTTTCCAAAAGCGTGCGCCAACGGAAGAAACAACATTATCGAGAAGTTTAGGGTGAAGAGTCCTGACTGAAAGGCCTGCCGAACATTTGCAAGGTGATTACCATGAGTCTGCATTACCCCTTTTGGCGGGCCGGTTGTGCCGGAGGTATAAACTAGGGCCGCCAGGTCTTCGCGCGATATTGCCTCTACCTCAGTCGGAACACTCAAGTCTGCCGGTTTCGAAAGATCGCCTACCCATATCGCAAGTGGATGCGGGTCACACCATTCCATAGTTAGGATTTGTCGCAATCCTATCTGTGCGCGAGTTGCTGCGCGATTCTCTGCAGCCGGAATTTCAATCGGGCCGGAAAGTAATGTTGTAATCTTATCGAGTTGCTCCTGATTCTCAGCAACTACGTACTGAGCCTCGCTGTCATAAAGTATGTATCCGACATCGTTGGTCGTGACGGATTGATAAATGGAGACTGTGATCGCACCCAGCGATTGAATCGCAATATCGGCCTCCATCCACTCAGGACGGGAGCCAGACATGATAGCAACTCTAGACCCCTTAACCACTCCGATCGACTTTAAATAATTTGCGATCGTTAAAATGCGATCCTTCACCTCAGAATAAGTTTTACGTTCCCAGACTCGCGCATCGCTTCGATTTCCGGGTTTCAAGAGGGATTGTTCGTATACAGTATTATTAGGCAGTTCCTCAGCGATCGCAAAGAACGCTTCCGCAATATTTTTTCGAGAATCAAGAGAGAGAGGGTTCATGCAAGGCAGACTAGTGTCACGCAGGCCGTTCATCAACTGGTCGTTTTGTTACCTCGAACAGGGCCGAACGGAACAGGCCCGACAGGTGCCGAAAAACTCTAGAGAGTGGCTAGTAATAGTGAACTTATGTTTTTTCTCGAGTTCCGCTTCAATTTCCCGGAGGTGCGCAGGTAGCTCTACACATGTAACCGATTCACATCGGGTACAGATCAGATGATGGTGATGGTCATCATGCCGTAAAATCTCGAAGCGTCTCTTACCATCCTGAAGATCTACCGCTCGCGCCAATTGTGTCTCCAACAGAAACTCTAGCTCCCGATAGACCGTAGTTTTCTCTTTGGAAGCTGCCCGAACTCTCGGCGTTGCTAGTAGTTGAGCAACGGATAGCGGTTTACCAGCGGATATTAAGGTTTCAATTATCGCTAGGCGCGCTTTTGTGATTCGGTGCCCAGCTTCTCGCAAACTTAGTACGATCTGATCGAGTTCTGAGTATCCTTTGGGTGGCATAATAATGAGTTGTTACTTGGTCATCTACTTATACGGTGCTGGTGGGATCGGTTTTCCGTGGGGATCAAGCGTTTTCGAGCCACCAGCGGCAGCGCTTTCAGTAAGTTCCGGTGTTAAAAAATGCTCCATTCTATGACTCGGTTCGTGCACGTGATCGGGTGGATAATTCAACTGACTAGCCAGGTAATCCTCCCATACCCTATGGGACCGTACCAAAGACTGAGCACGAAGTAATCCACGTGATGATAAATTACCATTGAGTTTAAGAAAGCCGGTGATTGTAAGCCAGAGCTCGAGAAGTCGACTGTCCGTTCTTCGAAAGGTATTGGGTTCTTCCTTCATTCTAAATCGATCAGCTAAAAGATCATCGCAAAGGACTCTTGAACGAAGCGCTATGGTACGAATAAGTGAAGTGATTATGCCGCCGTTGGGGGCGATTAGTGCGGCGATGAGCACCAGTATAAAGCCGATGGCGCTAACTGCTCCAGCAACCGGAGTATCCAACACTAATGCGCCTGCGTATCCAGCTACACATATGAAGGTGGTGCTCAGCACTACGATTAGCCAAATTCGTAGTAGGGTCCCGGAAAACAATCGCGCAATGACCGCTGGGCTAACTATGATTCCAGTCGTTGCGATCGCTCCGACAGCAAAAAAGCAATTCACAACAGCAGCAGCAGAAACTCCGATAAACAAGAGCTCCCTAATTAAGGCCGAAAACTTCGAGGTTGACAGAGCAGCACGTTCCGGTTCGATCGCCGTAACCATTAAATTACGCCGTTGCATTACAGTGACTAGAACCACAGCAATCAATGTTAAAAACGAACTAACTCCT
>JBGSNS010000004.1:0-12427 GCA_041739515.1 Bdellovibrionota bacterium
GCGAGGCCCTGGGACCGCGGAGCGTTGCTCCGCAGTCTGGCGTGGTACTTTGCGTCAACTCTTTTAAGAACAAGATCATTGTTTAATCTGGCTGTGTGATTTTTGGATAAATTCGCAACAGCAAAGCGGTTGTTTAGACTGCGAGGCAACGCCTCGCGTTCCCAGCTTGGCGCTATTTCTCTGTGGCTTCCGCAGCGATTTTTAGAAACTTATCCGCATCCAAACTCGATCCACCGACTAAAAATCCACTCACGCCAGGAATTTGCGACAGTTCCCGCGCATTATCCGGCGTAACCGACCCGCCGTAGAGCACCGGTATTTGTTCGCCAGTTTCAGCGCGCAGCATAGCGGTAACTTCTGCGATCTGTCCGTTGGTTGGTAGTTTTCCTGTTCCGATTGACCACACGGGCTCGTAGGCGATTAGAGGTTTTGCAGTAGGGCTTAGCGCAGCTAAGCACGGCTTTAGCTGCTCAAGAACGATTTTTACCGTATGGCCCTCGTTTTGCTCAGTGCCACTTTCGCCTACGCAGATTACCGGTTGCAGTCCCGCATTCACAGCTCCCGCACATCTCGCTGCGCACTCGAGGACCGATTCTCCGAATGTTCTGCGACGTTCGGAGTGTCCGACTAGGCACCATTTAGCTCCAAGCTCTGCGATCATCGCTGGACTTGTTTCCCCAGTGAACATCCCCTTGATGGAGCTGTGACAATGTTGGCCACCGTACTCTACTGGGCTGTCACGCAGAGCTTCTGAGACCGCATCGAGCCAGCAGTTTGGTGGGAAGACCGCCAGTAACGCCTGCGCTGAGACGCGTCCGCCGGAAGCGGCCTCCCGCAACGATGTTGCCAGAGCCACAGCCTCGCTGCGCGACAGGTTCATTTTCCAGTTGCCGAAAATGTACTTCATCAATCCTTACTACTACCGATCCAAGCCGGTCATCTGTCGCGCCAGATCGATCATTCGGTTTGAAAACCCTGACTCGTTATCGTACCAAGCGAGGATCTTCACCAGTCGCTTTCCGATTACCATCGAGGATTTAGCATCGATAATTGCAGATTTCGCAGAGCCATTGAAATCGACGCTTACAAGCTCCTGTTCGTTGTATTCAAGGACCTCGCTGTGATGAGCTGCCTCACGTAAGACGGAGTGCAATTCATCGTTTGAGACGTCGCGAGACACTTCGCAGACTAAATCCAGCAACGAGACGTTCGGAGTGGGTACTCGAATCGCCAAGCCGTCCAGCTTGCCCGCTAGTTCCGGAATCACAAGCCCGATAGCTTTCGCTGCTCCGGTGCTGGTTGGAATCATCGAGAGTCCAGCAGCGCGAGCGCGGCGCAGATCTTTGTGCGGCAAGTCTAAGATTCGTTGATCGTTGGTGTAGCTATGGATCGTCGTCATCGAACCGCGCACGATCCCAAAAGAACGGTGAACAGGGTCGGCGACCGGTGCTAAACAGTTCGTGGTGCAGGAGCCGCAGCTTACGATCTTGTGGGTTTCGAGGTTGAGTTTGTCGTGATTCACGCCGCGTACAATGGTGGCGTCAGCATCCTTTGATGGAGCGGAGATTAAAACCTGTTGGACCGTTCCCTTTAGATGGGATGACGCTTTAGCCTTAGAAGTAAAGTGCCCGGTACATTCGAGCACTAGTTCTACCCCGTGGTCCGACCATGG
Source organism: Bdellovibrionota bacterium (assembly GCA_041739515.1). Taxonomy (GTDB): domain Bacteria; phylum Bdellovibrionota_C; class UBA2361; order UBA2361; family UBA2361; genus JBGSNS01. Next base: position 1,673 of record JBGSNS010000004.1, read on the forward strand.
AATCTCGGCTGGGTCCGTTTTGGCAGAGATGGTTGCCGTTATCCGACCTGCCCTCAACGTGCCATCTTTCGCCTCAACGGTTCCATTGAACCTGCCGTGCACTGAGTCGTATTGCAGGAGGTGTCCGAGCGTTTCTTCATCGGTTAAGTCGTTAATCAGAACTAACTCAAGTCCGGTCGTTTTCTCGGCCAGCACCCTGGCCATACACCTACCGATTCGACCAAATCCGTTGATTCCGATTCTTGCCATACCGTTCTCCGAAATAATCTCAGCCTTTCTCAGGGGGAATTTAATCACAGACTGCCCGATTTTCCTACCATGTCCACTCTCCTGTACTGGCGTCGTAGCGCAGCCCTTGGTAGATGTAGCGGACGAGGAAAATATGCCGAACGAAATGCTACCCCCTGAACTACTGTCTCCTGAAGCCGTCGACACCCACGCGTCCATCTGGTCGATGGTGTTTGGCTCCGGCCCGATCGTCCAGGCGGTGCTGATAAGTTTAGTTGCCCTTTCCTTTCTTAGCTGGGCGATAGCGATCGCCAAAACACTCTCTTTTAAACGAGCGCGAGAGGATTCGCTGGAATTCGCTGAGATTTTCGCTGACACGAGAAACTTTGCGCGGTTAGAAGACGCAGCAAGAAGGCTCTCCGCAAGCCCGCTCGCACGATTATTCTCCGTTGGTTACCGACAGATGAACAAAGAGATGGAAGAGGGGCGCAACGCACCGGCTGCTTTCGGCGCTGTTGAACGTACGCTACGCAGGGAAGAACTGAATGAGGTATTTCGGCTAGAGCGTGGCCTGACGTTTTTGGCGACCACGGCGAGTGCTGCTCCGTTTATCGGACTTTTCGGAACGGTTTGGGGAATCATGAATGCGTTTCACGGACTTGGCAGACCTGGTGCATCGTCAACGTTGCAGGCCGTAGCACCTGGAATTTCTGAGGCGCTCGTGGCAACCGCGGTCGGATTGGCAGCGGCGATTCCAGCTGCGATTGCGTACAACTTTTTTGCGGTTGGATTGCGACAGTTTCGCGAAAATATGGATCGTTTTAACAGCGATTTTCTAAGCGTCGTTAAGGAAGGGTAAGACGGGACATGGGAGCTAATTTTCAAAGCGACGGCCCGATTGCAGCTATCAACGTAACGCCCTTGGTGGACGTAATGTTAGTGCTGCTTGTGATCTTTATGGTTACCGCACCGATGATGCAGCAAGGTGTTGAGGTCCGCTTGCCTAAAGCTACCACGGCACCGTTATCAGGTAGCGCTGAACAGATCGTGCTGTCGATTGATAAGGCAGGCCAAACCTTTCTCGGGGCCGGAAATAAAATCGGCGTTGACGAGATTGGGACTCGGGTAGCTGCTGCGCTTTCAAATCGCGCACCGGAAGCGAGAAAGGTATACATCAAGGCTGACTCAGACCTTTCATACGGGCAAATCATGGTCGTGATGGGGAAGTTACATTCCGCAGGCATTACTCAGATTGGTTTAATATCAGCACCGGTTGATGGTGCCGGCGGATCTAAACAGGGATCTAGTCGGTGAAAACGCGCGATCCGTTCGCCATAGGCTTTTCAAGCTCACTCGCTCTACATCTCTTGTTCTTAGCTTTCATCATCGGTGGCTGGGGCAACAAGGCGTTTGAGCCAACAGGAATCGTGTATTCGATATCACTTGAGGGCGGCTCGGTTTTAGGCGGCAAAGATCAAGTTCCAACCAAGGAAAAGCAGCAGTTAGCACCAGTCAAAAACGTCGCTACCGCGCCGGAGCAGCCAAAAATCGAGGAAAAACCTGCGCCGGACGCGGAAGTTTCATTAAAAGACAAAAAGGCTCCTACCCCAAAGCCCGTGGCTACCCCTAAGAGCACCGCGGCCCCAAAGAAGCCGGACCCAAAGCCTACGGTCGATAAGAAAGCGGAGGAGAAGAAAAAGATACAAGCGCTTCAAAAAGACGATGTGGAGCGGGATTACCAAAAGGCGTTACAGCGATATCTCGGCGAATCAAGCGATGCCGGAGGGAAGGGGTTTGGGGCGGCGAAACAAGGCCCCGGTAAGGGAATGGGCGGCGGACAGCAGATGCCGCCTGAATTTTTTACATATCGTCAGACGCTGCGTAGTCGCATTCGCAGCGGTTGGCGCTGGTTCGACGTTACGACGAGTTTGGTGACGCGAGTGTCGTTTAGAATCGATCCGCGTGGCGAAATATCTGAAGTTCGAATCGTGGCATCGTCTGGAAACCCAGAATTTGATAGCTCCGTCCTACGCGCGATTGCTAAAGCTAATCCGCTTCCGCCCCCGCCGGAGACGGTGTATGAACAGTTTAAATTCGTTTTGATGAATTTCGATCCGCGGGATCTTTGATTTATCGCGATTAGGATATCATTAAGGGCTACTTATGAAGTTTGCTGTCAGATTTGTTGCTTGTCTCCTTATTTTTGTACCGATTTTCGCTGGAGCACAGACCGAGATAAACGTTCGTGGCTCTGGTCGGTTGGTTCCGATCGCTATCCCGGACATCTGTAGTCCCGGTCGCCCTGAGGTAGGGGCTGAGCTTGGCGATGTGATTCGGCGCGACCTAGAGCTATCCGGATATTTTGAGGTGATGAACCCGAATCGTTTTATCGAAAGTCCGATTAAATGTTCAGCGCAAGATGGTTTTGCGTATTCTGATTGGACGGTAATCGGCGCAGAAGGTTTGTCGCGGGGAGTTGCGCAAGTCGCATCAGCGAACCCAACTACTGGTGCTCCCGGAAGTTTTACCGTGCAGTTTTTTCTCCACGATGTTCAACGTCAGAAAGTGCTTGTTGGAAAGGAGTACGGCGGCGATCTTAGCCAGGTTCGCAGAGCAGGGCATAAATTCGCAAACGAGATCATGAGATACTTTACCGGCGAACCCGGAGTCTTCGGTACTCAGATTGCCTACTCCGGACGAGTCGGGCGATTTAAAGAATTGTTTGTGATGGATCTGGATGGCGCAAACAAGCGTCAGTTAACTAACGATCGCGGGCTTGCTGTATCGCCAGCTTTCAACTCGACCGGAACGAGTTTAGTTTTCACCTCGTACCGTAACCGAATTCCTGACCTCTTCACTATCAATTTATCCGGCGGCTCTTCGCGCCAGATAACTAGAGGGTCAGCATTGGAAATCGGCGCAAAGTTTATGCGTGGAGATAATTCTATAGTCACCTCAAGAAGCCAGGGAGACGAATCCGATATCGTCGTTTTGGGGATGGACGGAACCGTGACGCAGGTTTTGACGCGACCTAATACAGCGATCGAAGTGTCGCCGGTTGTTTCCCCGGACGGCAGCTCTATGCTGTTTGTTTCGAATCGCAGCGGTGGTCCGCAGATCTACAAAATGTCGACCTCGGGAGGGGAGGCGCGTCGACTTAGCTTCGTGCAGTCTAATTATTGCACCTCTCCGGTGTGGTCTCCACGAAACGATAAGATTGCGTTCGTCTGCCGTGCCGATCGCGGATTTAATCTATTCGTTTCCGATCCGAACGGAATGAATCCGATGCAGTTGACCACCGGTGGTGATAATGAAGACCCGGACTTCTCGCCGGATGGAAGATATTTGGTATTCGCTACCACCCAGTTTCGTAGAAATATATTTTCGTTAGCTATCATGCGAACCGATGGAAGCGGGACGCGTCAGTTGACGGAATCGCGCTCTGGCGATTTTGAGCCTACCTGGTCCCCCGTGATGCCGTAATTCAGCGTTTGTAGCACGCCGGCACACAACAAGTAGTCGATTTTCGTCTGAGTAGTATACGCTCTATCGACTGCCTTTGTGTTCTTAGTGTTCCTTGTGGTGGACGCAATTCTGCTCCGTAGCGTGAAAGATCTGAACCCCAAAGAACACCAAGAACATGAAGAGATTCACCCCCACGGATCGGTGCTATCTCCTCATCGAGCGAGTCGCGGACTAGTGATCCCGACCACTCGAGCGCGACGACGACGAGCTGCTTCCGCCGTGATCATCGTCATCATCATCGTCATCATCATCGCTGCTCGAAGATGATGAACCGGATGAACTTGTGCCACTAGAAACGCTTCCCTGTGAGCTTGAATCATCATCATCTTCGCTAGAATTCGAAGATCCTCCACTACTCGATGACGAGCCTTGCGAAGATACCGACGAGCGTGAACTCGACGAGGAGCTTCGACTGACGTTCACTTCGATCGCTTCAGCTTCGTTTCTAGCGATATTTACTCTTACAACAACTGAAACTTGGCGAGTCGAAGCTTCGACTCCCGGAATCACTGCCGAGGTATCGAAATTAGATCCTCGAATTCTAAGACTCGGATCTCCATCGACAGGACTGGTATCAAACGCGAAGTTGCCGCTTGAGTCGGTAATTGCACCGGATCCGCTTCCAACAAGCTCTACCGACGCGCCAGCAAGCGGGGCATTCAGTGTGGAGATGATTCGTCCATCGTAACTCTGAACACCGGTGCCGGAACTTCCACCTCCGCATCCGGGAAACAAAGACAGTAGAGCTACGAATACGAAGCCCAATTTTTTGCCATGTAGTATCTTCGATTTTACGTTCATTTTATTCTCCTATGGTTATCAAATTCGTGAATTCGCGAAAACGATCCGAGGGACACGCGATATCGTCCACTGCCCACTGTTTTGCTGAGATCTCGATCGAACTGCGATAAAAATATTCTTGCGCGCTCATGCAGTGCAGAGCCCTCCCGCATTAGCCAGCTCTGAACTTTGGCGCACGCTTCGGCTGGGATGTTGTCGTATTCCGTTTGTCCATGGTGGTGTAGAGATTTCCCATTACCAAGAACGTTTCCCTCAACCGCCAACATAAGATCATTCATGTCGCGTTCCAGTAATGAGAACCCAGCGGTAGCATCATTGCGTGGCGAATATGCGCGCGAAAGCAGCCGCACCCCGCGTTCAGTTTTCTCCACCGCGCCGATGCGTTCAAGCTCGTTTAGCACGGTGTATGGATTAAGGTCGGAGCTTATCGAACGTACCAATTCCCCAAACTCGCTTCGAACGCCTTCGTACATTAGCGTCCGCGGACGTTTGTTCTTTCCCCGAAACCGGTCTTTCTGCTGCCAGGCGCCGATAATGCGCGCATACAGGCTTAACGACTTAACTGAGTCCTCTCGCTTACTCGATCCGGATACGATTTGAGAAACATCTTTGCGATGAACTCCGGTCATTACACTCAGCTTGCTTGCGCTCTCTTCGTCTCCTCGTCGCGCTAATTCCTCCTTGGCGATCGTAACAAACTCTTCCTTTAGTGCATCTACCACGACACCTAAATGAATGGCGTATCGCAGGCAGAATCTCACAATCGGGCGAAGTACGTGCGGGAGCACCTTGTGCGCCAGCGCCTGAGTGTCTGCGCGTTGCCTCGAATTTTGAGAGTTTCGGTTTATCATACAAAGTGGTGGGAAATATTCCCACCATACGACTACCCCGATACATCGCGGATGTAAAGCCCTGCATTGTTTCTGGGACCGCGGACCGCTGGTCCGCTTCCTTTCATGCGGACCAGCGGTCACTACTGTCCCATAGGAATAGCCTAGAGGTAAGCTAAGCGATCGAACAGCAAGGATAATATAGAAAATTTATTGTTTTCGATTTGAATTTTGTAACACGGAGGTCGCGGTGGACGCGGAGTACAAACACCAATGCCTCCGTGACCGTAGCCTCCTCCGTGTTAAAATATTTGTTCGTGAATCGATCACATGGGACAGCAGTGAGCGTTGCTCCGCAGTCTTCAGCAGACTTTGTATTACTTTGTTCGATTGGGACCGTTCAGGAGACTGCTTGCGGCCTTTTTGGATAAACACGAAGCTGCAAATGGGTTAATTAGAACCTACGATACGATTGAATGATTACCTACAATAGCTAATTGCTCAGTCCAACCAAGGAGTTCATCGGCGTATTATTCACAAGTACTGTGGCGGTGGAACTTCCGGCCACAGAGCCGCCTGAGCTAATGCCCGCGATGCTGCCGCCAATCGAGCTAACAGTGATAGATCCACCGTTAATCGCGATTCCAGAAATTGTCCCACCATTGACGCCGGCAACGACGCCTGCGACGGCATTTGCAGCAATTGTAGGATTATTGAACGTTACGTTTAATACTTGTCCCTGACGTCCGATCACGCTGAATAAGCCGATGATCATCTGCCCCTGGCTATTGATGTTTAAGTTATTGATCGCGAAACCGTTGCCATCGAGCCGGCCTTGAAAGATCGAACCTGGTAGCAGCGGGGTCGTGCGCGGCGACAAAGTAATATTTGCGCATAATTTATAGCTTCCACTCGCGGATATTCCCAACAGATCATTTGCTGTGTGAATAGCTACCATTCCGGCTGATAGCTGACAGCTAGATGTCGGAGTCACGGTTGGTGTAGGCGTTGGTGTTCGTGTTGGAGTGGCTGTGCGAGTCGGCGTTGCAGTACGGGTTGCAGTCGCTGTCGGAGTTATGGTCGGTGTCGATGTGCGAGTCGGTGTCTGAGTGATCGTACTTGTTGGAGTGGCGGTACGAGTGGGTGTAGCCGTCCTAGTTGCCGTGGATGTTGGTGTTCGCGTTGCGGTCGGCGTTATCGTTGGAGTCGAGGTTCTGGTCGGTGTTTGAGTGATAGTCGGAGTCGCCGTTCTGGTTGGGGTACGTGTCGGAGTACTTGTTCGTGTCGAAGTAGGCACTGGTGTAGCGGTTCCTAAAATCTCAACGGTGGGAGATGCCGTAGCAGTCGGTGTAAACGTCGGTGTTGGAATTGCATCTGGTGTCACGACCGCAGTTGGCGCTGGAGTTGGTCGAACTAAAACTTTACAGGTGTTCACAAACGCCTTGTATTGACCCCGTTTAAGACCTCGATTTTTCAGTGGAACCCAAATCTTTCGTTTGCGCGACTTCGAGAAGTAATCCTGGCGTTGCAGATCTGCAGACGAGCTTTCTTTTGTTCGGTAACCTGCGACTCGATGAGATGAACTTTGCGGAGTTGCGAGACGTAACGTAAACCGCTTTTGATGGGAGTGCATTTGCAGTTGAGGGCAACAAGAATGCAGCGCCGATACACAACGTGAGTGTCAACGGAGCCAGAACGTTCTTTAGTGAGGTCGGTAGAGTGGAGGAACGCTGTATTGACATGATGAAGCAACCCTTAAAAAACCATGCGAGCCAACCAACTGCGGGAGCATCCGTAGTGGCTGCATCCTAACGAAGGATGCAAGCTCGGCGAGAGGCCGTTGCGCTATCACGCGCCAGTCCCCCCGGAAACCTATTTGTGGTTATGGTGACGGGTCCCTGAGTGGTTGCATCTTTAGTTTGTGCGAGGTCTCGTCGTCTATGCGTTATTACCGGAAATTTGGAGGATTGGGAGGAAATTCGGAGGTTTGCCATATCTAAAAATAGGCTTTTTGGGCTCCGCGTTCTGCGCCAAACATTATCCGCAAATTCACTAGCAACTTTTGCTCCCTACATGCTGATTATCCCCTGCAGGACGTCAGGAGAATCTTCGGCGATCTGAAAGTTGCGGATAGTTAAAATTAGGGAGTTTATTATGACCAGTCCAATCTCGTCTGCTAGCAAATATGCAGATCTCGCTCGTCATGATTTAGCAATGACCTCGACTGAAGCGAGATTGTCGAAGCAAAACCACGATGCGCCTCGGTTGCAACAGAGTTTCGATTCTCGGAATTTTTCAGAGGGTCGTTCCTGCGCGGATACCGGTTTCTTCGGGCACGTTCTCGTCCCGTTTACGCTCGATTACCTTCCGGAATCGGAGAGTCTAGCCGGGAGAGCGCTCAATCACTTAACGAATGTCTACAGCTTTTTCGATACCGTGCAGGAGGATTTATGCGACGGACGGCTGGGGGAAGATGGTGCACGTGCGGCTGCGGAGTCTGTTGCGCGTGGGGCGGCTTCAGCAGCCTCGCTAGTTGTAGGCGCTAAGTTGACACTGCTTGGCTCTGTTTTCGGACCTGTCGGAACCGCGGGTGGAGTTGCAACTACCGCGTTTCTCTTGCGAGTAGCACCGGATGTTTCCGCTAAGATCGTCGATGTTGGCTTCAATCTTTACCAGGATTTCATCGGGCGTACAGCGGAGTATGTGAAGTCGGTCAGGGGGTGGTGAGTTTACTCTCCCCTTTTTAGACCCCTGGCACAGGTGCTGATAAGAGAAAGGGTGAAATGGGTCTAAAAAGGGGAGAGGGACTCATTCCCCTCAGAAAGCAAAAACGATCCCTTTTTAAAGAGATTGAAACGCCTAGACACCGTCGATAATAAAGATGGTGGGATCACTTCCGGCCGCAGCCATAGCAAACTAACAGCGGGAGTTCTGCAGAGTAGATTTTGCTGAAATCCGATCAGGAATGCGATTAACGCGTGATTCACATACGTCACAGCGGAGAAATCGAAGATCCAATAACACGCCGACCTGTTTTCCGATTCGGAGACGTTTAGAGCTTTTAAAAACTGCACCACACCAGCTTCATCGCTAACCGATGGAGCCATAACGAACATCCAATCTTGAACTTTCAGAAAACTAGTTTGCTCGATTTCTATTACCCTGAGCGGAGCAAACTTCCCCGCGGCCAGTAAAAGCTCATCGAGATCCGCCAACCACGGCGGCGTCGTATTTCGTAATCGTGCTGCGACCAATCCGTTGGTGATTAATCTTAAGCGGAGATCTTCAGACGCCTCCGACTCTTTGGTTGGTACGTTGGATGGTGGAAGAAATGAACGCAACTGATTCGCCAATTGATCCGGTGTTCGGATCGAAATTGCGCCTGAGTTAAGTTTGCGAACATCGAAGGTTTCAAGAAGCTCGCTTTCATCGATGTTGTCCATAGAAGGCAGGTCGGGCGAATTCTACTTGCTGATAAGAGTTTAGAGCTCCGACTTCCTTAAAATGACGGTTATCCAGAGGGGGATAGTAACGGCCTCTAGCTCACTCTAATATCATTTCTTACCTCATGGAGGGACTTCTGGGATTTGTTTCATTGTTAAAGCTAGGAGGCCCCTGGCCTACCCTCTAATAATAGAATAACTGGGAAAATCCCTTCGTTGGGTCGGTGCGGGGTCTGTTTTCGCCAATTTTGGCTGTAAAATCTGCAATTGCACCTTTAATTCTGATGAGTTACGTTCTTTGCGCGAGTTGGTCAGTGCTCTTTGCTCGCGGCGTTTGGAATCCGAGAGCTTCGGTTCCTGAAAGTTTAGTTTGGTAAATTAGGAGTGTTTATGGTTCGGAAATTATTAATCATCGGTCTCGCGGTTGGCTTTCTCTCTGGCTGCGCATGCCACACAAAGAAGGTAAATCCTGAAGAAAATATCGGCATGGTTTCCGATGGCTCCGGCCCTCTTAAGGACATTCACTTTGAATTTGACAGGTCAGATTTGACGGCTTCCGCCCAGACGATATTAAAGGCGAATGCTGATTACCTGGCTGCCAACCCTAGCGTGACCGCTCAGATTGAAGGTCATTGCGACGAGCGCGGAACCAATGAGTACAACATGGCGTTGGGTAACCGCCGTGCAACGTCCGCGCATAAGTATCTGCGCGGATTGGGAATCGACGCTAAGCGGCTTAGCACTGTGAGCTACGGTGAAGAGCTACCGCTCGACATGGGTCACAACGAAGCAGCTTGGGCGCGTAATCGTCGGGCGCACTTCAAGATGGAGAAGTAATAGCCATCAGTTTTTGATGCTCACCAACTGATTGGGAGCATGGATCTAGTGTAGAAGCAAAGGGCCCGTTTCTGGGCCCTTTGCTTTTTTTGTAGTTCGTTAGTTGTCGGTTGTGGAATTCCGATTTGCGGGCGAGATTTAGGGCGTTATGAAACATCTTAGTTTGATTTCTCTCGTTGTAACTGGCGTCTTGTTTTCAGGCTGTGTGCCGCAATCGCAAATTCAACCACAAATTGATTCTCTCTCGCGTGGTTTGACTGATGTACGTTCTATTCAGGCTGGGCACGTGGCCCAGATTTCTAATCTTGAGGCACAAGTTAGAGAGCTTCGTGGAAAGTTAGAGGAACTTAACTACAATCAAACTACGAGCATCGATTCAACGATCACTTCAGTTCAAGCGGACCTAAGTAATTTAAAACGTAGAGTTCCCCCCCCACCATTAGTTCCTGTCGACGCGTTGCAGGCTGATGAAGCTCGAATCGGCGAGTTGTCCCCTGAGATAGGCGCTAGATTCCAAAACGGACTCACTCATCTTCGCGATGGTAAGTATCCAAACGCGGCGGCTGCCTTCGAAGAGCTCTATGATGCAGCGTTCGATTCTCCGATGGCGTCGAACATCTTATTTTGGTTGGCGGTTTCAAACGAGGGGCTAAACGAGAACACCCAAGCGTTGAGACGCTACTCGGAAGTGGTTGCGAAGTTTCCGAAGAGCAGCCGAGCTCCGCTTGCACTTTTACGTCAAGGATCGCTGATGATTCGGCTGGGTGATCCAAAGACTGCGAAGATCGTATTTAAGAAGCTCGTTTCAAGTTATCCGACCAGTGCTGAGGCTGCGCGGGCGAAAGAACGACTCAAAGAGTTGTGAGATTCGTTTTCACGACAAAGAACACAAAGGGCTTGGTTCCTGAGTGATCCCCACGAGAATGTGCTAAAAGCGCGCCATTACCACGCACAGAGCGGTTTAGCCCTTCAAACAATGAATTGAACTCAGCAGAATGTACGGAAAACGTGCCGGCATTTCTCCGTGTCCACCGCGTCCTCCGTGTTAATAAACTTACTATCGGATTGCACACCATTTGGATCTAACACGG
>JBGSNS010000017.1:0-2570 GCA_041739515.1 Bdellovibrionota bacterium
AGCACTCATTACTTCTCAAGGACTCAAGCTTCTTGCGCTCGGCCGCGGCCCAGATTACCTCCAGCGCAAGCTTCTCCGTTTCACGTTTTAATACGCGAATTCCGTACGAGGATGGAGCACTAGCCATGCCGATTCTTCGCGGCATAAATCCTGGTGCTTCTGGAGGTAGGCGACTGCTCATAACCCATTGTCGTGAATTGCAGGGCGTTTGCTTCTCCTCATTTGCGACTGACGCACGCTAAAGCTTAGTGGTTAGCGCCTTATTAGATGCGACGAGTACACGAGACATGTCCTGGATCAACTTCGTGACGGTAGCTGGACGGCTGATCATCAATCCGAGAAATTCTTCTGCTGGAAGTGAAAGTACGACGCAGTTCTTTGTCGCTCGGACAGTGGCGGTTCGGGGTGATTTAGAAAAAGCCGCTACGGCACCGAAGATTTCATCTGGCAGGATTTCGCCAACTTTAACGCCGTCGACGATAACTTCGGCATGCCCCTCTAGGAGCGTGAATATCTCACTCGTCGAACTGCTTTGTAAAATAATATCTTGTCCGGCAGAAAATTGTTTGACGCTAGGCACTGGGTCGGCGTGCTCTCTTGTGGCCGCGTGTAGCGCCATGTGGTGCACTTGTAAGGTGAGAGAAAGAATGTCGGTCCAGAGGCGCGCCATCGTCGGCGCTGACGAGATGTGAAGTAGGACATCGCTAATCGAATACGCCTCTACACGCACCCCAAAATCTGAGGTCAGCGAAATTCCGGAACCGTTTGTGGATTGTTCGTGCGACATTTGTTCTACGCCGATTAAGTCACCCTCTTCGACGACCGTGATCGTTTTATCGTTCAATCGCGCGGTGAAGTTTCCATCAACTACTATGGCGACGCTCTTTCCCCGCATCGAGTCAGTAAACGGATCGGTTCCAGCGGGAACCACTACGGGAGTAGATTGAAGAGCAGAGAAGAATTCTTTAACTTTGTTGCTCAGCACTCCTTTAAGTTGTTCCGCCTCGGCCCCTAGTTCCTGGATAAAATACATAATACCTCGCTCCAAGTGTCGTACGTCCAATTGCGCCACACTACAATACGGTCATTGGCGGTAGCTGCGTTGATTTTAAGTGTCAGGGGGCCATATAAAGGCGAAGACAACGGGATGAAATTCCCCCGACTTCACCTTGGAACAAGACTATGGACAGCTCGCAAACTATCGCAACCGAATTAAGATCACTTTCTAATACGGATGCAAAACTACGCCTTGAAGATCTCGATCCGGAGACTGCCACGGCGGTTTTGCAGAGTTTGGGCTCAGCCCGTGTTCTTGAAATATTGGAGGATGTCCCAGATATAGAGCGGGACAAAATTCTTGGATTGTTACCTACATCTCTTCGGATTCAATGGGATTCTAACTTTCAATATCCGGTTCGTACCGTAGGGCGATTTATAGATCCTACAAAGGCGGTTTTTCAGGAGTCGATGACGATCGGCGAAGTCATCGATGAGCTTAGAGGGCTCATCAAACAAGAGTTCGTGACGTATGGATTTGTCGTTGATAGTGCAAATAAACTGGTAGGTGTGTTGGCGATGCGAGAATTATTGTTCTCGTCCCGGGATGCTTCCGTATCTGAGATCATGCTTCGTGCTCCGTTCGCGTTGAATCCGGACACACCACTTGAGACGGCTGCGCGAGAAGCTGTGTCTAGACATTTTCCAGTCTACCCAGTGGTGAACCAGAGCGGAGAGTTTCTAGGAATAGTGCGCGGGTCTAGGTTGTTTGAAGCACAAAGGATCGAAGCGACGGCGCAACCCGGCGCGATGGTCGGTGTCGAACGCGAAGAGCGTCTTTCAACTGCCTGGACCAGGAGCTTTAAGCTGCGTCACCCGTGGCTACAGATTAATCTCTTTACCGCGTTTCTCGCTGGTGCCGTGGTTAGTGTATTTCAAGGAACGATTGATCAATTAGTAATTTTAGCATCGTTTCTGCCCGTGCTCGCCGGACAATCCGGAAACACTGGCTGCCAAGCATTAGCGGTTACGATTCGCGGAGTCACACTTGGAGATTATAAACCCGGCGAATGCTTATCTCTTGTAAAGAAGGAAGCGAAGCTCGGAATGAGTAACGGGTTTTTCGTGGGGCTCGTTGCTGGGTGTGGCATGTATTTTATGGCGTCGTTGCAAGGGAATCAGAATGCATTGCTGCTAAGCGCAGTAGTTTTGTTCGCTATGGTCGGAAGTTGTGTGATTAGCGGTGTGTCCGGGGTGCTGGTGCCGTTATCGCTTAAGCGATTCGGGTTCGATCCTGCAACGGCATCGAGTATTTTTCTTACCACCGCTACTGATGTTGCGAGTATGGGAATGTTGCTTGGGCTGGCTACGATTTTTGTGCTGTAGGTTCGCCGCCCTGGGATTGTATAGCTGGGACCCTTGGACCCTGGGACCCTGGGACCGCGGACCGCTGGTCACTACTGTCCGGTAGAAAGTGGCCATAAATCGAGCTGTTTTTGAGTATTTTTCACTGAATCGGCTGGACTCTGTATATCGAACTCTGAAAGCGCCTGTTTTAATGGGGTTTTTGCGAA
>JBGSNS010000025.1:0-3298 GCA_041739515.1 Bdellovibrionota bacterium
TGGATTTGGATACAATTCCTTTAATATCTCTAGGATTTTCAGCCCCTTATGCGCAATCATCGTCTCCATCTAACACACCGGTACGGTTAAAGAAATTCATCGCCACAGCCGACGTTACACTGGGGATATAGATGGAATCTACTACGCCGCTTGCTCTGTATCTAGAGAAGCTCGCCGCAGGTGAGCGTGAGCTTGCGCCCCTAATTTGCCAAAAACTTTCACAGCAGCTCGTGTATGTTCCCGTATGTGTCGGTGGAAAATCTAAGTCCGACGGTAAGCTAGTTTTTCAAGTGGTTAAACTTCCGGAAGGAAGTGTTCCAGTATTCACAACCGAACAGCAGTATAAAGAATGGGCTACAACGAGTTCCGAAGCGACAGAGGTGTTTACGGTCCTAGGTGGCGATCTCTGCGCTACTGTAGGTGAGCGAGCTACCGTAATTCTCGACATCGGATCTTCGCATTCAAGTATTCTAGATTTCGCGTTGATGCAGCTTGTCGCATCTGCGGCTGGCGAGACCATCATTGAAGAAAGAACTTTACGAATGGGTGGCCCTCCGCCGCCGGTTGCAGAGTTGGCTGCCCCAACACCGTTGACTGCAGAAGCAGTTCTCGCCAAGCCGATGTTTCCGACATCGGACCAAGTCACCACAACAGAAGTCACCACAACGGAAGTCATCGAATCAGCAATAGTAAAAGATTCGATCGAAGCGCCGCCAGCCAAGAAAGAGCACGATTCAATCGATCCCTTGCGTGGTCGGTCCAATCCAACCTCTATCATGCCCCGTCCGACGAGACCGCAGGTGAATTTCGACCGCGACGTTCATAGCCGCAACAAACTTCCCTCCACTAGCGTTCGGCCAGTAATCACGACTCAAGATCCAGATTCTGCAAAATTAATTCGCGCCAAAGAAGATCCGAAGAAAGGCGGCCGTCGCTCGCTCCTTAAATTTCTCGGCGGTTGATCCTGGGACCGTTAAGCTGGGACCGCGAGGCGTTGCCTCGCAGTCTAAACAACCCCTTTGCCTATCCGAATGAATCCAAGAATCCCGCTATGCAAACGGATTAGCGATCTGGCTCTAAAAAAAGTTATCGCAAAACACAACGCAAGACAGCGAAGCCCTGGGACCGCGAGGCGTTGCCTCGCAGTCTAAGCAACCCCTTAGCCTATCCGAATGAATCCACGAAAACCGCTATGCAAATGGATTAGTGATCTGGCTCTAAAAAAAGTTATCGCAAAGAACAACGCAAGACAGCGAAGCCCTGGGACCGCGAGGCGTTGCCTCGCAGTCTAAACAACCCCTTTGCCTATCCGAGTGAATCCACGAAATCCGCTATGCAAATGGATTAGTGATCTGGCTCTAAAAAAAGTTATCGCAAAGAACAACGCAAGACAGCGAAGAGACTCTTCGCGTTCCCAGGACTACCCCAACTCCGCAGCCAACCGCTGATGCGTTGCCAACACGGTAGCTGAAAGCGCCTGCGTCGTATGGTTCTCCAGCCGTTCTTCAAAAACTTTGTTGATTCGGTTAAAGGCTTCGAACAACCGTGCTTCCGTGATTGCGCCAGAACTTATCGCCTCACCCATGAACTTAGCAGTTAGGGTAGCTCTATCTTCCTGTTCCGGATGATGCCGAGCGACGATAAACATATCGCAACCCGCATTAACCGAGTCGATCGCAGCTTGAGCAGAAGCGCTGAATCTAGTTGCCACTGCGTGCATATCCAGGTCATCGCTAACTACGACGCCGTTAAAATTCATTCGCTTGCGAAGTATTCCATCTAAAATTTTGGGAGACATAGTGGCTGGCGCAGCGGGGTCGATCTTTGGATATAAAATATGTGCGGTCATTACAAACGAAACGCCGGCGTTGATAAGCGCCTGAAAAGGAGGAAGCTCTCGCTGCCATAATTCCTCTTCAGTGATGTTGACGACCGGAAGTTCTAAATGAGAATCGGTGCTCGTATCCCCGTGCCCAGGAAAATGCTTTGCGCATCCAAGAATTCCTTCTTTTTCAAGCGCAACCAAATATTCACAAGCGAATCTGCTAACCGCTTCCGGCGACTCGCCGAATGCGCGCTCGCCGATGATCGGATTCTTGGGATTTGAGTGAACATCTGCTACCGGAGCCCACGACAGATTAACACCGAGGGTTCGCAGCTCTCTTGCATGCGCTGTTGCAACCTCCGCGGCACGCGACGCGAACTTCTGAGCGTTTGGAAAAACGGTCAATGGTGGAGGGGTGCGCATTACGCGCTGACCTTCGTGATCAACGGAGATGATGACGTCCTCCCGTTCGGTATACCGTTTAACGCCAGAAATCAGTTCTTGAAGTTCATGCAACCAAGCGTCGTACGGTACAGAGTGATTAAAATTGCGCTTTAAAAGCAATATTCCTGCCGGCTTCAATGTGCTGAGCATCAGTTTGTCGGACTCTGATAACGTGGTGCCGCTTAAGCCCACGATAAAATGATGACCGTATGAGGAGGGATCTGCATCAACTGAGAATTCTAACGCCATGCTGGGTAGTGTACCTTTGGAGCCACTCTGCTATAAAGCCCTAAGTTACGCACACGAGCATTCACTGTTATCAGGAGTGACTTTAAGCATATGTCGACTACTTTTTTACCCCCTAAGTCATTCGATCCCGTCGTTTTATCCTCAGCATCTTCGGCTGGAGTTCGGCAATTACCGACAAGACGAATTTCAGCTCCGAGTATCTATAGGCGCAAGTCCAGCGCTGAACGATCAATCGTCTGCCTAACAGCATACGATTATACGATGGCTACATTAATTGATCGCACAGGGGTGGTTGATCTCGTGCTGGTTGGCGACTCTTTAGCAGGCATCGTCCAAGGTCACGACACCACGCTGCCCGTTACCCTTGATGAAATGGTGTATCACTCTCGATGTGTGAGTCGCGGGGTGCAGCATGCGCTAGTAGTTGGTGACATGCCGTTTATGACGTACCAAGTTTCAGCGGAACAAGCGCTTGAGTCCGCCGGGCGAGTGGTGAAAGAGGGCGGTGTCGGAGCAGTTAAACTCGAAGGTGGAATCGAGATCGCGCCGAGCGTAGCGAGACTCGTATCAGCCGGGATTCCGGTCATGGGGCACGTCGGGCTTACGCCGCAATCGTATCATACCCTTGGTGGTCATGTGCGTCAGGGAAAAACTCCTGAGCAACAGGCGAAGATTCTCGCCGACGCGCATGCCATCGCTGATGCTGGCGCATTTTGCATAGTTCTAGAGTGCATTCCGCCAACGTTGGCGGCGCAGATTTCCGCGAGTATTTCCTGTCCA
>JBGSNS010000283.1:0-16592 GCA_041739515.1 Bdellovibrionota bacterium
GATGTCGGGAATACCCCCGAGTGTCGCCATCATTGGCTATCGAAAGATTCGTAACTGTTTAGCTATATTACATATATTGTGCACTTTCGTGGGGATTCGTCAGGGATCGTCCCGGTTTTGCTCAAAAATTCGTGAGGATTCGTCAGGGATCTTCCCGATTACCTAATGACACTTACACCCACCGCCGCATCCGCCCTTAGGCTTATCGGAGACAGTCTTCGATGTGGACTCTTTCTTTGAGCTGCTCTCCTTAGACTCCCCGCCCGCAGCTGGTTTCACATCCGACTTATCAGAGGATCCCTTGTCGGAAGAAGCGCTCGGCTTCGTGCCGCCGTACCCATCCTTGTACCATCCACCTCCTTTAAGGTGAAACGCGGAAGCCGACATCACGCGTTCAGCTTTACACGGACACTTCTTGTCGATGCATTCCGGATTAGCTTTTAACGGCTTATCGTTTACCCCTTGAATGACATCAAAGGAACCACACTTAGGACAGTTATATTCGTAAATCGGCATACTGGGTCTACCAAGTAATCATGCGTTCGAAGCAAATCAAGCGAACAGTGCCTCTACTTAAGAAGAATCGCATAGTCTCGTAACGACCCGACTAAAAATTGCTGCGCAAAGATAAGCACCGCAAAAAGCGCGAGAACGCTAAAGTCAAATGCCCCGACTGGGCGAATCCAGCGCCTAAAAGGCGCAACTAGTGGCTCGGTCGCCTGCGCGCAGAAATACGCTATCCCGCCTGCTGACGGCAGATTTAACCAGGAAAGCACAGCGCGCAGAATCAAAAGCACAACGACTATGTTGATTAGAAAATCAAGCACCTGGGCTATTCCAAGCAATAAATTCGCAAGTAGCACCATATTGAACGCTCCCCAGTCTCAGTAATCATAATGTGGGCTAAACACAAGCGCCGATGGTGAAAACCGGTGAAGATCTCTAATATACGGGGGTGCCAAATCCGCTCACAACGCTGTCCAACGCTATCGCCTCACGAAGCGTACTCACCATTCGTGGCGTAATCGCTCTACTTGCAGGAGTCCTGCTAATCCTCGTGGCGTGGCTAGAAAACGACTTGGCGGCTTCCGTACTGGGTCCAACACTGGTTGGAATTTGTTTAATCGTCGCGCTGCTCAGCTTTTTCGCCGGTCGCAAAACCGCACAAAGTCTGACGATCTCGTTAGCGATTCGCCCTGCTTCGATCGATTCGAAAAGCACGTCCGCATCCGGAACGCTTTACTCATCAAAGCCGGTTGCAGCGGAGGTCTTCATTGAGCACGGTTCGATTCCTCCAACTTTTGCACTTGGAGTCATCACGAAGTTTAGTTCCAATGCGGAGGTTTTAGAATCGATCTCAATTCGCACCTCCGGTTCGCACCAAACTTTCGGAGCTTTTCCGCATCGCGGGAACTGGGAGTTTCTCGGAGCGCAAACATTCCTTACTGATCCCTTGACCCTCTCCGAACGCACCGGCTTTGTCGCGCCGCGATCCACAGCGACGTTTAGAGTAGAGCCGCTACAGACCCTTTATCCCTGGTCGATCGTTAGTTCCGTTGAGCGCGCTGGTGATACCACTCAAATATCAACCGAACGACTCGGCGCACGACTCGATCTAAAAACTTATCATCCAGCAGACGGAATGCGTTCGATCGCTTGGAAAATTTTCGCTAGACGCGGAGAGTTGTTGGCGCGCCACCCGGAGGCCGCCTCGACTCCAGAGGGCACGGTTGTAATCTTCGTGGCAGCAACCAAGACCCAAGACGATGTGGCCGGCGCTGCTGTAGCATACGCTCGGCGATGCGAAGAGATCGGTAGCATCGTTATTTCTGGAGCGCTCGGAAGCACTAGAATTGTTACGACTGCGAACGACTTATTGGATCTAGCAATAGACAGCGCATTCGACGCTTCTGTAGATCGAATGATCGCTGATTTCAGCTCGTTTATCACAGCGGTAATAGCACGCTCTCCTGGAGGCATTGTTCGAAAGATCGCTATCGTAGTGCCTGAGTTCGTAGCGAACGATTATGCAGCAGCACTTAAGAGCTGCTCCCCGATTGCGAATAATTCAAATATCACCCTACTTCTCTTAGTAGTTCCGAAAGAAGAGAATTCAACCGATGTCGAGCAACACGCATTGCGCGCGGGTAGTTGGTTTTTCGAGCCTCCAGATAAAAGTATCATCCATCCAAAAAACTCCGATCGAGCTATTGATCTCGGAATCGAAATCGGAGGAGAGCGATGACGTCAATCGTAGCCTCATCGGCCACTACTCCATCACGTTACATTTCGATCTTTCGGGCGATCTTTTTCTGTTGCGGACTAGCGGCTCTAAACTCCAACTTAGGTGCGGAACTTTCCGTTCTGGCTATTTTCTGCGCTGGCTTATTCGGAGCAGAGCTCGGATATCGCGCGACGCGCTTCAAATCAGCCACTGACGCAAAAATTAGTCATCGCGGATTTTTCACAGCACTGGCAATCACCATTGCAGTATGGTTCGTCGTTAAATTTATCGGAGACCATATTAACCCCGGTGTCGGCGCGTTTGGATGGTACGTCTTCTCGCGATCCCTTGAGCTCTATCTATTAATCGCCGCATCTATCACAGTCTTTGAGTGGCTATACCGGCGAACGGGTAGCTGGCTCACAGTTGAAGGTTTCTTAATCGGAGCACTCGCCATTTATGCTTTGGCAGCCCACAGGCTCTTTCGCCTCGATACTCCACACGCAGTGGCTGGGCTCGCTTGGGACTGGAACGCAAATCCAATCGGCGTTTTTATCGGCGTTGGTGCGGCGTTAACAGCCACAATCATTTTATTCGTCTCAGTCTGCGCCAAACCGAAAGCCTCAAGACAACAGACGATAACCCGGAAGGTAGCAATCGGTGGAGCAGCGTTCACCATCGCACTTATTTCAGTAGTAGCTGTGGTTGCATTTAAGCTTACATCGGTCGTCGCCGGCAGCAGGTTGATGAATGGAGTCGGGCAGGACAACCAGGAAGGTGTATCTCCTTTGACGTTTCAATCAGCGCTGGGAGCTAGTAACCACCCATCCGCTATAGTGCGACTCGAGGGAGATTATAAAGATAACCCAAACACTCCGATGCTATACATGCGAGAGGATGCCCTCTCGGAGTATAACGGAAACGAGATAGTGCACGCAGGTGGCGCCTACGACAGAGACGTTATTTCGTCGGGTCCAGGTAATATTTTTAAAGCTGAGGAAGACGCCTCTCTTGCTGAGCGGATACCGTTACCTCACTCTGTTTATCTATTAGCGGATCACAAGATTCCGTTCGCGGTCGATTTTCCGATTTCGCTAATTCCGTTGAAGAATCCAAACCCTGGGAAATTTAAAGGCGGAGCGTATCGCGTTTATTCACAAGCTCCGGTGTTTAAACTCGAAGAGCTTGCGAATGAATCCGTTGGTAATCCAAACTGGGATGCGATCGAACGGCAGCATTATCTCAAAACGAATCCGGACCAGCGCTATCAAGATTTAGCTATAGAGATCACAAAGGAAGTTATCAATCCAGTCGAACGCGCATTTAGCCTCTCCGCATACCTTTCAAAGAATACAATCTACACTCTCGCTCCGAATCACGCTGAGACTAAAGGGGATCTAACCGCGCCGTATCTATTTGGAGACATGCGCGGATACTGCGTTCACTTCGCGCACGCGATGGTTTACATGTTGCGAAGTATCGGAATTCCCTCTCGCATCGCGACCGGATATTTAACAGACCTAAGCCAAGCAAAAGACGGTCACATTTTGCTTCGGATGAGCGATCGACACGCGTGGTCGGAAGTTTACATCGCCAACAAGGGGTGGGTGCCTTTCGATGTGCAGCCCGAACAGGTAGAGAGTCATGGCGACTCTGAGGTTGACCAAAAATTGCTAGAAGATCTCATGTCGGAACTCGACCCAGGAGAGGAGATACTACCCAAGGAACCATCCAAACCGGAGCGCAGTCTAGAGCGGGAAAAGCCGATTCAGTGGGAGTCTTATTTACCTCGCTTTTCCAACGTTGCGGTCGCACTCGCGCTTTTCTTCTCTGCGTTATTATTCCTAAAGGCCTTTCTTAAGTACGGAGCTTGGAGATTGCCTGTATCGCCTGCAACCCGGGTAGCTTTAGGTTATCGCGCTCAAGCGATGAACGTCGCTGACTTCGGTCTTATGCGCTCTACCGCTGAAACCAGAGCGGAGTTCGAAAACAGGGTATCAGCGATCGTTGCCCAAAGGCCGCTTTCGTTAACTAACGCGTTAAATGAACTGCGATTCTCAAGTCGCACGGAGGAGATAAATCTAAGAGGGGCAGTATCATTACCCACTCCAAACACACTTTTGGGTAAGCTGCGAAGCGCTCTGTCACCGTTTTCTATTCGGAGGTTTTTTAGGCCGTGATGAAGAACGGGATTTTCGTAACTTTACTTACTTTGCTGACCATTCTGGTTGGATCACATTCAGTCGTGCTGGCGGACGATCTTGATCCGTTCGATCGTTTGTTCAATCGGTTTCAGGACGAAGAGGTAATTCCAGATTCAGATAAGACTAGCGAGGAGCTGGTTGCTGATGCTTCCGGATTGTTTCAACAGGAACGCCCGCTTGATGCACGCACCAAGTTGTTATCAGCGCTAAAGAAAGACCCTAAGAATTACCGCGCGATGATGCTGATGTCAGGGTATTACTTGCAGCATGTCGGGCATTTTAAACTCTCGCTTAGATATGCGCTTCGGGCGATGGATCTCTTTGAGGAGAAGAATGGACGGCCGCCTTATTCGGATTTCCTAGCTCGCGCTGAGCATATGCATTTATTGAATCTTGTGTCGCAGTCGCGATTAAACCTCGATGATTATCAAGGCTCACTCGACGTGCTCGATGAATTTACTAGCTACGGTTATTACGACGACTGGTATGCTGGTTCTCGTTCATGGGTCTTGATGAAACTTGGGCGATTGGACGAGGCCATAAAAGTAGCTCGTACAGCGATGCTCTCAGGATTAGAGCAGGGCAGAATCTATAACATGCTAGGAATTCTGCTCTCGATGAAAAACGAGCGCATGCAAAGCCTAGAGGTGTTTCGTCAAGCGATCGCTTACGAGCTAAGTCTCGGAAAGGCCGGACAGCCCGCCACGCCGCTTAATAACTCTGCTGAAGTGCTTAAGGAAATGTTTGAGGATGCTAAGGCTGAAACAGCGTGGTTAAAAACGCTACGCCTTCCAGATGGCTGTGATCATGTGCTCCCCGCCTTAAATCTCGCTTTGATTTCGATTGAGCAGGAAAAATATAAACAGGCAGAACAAGCCATTCAGTCATTCGAGCAGTGTAACGCACAGTTTCCACTTCGAAACGGCGAGGAGCATAAAGCACTCGTAGCGCTTGCGCGCGGAAGAATAGCTCTTCGAACAGGTTACCCGGATAAAGCGCTAGAGTTGCTGGAGCAAGCTCAAGGGGCTCGTCAGTGGTTTGGAAAGATAGGTACGGATCAAGAGGATATGCGCGCGGCAACGCTTCAGTCGCTTTCACAAGCGCTCACCGCCAAGGCCAATTGGCTACGCAACACACCGACAACGTCGTGGAGCGACTGGGCGGTCAATCATACCACCGCAACTGCTAACGATGTTAGGAGTTGGTGGATGCGCCGAAAAGCCGCCAAGCTCCTTGCTGGTTCGATGAGGGATTTTGAGGATTTTGAGGTGCGGCTTACCGACAGCTTACTTGAGTATTCGACGGTGGGTGATGTCGTATCGTCGTTTCCGCCAGCTAGTGTCGAAAAGAAAATATCGCTCACTAAAGAAATCGACGATCGTGCGGCTGCCTACCCGTACTATTTAGCGTACTTGGCGCAATCACAATTGTCATACGGCGACAACTACGGGGCTTTGGATAACTTGGCGGATGCAGCGGCTAACTTGAGATCGGAGACCGATATAGCACTGAAACATCGTGTGGCTGTGCTTCAACTAGAACAGCTTGATTACGATACCGACGAATACCGCGAGCAAGCAGTCGCTCTGTATCGTGAAAACCCTGCTTGGCTTAAGAACGCCGGCTTACCCTTGCCGGTAGCGATGGCACAGGTGAATAATGATATGCGTTCGCTATTACAGCGTGGTGGTTTTATTGAAGACTCAAGAAGTCCGATATCGATAACTGGGTTTACCGACGGAACCGTCCGAATGGAGAATGTCGGAATCGGGGGAGGCCAGCTTTTGACTGGCAAAGATGTTGCGGAGTTATCAGTTAAAGCGTTTCAGTTAAAGTAGTGTCAGTAAGGGAATATAATGAATGCGATCGAACAAGCCATCGAAGTTGGAGCGAAGTTAAAATTAGCGCTACAAGGCGTGGTTCGCGGACGAGACGATACCATTAACGCAGTGCTGGTTGGCTTGTTAGGAGAAGGTCACGTATTGCTAGAGGATTATCCTGGATCTGGAAAGACAACCCTGGCGAAAACTCTCGGAGGTTTAATATCTGAACCGGACACGCGCCTAGCCCAGTTTCGCAGAATTCAGTTCACCCCCGACTTGCTTCCAGGTGACGTACTAGGCGTTAACGTATTCGAACCAAAAAGCGGAGATTTTAGATTCATCGCTGGACCCGTATTCGCGCATATCGTATTAGCGGATGAGATTAACCGTGCAGGCCCCAAGGTGCAGTCAGCGTTTCTTGAATGCATGGCTGAACGCCAAGTGACCATTGATAACGTCACACATCCGCTAGATGATCTATTTTTCGTGATCGGCACGCAGAATCCGTTGGATATAGCTGGAACCTATCCCCTGCCTGTCGTGCAGTTAGATCGTTTTATGATTAAAGCTCCGATGCCGTACGTCGATGCAGCGACTGAGCGAACTATTCTATCGGAGCAATATGAGATAACGGAGCGAGCCGTATCACCTAAAGCTGTCACCACCCGTGCGGCAGTTCTAGAGGCTCGGCGCGGGGTTCGCGAGATTAAGATCGCTGATAAACTTCGCGATGCGATCGTCGAAATTGTGCAAGCTACTCGTAAGTCGACTCAGGTTATCTATCCTGCCTCTACCCGTGCAGCGCTCATGCTTCAGGGTGCTACGAAAGCGCACGCAGCTATTAGCGGACGAGCGTTTGCTACGGAGGATGATTTGAAAGCGATGCTTGCGCCGGTGCTAATTCATAGGATGAAGTTCAGCCCGGGTGTTGCGGATCACAAAGCTGCGTTGATGCAGATTGCTGCTCCGGCGTTAGAGAAATTGATTCGGGCGATGTAGCCTGGGAGCGCGAAGCGTCGCTTCGCAGTCTAAACAATCACTTTGCAGCTACGAATCTATTCTAGAGTCATATAGCTAGATTAAATAGCGATCTTGCATTTAAGAGAGTTGCCGCAAAGTACCACGCAAGACTGCGAGGCGACGCCTCGCGGTCCCAGCCTACCCAACCAATTTCTGCACCTTCTCAGCCTTCACCGTAGCAGTATCCAGGATCTTCGAAGCAAGGCCTGCAAATCCAATCGGATCATCGGTAACGAAAAATTCGTCGGCGCTATTCAACTCAACAACGCCATCACTCTGTTTCTCACGATAGCTCTTAACGGACGCAGCCAGCGTCGAGGCACAATCAACGAGCGTAACTTTGTCTCCAAAGAATCTCTGTAGTGAAGCTCTGAGTAGCGGATAATGGGTACATCCAAGGATTACCGTATCAATGTTACTGTCTTTGAAGTCTCGCAAATACATGTCGATAGCATCGTCCACGATCCGTCCCTCGGTGACGCCCTCTTCAACGAGCGGCACAAACAGCGGACATGCGTGTTGAACGATCTTAAGTCCTTTTTTAACGGAGAGCGCGTTTGCAAACGAGTTACTTCTAATAGTTGATTTAGTACCGAGCACCAAAACAGCTCCGCCGCGCGAAGCTCTCAGCGCTGATTCAACCGCCGGTGCAATCGTACCGAAGACGGGAATTGCGCCACACACATCTTTTAATTCCCCTAAAGCGTGCGAAGAGGCTGTATTGCACGCAACAACTAGCTCCGATACCCCGCGCGAAAGCAAAAACTTCGCACACTCAGTCGCATACTGCTTGATGATCTCTGGGCCTTTTGATCCATACGGTGTTCGCGCAGTGTCGCCAAGATAAATGAATTTTGATTGTGGCAGCTCCCGTTTGAGCTCACGAAATACCGTCAGCCCACCCACCCCTGAATCAAAAACTCCGATTATTCCGCCCATCGCTCGAAACTAGCATAAGACAGTGTTGCGCTCACGCTCTTCAGACTATTCGCCCAAAAATCCACCACAAAACAGCCCGCAACAACGTGCCGGCTACGATTCCCCAGGCAAGCCCTATGTTTCCAGGATAGCCTGCCCCATTCGCCATCGCGGTGGCTACTACACAACAGAGAGCTAATCCTAGAATCGCCACAGATTGCAATTGCAACGCTCGACGCGGATTAACCACCGAGGTAATCGCAAGCCGTGGAAGGATAAATGGGACTGCGAGAGCTGCTAACGCTAACACCTCCAAGACCGGCACGCTGTCGCTGTATCCGGGAGCGAGAAACGCCACCACATCTTCGCCAATCAGCAGAATCATTCCGTAGATTCCAGCGACCATTGCGACTAAAACGAACATCAGTTGACGCTCTAGTGTTATAACGTCATCACGAAGTTTATTTGCCAACATCCGCGAAGCGAGTGGCGCAGCCACCATCGCAAGCGATTCGGTAGCCATAATTCCAAACCCGAACAATCGAGCAGCGAGTGCGTAATGCCCGAAATCGATCGGGGAAAGCATCACCGAACCGATTAACTTATCGAGCTCGATCGACAGCATGGTTAGCAGGGACAAGCCGAGCCACAGACCACGATCCACCTTCGAAATAACGGGAGCCGCCGTTCCATTCGCCGCGCTTGAAACTCCCCGCATCCGCTGGCGAAGCACCATTGCACCTACGAAATAGACCACTCCAGTAGCGAGTCCGTGAAGCGCAACGGCTGACACAGGACGAAGTTCGATTGCACTCGAAGCTAATATTACAAAACCCGCAACCAGCACCGGCCGCATAACGATGTCGGGAAACCGGCCCCAAAACACCATCAAATTTCCGCGCAATGCGAACTGGCGAATAGTACTTGCGGCTAGAAAGACCGATAGAACACCAGCTGCAGCGGTCGCGCTGATCGTTCCCGTCCAAAGAAATAACACGGGTGTTCCGCATGTAATTGCTACCAAGATCCAGCGCTCAGCACGCCGAACTAACTCGAGCGTGTGGGCCGGTTGTTTGGGAAGCTCCCTCAGTAAGGCTGTATCCATTCCGCCGACCGCCACAACAGCCAGGACAGCGGCCATCGACACCATAGCGGAATAGACCCCGAAATTAGCGGGACCGAGCGCCTGAGCTAGGACTGCTTGCGCCACCAATGCCGCAAAAAGCCCAAGCCCGTTGACCGCAAGAGCTTCAAAAGCCCCTTGTAGAAACAGGGATAGTCGCGAATACAACCGATCGATCATGAGTCATGGCCCAAAAAGTTAAGGCAGAATGTAATTAGCGCTTATCCGCCATTGCGGGCTAGACTTGATTCCATTGCTGGTTGATAGGATGCTATATAACAGCACTTTAAGAGTGCCTTAAGAGCAGCAGAGTTTATAACGAGATAGGATAAGGTCTAGTGGCAACATTTGGTAGTGGTGGTAGCGGAAGCGGTGGCGGATTCAGACCCGGTGGATTTGGCGGCGGAGGTGGAGGCGGAAGATTTAATCGCTTTCGAAAAGAGCAGTCCCCACCTAAGCACCGCATCAACGACATGATTCGGGTTCCGGAAGTTCGAGTAATTAGCGACGACGGCACACAGTTGGGTGTTATCTCTACCCGTGAAGCGATGTCGATCGCTGAACAACGCGGAATGGATCTCGTAGAAGTTTCAGCTGAAGCGAAACCGCCGGTCTGTCGCTTGATGGACTACGGCAAATTTAAGTACAAAGAACAGAAGAAAGAAGCTGAAGCTCGTAAGCGCCGCACCGAGGTTGAGCTTAAGGAGCTTCGCATTCGATACCGCACCGACTCAGGTGATCTAGAAACTAAGCTGCGCCAAGCCCGTGAATTTCTCGAAGAGGGTAATAAAGTTAAATTCTCGATGCGCTTTAAGGGACGGGAAATTGCGTACGTTAATCTCGGAATTGAGATGTTCAACCAATTAGCTGATCGCCTTAAGGACATCGCTGTGATTGACGAGCGGACGCGAGCCGAAGGTAAGCAAATGCACATTACTTTTACTCCGATGGCGAAAAAGCCGTAACTGAATCAGTCTCAGGTTTACCGCGTAAATCGGCCTCAGAATGGTAATTTTTGAGCGTTTGAGTTTGTGAAGTTAATTAACATACTTAAAAGTCTAGTGCTGTGACAGGAGAAGAGAAGGCAATAATAGCGGCTACCGGCACATCGCTGCCATCGTCGCCTCGCGCTTTACGCAAGGCGATTTTTGACGCGATGAATCCTGAGCAAGTAGCTCGCAGCATTCCAGCTCAAGCCTTATATCTTTTGGTTCGAGATGCCGGTGTTTCCTCTTCTTTAGATCTCCTCGCGTTAGCTGATGTCGAACAGTTTCGGACGATGCTCGATTTAGATCTCTGGCGTGGCGATGAGATGAGTGAGGAAGCATTTTGGGAATGGTTAGCGCTGGTTGAAGAAGGAGAAGATTTCTCGATTCTCCAAAGAGTACTGAAAACCATCGATCTAAAACTCGTTGGCCTGATGCTCGGAACCTATGTGCAGGTGATCACCTACGACGACGGAAACGATCAACCTCCGGGGCCCGGTTTCTATACTCCTGACAAAGGGCATACGTGGCTGCACATAACCATCCAAGAAGCCGATAAACATTTCTTGCTGGCCCGGTTTTTAGCCTTAATTTTTGAAACCTCGCGCGAGTTATTCTACCAGCTTCTATCCGTCTCAACCGTGTCTACACGCTCACAGCTTGAAGAGGAGTCTTACGAAGAGCGGTGCAAACGACTCGAAGCCCATGGTGTTCCAGCTGTCGCATTCGCTCACGAGCTCTTAAGTGCCTTACCAGTTGCTGGACTGAAGAAGATTCTGGGCGAGGAATCGCTTGTGCACACCCCGCCTGATGTAAGACCTGTGCCCGTGCTGCATCATACACTCGGCAATATTGAGCCGCTGGATTCCGTCTTTCGGGCCGCGCTAACTGGAGTGGAAGAGGAATTCACGCTTCTTGCCAACGCGATGTTGGTTAAGTGGCGCGTCGATTTTAGTGACAAGGAATCCGTTCAACGTACGACGTCGCAACTTCTCGGAGCGATAAATATCGGGCTCGATCGCGCGCTTGCTGAACCGAATGCCGGCGATGCCTTGGGTCTAGTAAGGAGAATCGGACTGCGTCCATTTGCACAATGTGGACTTACCCTCCTGGATGCTCTGCACAAAAAGGCTGTGGCGCTGTCCGATGAAAAACTGAAAGCGTTTGATTCGCAGTCCGGTGAGTTTTTAGTCGTAGCTGGCGCCCGAGAACATCCACCACTCTTCGCTAGTGCTCTATTAAAGGACGGAACATTTGAGCAGAGCGATGGCAAAATCGAGCGCGACTACCGCTCTTTTAGGTATCTGCGAGAACTCGAGCAGGTTAAAGCGATCCTCGACAGGTAACGAAACGGTTGCGTATTCAGGATGGCACCTCCCACGGCCATCAGCCTAAGTGAATGGGACCTTGGACCGCTGGTCCCATTTTCTTACCTTAAGGGGCGTGCTGCTGCTCGCTAAGTTAGAGCTCGCAGACGCAATCGAACCTGTTTTTCAATCTCAACAACAGCAAAGAGCGCCACCCCCACACCAACGATCAAAAGGCCGTCAAAGAATGGCACCGACGAGGTTGCAAAAATACGCTGAGAAAATGGAAGGTACGTGATCGCAAATTGCGCCGCCGTGACAACCGCAATTGTGAACCAAATTACCTTAGTTCCACGCACAATATTCCACGTCAAAGCTGTCCCATGAATATTGCGAATAAAGAAAAGATGAAAAATCTCCATTACGACGAGGGTATTCATAGCCATCGTACGCGCAAGTTCGATCGAATACCCTCGATCAGTTGCATACATAAACATTCCTGATACTCCACATAAAAACAGAATCGATACCAAGACGATGTGCCACACAAGCTCTCCGGTTAGCAGTGGGGCATCTCGCTGACGAGGGGGACGGCGCATAGTATTTTGTTCCGTTGGTTCGAACGCCAAGGCGACCCCTAGCGTCACTGCTGTAATTAAGTTGACCCAGAGTATCTGAACGGGAGTTATAGGAAGGGTCATGCCTAGCATGAGTGCCACGATAATCGTCATAGCTTCGCCCGCGCTTGTAGGCAGCGTCCAACTGATAACTTTCTTTATATTATCGTATACTGTACGCCCTTCGCACACGGCAGCAGCAATAGACGCGAAATTATCGTCAGCAAGCACCAATTCCGCGGCCTCTTTCGCAGCTTCACTGCCCTTTTGACCCATCGCAATTCCTGCATCGGCACGTTTCAGCGCAGGAGCATCATTTACTCCATCGCCTGTCATCGCCACAACTAATCCCCGCGTTTGCAACGCCATCACGAGCCGCAACTTATGCTCAGGACTAGTGCGGGCAAAAATATCGGTACCCATGACGGTATCGGCGAGCGTAAAATCGTCCATAGAATCGAGTTGAACGCCTGTCAGCACTCGATCTGGATTCTGTAGTCCAATTTGCTTAGCAATAGCCACGGCGGTGCCCGCATGATCACCGGTTATCATTTTGACTCGAATCCCAGCGCTATGACATTCCGCCACCGCCGCAATCGCTTCCGGACGCGGCGGATCGATTAGTCCAACTAGCCCAAGCAATACCATTCCACGTTCCAAATCTTCATGCTCAAGCATCACGTGCGTGGCAGAAACAGATCTTAAAGCAAGCGCAAGCACGCGCTGCCCGTTGTTTGCGATCTCCTCAGCACGTTCGCGCCAATAGACTTCATTCAAGGGCTCTATGTCACCGCGAGAATTCTGCTGCTCTTGGCAGAGCGCTATAATCCGCTCAGGCGCACCCTTAACAAAGATATACGCTTTGTCCTCGTTGTTATGATTTAGCGTCGCCATCAGACGGTGTCGTGCATCGAATGGAATAACATCGCTGCGTATCCAAGAGTTGCGCTCATCCCTGTCACTTAATCCAACCTTGCCCGCGAAGGCCAAGAGCGCAGCTTCCATAGGATCGCCTTCTGCAAACCACCTATCTTTCGTCATGTGCAGCGCCGCGTCGTTACACAGCAACGCAGCACGAGCCAATGTGCAAAGAAGCGAATGCTCCGAACCTATAACTGCGCATCCATCTAGGACGACACTTCCATAAGGCGAGTACCCAATCCCTTCAATTGTATAGGAGTTATCTCGAGTGATGGCAGACACCACCATCATCTCGTTGCGTGTCAAAGTACCGGTCTTATCGGTGCAGATAACCGAAACAGACCCAAGAGTTTCGATCGCAGGAAGGCGCCGAACGATGGCGTTGCGCCGTGCCATCGCCTGCACTCCGATCGCTAACGTAACGGTGAGCACAGCCGGCAATCCCTCCGGAATGGCGGCCACAGTTAAACCAACGATCGCCATAAATAGGTCAGTGAAATTGTGATGCTGCACGAAATAGCCGAAGCCTAGCGACAAGCCAGCGACGAGTAAGATGAGCAAGGTAAGCCACTTGGAAAATGATTCCATCTGATGAACCAGCGGCGTAGTGAGCACTTCTACTTCGGATAGAAGGCAGCTTATGCGGCCTATCTCGGTCGCCGTACCAGTCGCCACAACCACTCCCGTGCCTTGACCACTTGTGATGAGGGTGCTGCTATACGCCATTCCCAAGCGATCACCGAGCGCTGCGTCGATAGCTACTGGCTTAGTCTGCTTCTCGACTGGAACCGATTCACCCGTGAGAATAGCTTCTTGGATTTGTAGAGAATGGGTTTTGAGCAGACGTATATCGGCTGGAACTTTATCGCCGGCTTCAAGTAATACGATATCTCCCGGCACAAGGCTGTCGCCGGGAATCTGTCGACGTTCGCCATTTCGTATCACGGAAGCGCGTGGTGCAAGCATCTGACGGATAGCTTCCATTGCCTTCTCTGCCTTGCCTTCTTGGAGATACCCAATGACAGCATTCACGAAAACCACAGCGAGGATTACCCCGGTATCGACTGCGTGAGCCAAAAGCGCCGTGATTACAGCAGCTCCGAGCAGCACATAAATAAGAATGTTGTGAAATTGCAAAAGAAAACGCTTGATCCGACTTCGGCGCGGCGGCTCGGGTAGGCGATTGGCGCCAAATTTTTCGTTCCGCTTCTGTGCCTCCTGCTCGGAAAGTCCGGCGAGCGAAGCATCAAATGCCGCTAATACCTCATCTGTCGACTGACCGTGCCAGGGTTGCGCTACGCTGAAAGCAGATGTTTCTGTTGGGGAGATCATATTTGGTAATGCTCTGCTACTACGGCTCGAACAAACAGACAAAGTCTTCTGGAGACACCAACAAGCGTGCCGAACAGAACCCCTATCGTAGGAATTTCCTGTTATGACACTTGCGAACCGTCGAGAAGTTACTTGATCGAACTACTCCAGTATCAGCCAAACAGGAAAGGCCGCCGCCTCTTGCTACCAATAACTGCGGCTCACCAAAGAGCGGCAGCAGCTTTCATTCTATTCGACGCCCGCACTTTATTTGGATAGGTTATCTGATCACACAGCGTCAGTTTATCGAAACTCGAAGGAGAAGCAGGTGAAAGCGATTTTCTATTCAACGATGAGTTATGAACGGCCGTATATAATACGGGAACAAGAACGTCTAAACAACGAACTTAAACTCCTCGACTGTCGCCTTACCCTCGAAACTGCGTCCCTCGCTAAAGGGTATGATGTCGTATCAGTTTTCGTAAACGACGACGGCTCAGCGCCTGTGCTTCGCGAACTTCATCGCCACGGAGTACGGATGCTTTCCCTTCGCTCCGCGGGATTTAACCATATTGATCTCGACGAGGCTGAGAAACTCGGAATGATAGTCGCAAGAGTGCCGGCGTATTCACCGCACGCGGTGGCGGAACATACCGTGGGATTGATGCTCGCCTTAAATCGAAAATTCCATAGAGCGTATCAGCGAGTGAGGGAACAGAATTTCTCGCTCGATGGCCTTATGGGTTTTGACATGAATGGAAAAACCGTTGGTGTCGTAGGAACTGGCAAAATTGGTGAGTTGGTCTGCAAAATATTGGCAGGCTTTGGCTGCAAAGTGATCGCGCTCGACCCGATCGAGAATAAGCATTGCTTAGATCTCGGAGTTCAGTACGTCCCTGCTCGTGTGCTTTTTGAACGCTCCGATATCATCTCCCTGCACTGCCCGCTCACTCCAGAAACACGACATTTCATATCAAGAGAAGCGCTTTCAGCGATGAAGACAGGGGTTATGATAATCAACACGAGCAGAGGGGCTGTGATAGATACGAAAGCTCTAATCGATGCATTGAAGAGCAGCAAGGTCGGGTCGGTGGGACTAGATGTGTACGAGGAAGAAACGAATCTATTCTTCAAAGATCTTTCTGACCAAGTAGTACACGATGACGTATTTGTTCGGCTTATGACGTTTCCTCACGTTCTCATCACCGCCCATCAGGGATTTCTGACAGAGGAGGCTATCTCTGAAATCGCGCGGGTTACCTTGGATAATATCTCACGATTTGGAAACGGGCTTGAATTAGGACTGAATCAGGTACGAGCGGCGGTCCAAATAAGCGCTCCGCGAGGGAGTGTCACGTAATGTGCGTAAGACCGACAACGATGACTCATCGGACAGGGATTTATTACACAGGAGCTCTCGGAGGACGCAGAGATTACCGGTTGATTTGACTCCGCGTTCTCCGAGAGCTCCTGTGTAAGTATGGCGTAGCCAGGACATAGTTGATACAGATCCTACTCCTGCCGCTTAATCTCCCCCGCCTCGTATCCAGCATCCTCAATCACTAGCCTTATCTGCTCATCTTCTAAAGTTTGCTGCGGTTGCATATAAATTCGAACTTCGCTGCGCTCCATATCCGGCTCCACTCGCTCAACGCCTTTCAAACGCCCGATGTGGGTTTTAATCCCCTGCGCACAAAACGCGCACACCATTCCCTTCAGAGATACCGTAATTTTTTCCGCCAACGCGCTGCTCGTGAAAATCACGAGAGATACGAAAGACGAAGCTAGAATTCCGATTAACTTTCTGTGCCTCATACGCCCTACTCCTGCATTAACGCTAAAAGTGGAAAATTCCTGACGCGGATACATCTCCGCGATTGTTTACTCCAAGTTCCACTAAATAAATCTCGTAAAACAAGCGCACTATCGGCGTAAACGTCCAACGATGCTCTAGAGGCTGTCCGAAAAGTCTGCAGACAATGGGGATCGAATGATAGCCTGAGAAGGTGTAGACATGTGTCATGGGAAATCAGAAGTTCCGTGAGCCTGAGTCTAGAAGCCAACTGACGCTATTGCCCCGAAGTATTGAGGATTTTGTGGCTGTAGATGACAGCGTGCGGTTAGTTGATGAGATAATA
>JBGSNS010000077.1:0-10889 GCA_041739515.1 Bdellovibrionota bacterium
GGCGCATTCATCGACCTCGGTGGAATCGACGGCCTATTGCACATCAGCGATATTACTTGGGGACGAATCAATCATCCGTCAGAGCGCCTCACAGTTGGTGCTTCGATGCCGGTGGTTGTACTCAAGTTCGATAAGGATAAAGAGCGCGTCAGCCTTGGCATGAAGCAACTCAAGGAGGATCCTTGGAAGAACGTTGCTGAGCGATTCCCAGTTAACAAGAAGGTTAAGGGTAAGGTCACGTCAGTTGTTGATTATGGTGCTTTCGTTGAACTTGAAGAGGGCATCGAAGGACTTATCCACGTTTCAGAGATGAGCTGGCTTAAGAAGTCTCGTAATGCAGGTAAGCTTGTAAACGTTGGTGACGAGGTCGAGTCGATCGTTCTCGGTATCGATAGTGAATCACAGCGTATCAGTCTCGGAATGAAGCAGTTAATGCCGAATCCGTGGGATGAGCTTCGTGCTAAGCACCCAATCGGATCACGCGTCAAAGGCGTTGTGCGATCGATCACCGACTTCGGTGTATTTATCGGCATCGAGGACGGGATCGATGGATTGGTGCATGTCTCTGACTTCTCTTGGACCAAGCGTGTTAAGGATCCAAAAGAGATCGCAGAGCTATTCAAGAAGGGCGATGAAGTCGAGGCAGTTGTTCTCGACATCGACTCAGTTAACGAACGCCTAAGTCTCGGTATCAAGCAATTGACCACCGACCCTTGGGACGTCATTCCGCAGCGATACCCTGCTGGATCGAAGATCAAGGGTACAGTTACCTCGGTCACCGATTTCGGTGTATTCGTTCAGATCGAAGAGGGAGTCGAAGGACTTATCCATTCATCGCAGTTGGGTGTGGAGCGTGGGCAGCCTTTTGCAGAATTGTTCCCTGTGGGTAACGAGATCGAAGCAGAGGTCACTCAGATCGACCGCAACGAGCGTCGCATCAGCTTAAGCTTGCGCGCTACGAAGCGTCGCGAAGAGCGTCAGCAGATGGCGGAGTTCATGGAAGATAACGGCGGATCGGCTGTAACTTTCGGAGACTTGCTACGCCAAAAAATGAGCGAGAAATAAGGGGAATGTAACATAATTCGTGGAAGCGATATTACGTCATGCGTCCGACTCTTCTAATATTTACACCGGAGCCCGTGGAGAACACGGAGCCAAATCAACGGGTTATCTACTGAGTTCTCCGCGAGCTCCAGTGTAAAAACATCCCGCCCTGTGGCGCATCTTTGTTCGTCTTACACACTTACTGTTACAGACTCGAAATAAGTTTTCGGTCAGAAACCACCCAGCATCCGGTTCTACCGGATGCTGGGTTTTTCAATTTTTGCTCCCACACATCGTTGCGAACGTAGGTCGGCTCCTGCGACTTACCTTTAGTAATTGTTCTTGAAGCATTACTCGCCAGCTCGTAATGCTAGATTCCACTGCGCTGCCTATATCCACCTGCGGTGGATGGCAGCTGCATCGCCGACCTACGTTCGCGCCTCGTTTGGAACCAAAACTTGAAATTTCTACCTCGAAAACTCGTGCCATATGAGCGTGATCCTTCGTTCTAAAAAGGCACGCTTGCTGCAGGGTACCTTGAGTACACCCTCACAAGCGCGCCTTTCTACGCCTCGTCTCTCGCTCAAGCTTGACGATTCCAACTCGGAAAATGGAAGGTAAGTTGTCGATCGGATCACTTGGACATCGTGACCAGGAATCTAGGGATGAACCATCTAATTGCCATTCGCCCGCACACCAGGCGACGGCTCTGAGCGATTCTCGGTCAGGTCCGCGATCATGCTACATAGATCAGTCGGATCGTAGGGCTTGGATAAAAAGCCCTGGGCCCCAAGCGCTAGGCCGCGTGATAATTCATCTTTGCTGGCGTGACCTGACACCAATACAAACGGGGTTCTCACACCGCTGCGTCGAAGTGTGGTAAGGAACTCAAATCCATCGAGACCAGGCATCCGTACATCACTTACTATTACAGCTGGCGGGAAAACGCCGATCGTATCATGAGACGTCGGTTGGCAGAATCGGCTCGCTAAAGCTTCATTAGCTGAAGCATAGGCTTCAACTTGATAGCCATAGGCGTCAAGCAACATCGACATCGCCGATCGCACCCCTGGTTCGTCGTCCACCAAGACAACTACAACTTGCTTTAACCTAGTCATCACCATGTCCTTATGACGCAGTTCAGAATGGCGCAGGTGCGCATCGGAACCTAAATATTTCGGTTCTAAAATGGGTTTTTTTGAAGGATCAGTTGCGCCTGTTTTAGAGCGATATACTCTGTCCTTGTATGGGGTTACCCGCAGAAGCAACGATACCAAACGGTAGTTTACCTCCGATGCTAACGGCTTATCTCGAGTATAAGTCGAAGTATCCGGATTGCTTACTGTTATGTCAGGTCGGTGATTTCTACGAAGTGTTCTTCGCCGATGCAGTTACCGTCGCCAAAACGCTAAATCTAACCCTTACTAGCCGCGACAAAAACTCGCCCAATCCAATCCCGATGTGTGGCGTACCGATCGGTGTGGTGGATGGGTATCTAAATCGTTTGGTGGCGGCGGGATTCTCAGTAGCTGTAGTTAGTCAGCGCGGAACGGCGGAAGGGATAAAGGGGATGGTTCCCCGATATCTCGAGCGGATCGTAACCCCTGGTGTGCAAGTTCTCGGAGAAGGGGTAACGGGCAACGATCCACGAGTAGGCGCGCTAGTATCTCACGGCACGGGTGTCTTCGCGCTTGCATTCACAAACGTTACATCCGGAGTGATTTTGGTCCGCGATGAGTTAAGTCGCGATGAGTTAATTGCGGATATTAGTCGTGCTGGACTAAACGAAGTTATCGTTCCTGCGTTGATCGAGAACGTAAAAATGGATCGCCGGATCGGTTGGATTCGCTCCCTCGTGGCGTTGGTCGGGGAACGTGGCGTAAAATTTAGAAGTCAAAGTTCAACTAACGCGTCGGCGTCAGGAGTTGCCGGCTTGAACGGATCGGCGAGTGTGGGTGTACAGGGAAAGCGTGCAGCAGCGCTTCTAATGGAGTACGTCGATGAGACTACCGCGCAGCGCAACGCTCCATTTGAACGCTTGCAAGTATATTCATGGGATGAGCAGTTGGCGCTTGACGCTGGAACGCGCAGAACTTTAGAAATTATAACTAACGCTACTGATGGGTCGGAACGGAATACTCTTTTTTCTGTGATGAATCTTACCCGCAGCTCCGGTGGCGCAAGGCTTCTAAAACGATGGCTCTTAGCGCCCAGCAGAAGTCTCGCAGAGATTACTGCACGACAATCACGAACGACGCTATTCGTTGTCGATGAAATCAAACTTACTAGGATTCAAGGGTATCTTTCAGCGGTAGCTGAC
The DNA here is from genome assembly GCA_041739515.1 of Bdellovibrionota bacterium. Taxonomy (GTDB): domain Bacteria; phylum Bdellovibrionota_C; class UBA2361; order UBA2361; family UBA2361; genus JBGSNS01. The sequence continues at coordinate 3,365 of JBGSNS010000077.1, forward strand.
GTTGAGCGAATCGCTACACGAATTGCGCTCAAAGCTGTGACACCACGAGAATTAGGGGCGCTGCGGGACTCATTATTGGCAGCGAAGCAAATCGCCTCGGAACTTAAGACCAGCGAGACGTTTGGTGAATTATCATCTCTGGTTGAAGGAGGGTCTGATCTTGGACTCCATCTTGAAAAATGGCTAGTCGAAGAGCCCGCAGTTGCGATTGGAGAAGGGGGATGCGTCATCGCTGCTGGTCTAGATCCAGCACTCGATAAAGCGCGCGCGCTTGTTAAGGATGGACACAGCATGCTCGTGGCGCTTGAGCTACGTCAACGCGAGGCCACTAAAATTTCCAACTTAAAAATTAAATTTAACAACCAACTCGGGTATTTCTTCGAGGTTACTAAATCTCAAGCGGAAAAACTGTCGCCAGAGTTTCAGCGGCGGCAAAGCACGGTATCTGGAGAACGTTTTTTTAACCAGGAACTTAAAGCCCTAGAGCAGGAGTTGTTCTCGGCGTCATCTAAATCTCGTACCCGTGAATTAGAGCTATTTGCCGAGCTTATCGAGGTTCTCTCTCCACGTGTCGGGGACTTACGGGAGATTGGACGCGCTCTGAGCGAAGTTGATGTTTATACGTGTTTTGCGCAGCTTGCACGAGAACGTGGTTGGGTAAAGCCTGATGTCCTCGCTGAAACAACGGAGCTATCCATAGATGGCGGGCGTCATCCGGTATTAGAAAGCATTCTAGTAGAAAGATTTATCCCCAACGGTTTGCGACTCGATCAGTCCCGCTTGGCGCTTTTAGTCACCGGCCCCAATATGGGCGGAAAGTCGACGTATCTGCGTCAGGTGGCGCAGCTTACAATTCTTGCGCAGGTCGGCTCCTTTGTGCCGGCTACTAGAATGAGAGTCGGGGTAGTTGATGGAGTTTATGCGCGGCTTGGAGCTTCCGATAATTTGGCGGAAGGGGACTCAACATTCATGGTTGAGATGCGCGAAGCGGCGCTGATTTGCGCAGCAGCTACGTCGAAATCATTAGTAGTAATCGACGAGATCGGACGCGGTACGGCCACGGCTGATGGTCGAGCATTGGCCCAATCGATTCTCGAATGGTTGTTGGTTCAGATAAAATGTCGAGTATTGTTCGCTACACATTTTCACGAGCTTACAGATCTTCCACAACTGTATTCACAGCTCGGGAACGTTTCTGTCGGTTCACTGGAGCGCGATGGAGTAGTGCATTTCACTCATGAAATTGTTGAAGGTCCGGCCAATCGTTCGTACGGCGTTGAAGTTGCTTCTCATGCGGGTCTTCCGACAGCACTCCTTAATCGGGCACGAGAGTTGTTGGCGGCAGGTACGGAATCGCCAGGTGATGCGAACAAACGTGATAAGCGACAGGATCCGCGACAGCTCTTGATCTTCGAGCCGATCTCGTTGCCTTCTGGGGTGGTTGCCGGTTCCGCGCACAATCCTAGCCATGCTAAGTTAATCGAGCGCCTAAAGACCCTTACACTTACGGAGACAACTCCTATTCAAGCTTTGACCGTTTTGGATGAGTTGCAACGGATGCTACATGATTAATTCTTCCTATATTATTTTCATCACATCGAGCTTGCGTAGCTTTTTTGTGCTGTTGTTGATCCTGCTATTCGGCGCTGCGTGTCCGGCAAACGCGGGTTCCCATGCGTTTGAAGAGCTCAAAGCCGATTATCTGCTACTTCGAAATCGAGACCCTAAGATTAGCGATCCGTCCCGATGGCGCTCGCTTGCTTCGCGTCTAGAAATTTCAGCATTGAAGAGACTCAAAAAGGATGAAGCTGACCAGGCGTTATTTATGGCGGCCACTTTACTGACTGAGCTGGTGAAGTCCGAGCGGCCTACCGGGCGAGACACAGATGGACGCAAGGCCAAGACTATTTTGCGTGATGTCGCCGGGCGTGGAGGCGAGTACGCGGACGATGCGCTCGCCCGAGCAGTAGAATTGTATCGAAGTTTCGAAGATGAGTATTCTGCCTCGATTATAATTGCTGAGCTGCGTGGCAGGTTTCCTGAATCTGAATTCGTTCCGATAATCAATTTGAGTAATTCTAGAGGAGGATCTCAACATTCGATTGCCGCTAGCGATCGGACAGCGCTCAGCGGCGACGCGGTCGATGTTGTCCTCGACCCCGGCCATGGCGGTGATGACCTTGGCGCGCAAGGATACGCGGGGTTGCTTGAAAAGGACGTCACTTTATCGGTAGCACTGTTAACGAAGAGGATTCTGCAAGAGAACGGGCTCTCGGTAGCTCTGACGCGTCATGGAGATGATTTTCTTCCGCTATCGGAGCGAACACGCATCGCCAATCAACGGAAGGGAGCGGTATTCGTAAGTATTCACGCAAACGCCAGTGTTCGCGGAACTAATCGTGGGGTCGAGACATACGTCTTAGATGGGGAGCAGTCAGCCAACACTAAATTACTCGTTCAACGTGAAAACGGAAACGAAGGGAGTGACTTAGCCTTTCTGTTAAGTGATGTAATTCAACGAGAAAAACGACCAGAGGCACAACGGCTTGCGAAGCAAGTCCATCCGTTAATCGTATCGAAGCTGCAAAGTGCTGGATTTGTTGCGCCGGATCTTGGAGTAAAGAAGGGGCCATTCTTTGTTCTGGTTGGTTCGCATATGCCTAGCATATTGGTAGAAATTGGATTTATCGATCATCCAGCTGAAGGTAGAGAGATGGGCCGCGAGAAGTACCGTAAAGCTGTAGCGGAGGCGCTAGCCGAAGGGATTTCAGAATACTTAAAAAGTGAATTACGGAACGCTAACTGAGAAAATAGATGAACAGTGACTCAGATAGTACTACCCGTGACTTCGAGGACGCTGATGCCGCCAAGCGAGTGCTTGCGTTCGTCGAAACGCTAGCACAGTCAAGAAAAACTCGCGCATTCATTGTTGGGGGAGCAGTTCGGGATCACTTGTTGAAGTGCTTGAATCGCGGCACCGATTTATCGGTTATCGATGCTTTGCGAGACTTAGACATCGTCATTGAGGATGATGCGAGAAATTTTGCTCTAGTTGCTAACGAGACTTTGAATGGATCACTACAGGTATTTGACCGCTTTTTTACGGCTAAAATCTCACACCCAGCGGCATTTCCAGGCGTAAAAGAGATCGACTTTGCTTCCACACGAACTGAAATTTACGAACGCCCGGGCTCACTTCCGACGGTTAAAATCTCCACTCTAGAAGACGATCTTAGGCGCAGGGATTTTTCGATTAACGCTCTCGCTGTTCCGTTGTCGAAGGCCGCATCTCTCATTTCTCTCGAAGCTCCGATTACGGATGAATCAATCATTGATCAGTTTGGTGCGTGCCAAGATCTTAGGCTTCGACAGCTTCGGGTATTGCATTCAAAGAGTTTCATAGACGACCCCACGAGACTTTTTAGGGCGATTCGCTACTCTGTACGACTTGGGTTTAATTACGATCCGGAAACTGGCCGGCTTTTCGCCGAGGCTATTAAGTCACATGCGCTTAAAACGGTTTCCGCAGCAAGAATTTTTACTGAGATTAGAAAAATATTGCTTGAGTCTAAGAGTGCAGAGATGTTGATCGCCTGTGTTGAGCATTCTCTGTTGGATAACTGGACGCCGCGCTTAGCGCTGTCGAATGCGGAGTTAGTGGAATTAATTTGCAACCTTCCAGCAGGAGCTCGTGAAAACGAGTTTCTCAAACTTATTTGTCAACGCGATCCTGCTGCACAGCCGCAGGGCTGGGGACTTAGCTTAAGTAAAAAAACCGTCAAGCAACTGATGGCGCGAGAGTAAAACGGCAAATGTCTGAACTGATAGATCTCGATAAGCTAATCAATAACGCTGGTGCTGCGATCGCTGAGCACTTTGGAGCGGGTGAACCCCAGTTTGGATACGATGTGGACTTAAGCGCGCAGGGCGAAGTTCTGATTCACACTGATATAGTACAGCGAGTAGCAGGCCCAACGAGAACTCAGGAAAGCCTGATTGCGGCACAAAGCGAGGAGGTATTGGGACAAGTAGGCCACGGGTACTTGCGAAGTATTACTAACGAGCGATTTCTTAATTTTTCCCCAACTTCATTGTGTGCCGAGCAAGGAGTATTATTCGTTAGTTCCCAAGCGTTGCCTCGGCGAATCTTCGCGATCCGTCCACCACTTGAACACCATGGTCGAGCGCGGCTTGCAGCGCGGATAGCTGTTCAATTGATGGCGATTTCGCTAATTGATGACCAAGCATCAACCGAGTTGATGGTGGAAACTCCGGAGGAGTTAGAAAAGCTCGCCCTTAGGACCCGCCCAAGTCTGTCAGCAGAGGCCAGTGATCTTTCAACGTGTTGGATTTTTCCACAATCAGCTCCAAAGGACATCCTTTCTAGAACTTTGCGTAGCTTAGGGATCCATCAAAGGGCGCTGGTTGAGTCTATAACTAGCGATGAGTGGGGGGAAATCGATGGATTCGCTAATTATAAAGAGTTTTCCCTGGGTCAGCGCATCGCTCTAGCTGAATTCGGTCTGCTCGGAGAGCTCGATCTGGTCGGAAGTGGGCGACAAGAGGTTCAGAATTTGCCGTGGCTTATTAGCACGGTAGTCCAGAGATTGAAGTCTATATTGAGCGATAGTGGGATTAAGCCTGAAGAGGGCGACGAGTCACCAATGAATGCTCAGATTTCGGAACGCTGGTTGTTCGAACCGGTGATGCGAAATCTTGCGATGCGTCAAGTGGTTCTCAGAGGAGCAGCGCGTGGGCGTGTATGCGTATACCTTGGATTTTGGCGCGAAATCGCTCAGTCTACCCTGAAATTAATTAATGATCCGACGTTTCGGCGTTCCGCCGCTTCAGGCAGCATAAGCCGTATCGATAGCTCTTGTTCCTGGCGGCTGATGTCGGTACTTTCAGAAACCGTCGCCACATGGGAAAACCATCTTCACAGAGAACTAACCCTTCCGTAAGGCGATTGCCATCTATGAATACTCCGAAGCCACATTGGGAAGTCAGATTATCTAGCCTACACGCCGTTGTCCTAGTGGGACTAATTACAGGTTCGATGGTAGCGGCATTTTACTTGGGATTTTTGTCAGGCGAGCGAACTGGTTTTGAATCCGGGCAGGAAGCATCGATGGCCCATACTGCACGAGTTCCTATCCCTGACCGAGAAATTGATATCGTTAGCTCAGATGCCACAAGCAGACTTTCAGGAATTGATGGTGCGGTGGCCGAGGAGGTATACGATCAACTCGCGGCTCCGCCAATAGTTGGTGGACCGAAGGTTGGAGGTGCTCATGGGAGTGAGGATGAGCTTCCGGCGTTAGGTAGAATCGAATCTGCACCGGCGCGGCATCTAGCTGATAGGATCGATGAGGAACTCGCTGCGCGATCCGATCCGCCTTTGGCTGACTCGCTACCGCCGGCGGTTGGTAAATCGATAGGTAAAAAATTCGAATCCGATGCGACGCTTGGAGCGTTGGATGAACCTCGTCTAGCACCGCATGATAGTGTAGCCGCAGTGACGGTTAACCCGACCATCGCAAATTCCGTAGAGTTAGAATCGAAGAAAATATCGACACCGGTAGTCGAGCCTACGATAGCCCCGAAGCGTAAGGAGATAGTTGAAGTTAAGCCGACACCGAAACCAGCTGCGACTCAGATTGCGCTCCCCGTAACAAAGGGTCGCGCCGCAGATTCTGGTATTATTCGAGCGATTCTCCCTAAGGGCTGGTACGCTCAGGTCGCCGCACCACGAAAAATTAGTGAGGCTGAGGCACTTGCTTCTAAGCTAAAGCGCAGCGGATTCCCGGTTTTAATTGAACGGGCGAATGTGCGTGGAGCGGAATATTTCCGAGTGGTGGTGGGACCTGAAACCGATCGAGTGCAGGTGGAGCGGTTAATGAGTCAACTGAAGCGGGAACGGTATGAACCGTTCCCTAGAGCCGTAAAATAGTACTATTTGCGATGGATATTCGGCTTGATTCAGCTTAAGCAGGTTCAAAAGCTGAAGCATTTCGGTCAGTTTGATCGAATAGTTGTTTGAGGCGCGGTATTACAACCAATGTTTGAGCAGGGGTATCTTACCCCAGAATGCTGAATTATTAGGTAATTTTGCCGCATCTTACTCAACTGGTCTCAACGCAATTCATTTATTTGAATTTCGTTTAATTGAGCGGTGTACCGCGATCGCTCTTTGGGATTCGTAAGAGGTTTCCGTACTATTCGATCCGGGAAGTCGCGGTTATGGCTAATCTGAATTTGTAGTAAACTGATGAAATAGGTTTTTTAGAATTCGTACATGAGCACTGAAGCCCCAACACTCCAGGTCAATCCGCTCGACGCGGTGCGGTGCCATTCCAAAACGGACATTGGTCAGAAGCGCGAGGAGAATCAAGATTCTTTTGGTTCGGCGGTATCTGATGCTTTCAAGTTTTATTTCGTTTGCGACGGGATGGGTGGAGTTAAAGGTGGCGCTGTTGCCTCACAACTTGCCGTCTCCGTTATTGAGACCGCTTGTCGGGATTTAAGGACTCTGGACTCTGAAGCCATACGTTCCGCGGTGGCAGAGGCGAATGCTCGAATTTTCGAACGCGGGACCAACGATGAACAACTCTCGGGCATGGGAACCACGTTCGTTGGGTTGGCGTTTATTGACAATCGAATGCTGATTACCAGCGTTGGTGACTCGCGAGCGTATCGTATCCGAGACGGAGAGATTACACAGTTAACGGAAGATCATACCCTCGTCATGGAGTTGTTGCGTTCCGGTGGTATCACGGAAGAACAAGCGGTCAATCACCCGGTGTCTCATATGTTGACTCGTTCGCTCGGGCCAGCTCCGGAAATTGAGATTGATTGTTGGGAAAGCCCAGATGCTCCGTGTCCGGGGGATAAATACCTTTTGTGCTCAGACGGCCTTTACAACATGCTCGGCCTAGAAGAGCTGGGAGAAGTCATATTAAGCCTTCCACCGGAGGAGGTCGTAGAGGAGCTCATCTCATTGGCGAATCTCCGAGGTGGCCACGACAATATTACGGTGATGTTAGTTTCTCTCGAGGATGACTATCCGCAACCGCTCAGCTCAAATTATCCTGACGATGGCGCAGGGTCCGAATCAGCTTCCAATGGCACGAATCCAAACACCGGATTTACGCTTAAGCAGAGTCCGGATGAACTCTCGAGTCGAGGTAGATCAGACGATGCAGTTCGTTCGAAGGCTCGCTTGGAGAAAGCCGGAACGAGTTCGCGATCCTCGAAGGTAAACACATCTGAGAACTCTTCGCTGAATGGTATTAATGGACAGCATGAGCATTCAGGAACGGATCCGCGAAGTAATTCTAGTCGTGATCCCTCTGGAAGCTCGGCTAGGTCGGCGCTTGCCAAGCCGGGCGTTCAAGCGCGAGTTCTTGTCGTCCTTTGTGTGGCGTTAGCAGGGGCGTATCTTCTTGGGCATCTTCATGGCGCAAAAGATGACGAACAAGCGATCTTTGCGAATCGATCTGAACGCGCCCCTTTCGAGACTAGATCC
>JBGSNS010000108.1:0-5871 GCA_041739515.1 Bdellovibrionota bacterium
CACCTTCCGCAGTCGGTATTGAGCCCTCCCCAAAGCGCGCTTCACGCTCAGCAGCCAACTGCTCCTCAGTTAACTCGCCAGTGCCCGCGGTCACCTTCTTTTTCGAAGAGCAGCCAGCGGTAAGTCCGACGAGAGCTATAAGCACTAAAATGGAAACCAAAAATTTGCGGTTGATCATGCTCCCTTTTTAGTTTCGTTCTGGCCGGAGCGCAACTATACTTCATCGATGGATTCAATCTCAGAGATTAAAAACTACCTCGAAACTAACCGCCCCCGGTTTATAAATGAACTTACGGAGTTCCTGGCTATCCCGTCGGTCAGCACCGACCCAAGCTCTAAAGAAGACTGTCTGCGGTGCGCCAAGTGGTTACTAGCCCATCTAGAATCGATCGGGATGCGTGGAGAGTTAAAGTTTGCCGAGACCGGGTATCCGATCGTGGTGGCAAAGCCTGCCGCTGATGGCCAGACTTCCGGACGCGGCGTCACTATCTACGGCCACTACGACGTTCAACCTGTGGATCCGGTAGAGCTGTGGGATTCGCCACCTTTTAAAGGTGAGGTGCGCGATGGGCGCCTTTACGCCCGCGGAGCACAGGATAACAAAGGCCAGATTTGGTACGTCATCAAGGCGCTCGAATATCTGCATAAAACCGGCAAATTGGCCGGAAAACCAATTACGCTTTGCATAGAGGGACAGGAGGAAAGCGGCAGCGAAGTTCTAGCTGAGAATTTGCAGAAACTAAAACCGGAGATTCAGGCTGCGACGTTGCTCGTATGTGATACCGGCACACTTTCGCCGCACGCAGCGACTATTACTATGGGTTTACGTGGAATCGCTCACTGCACCGTTACCGTTACGGGCCCCAACAAAGATCTGCACTCCGGGGTTCATGGGGGTGTTGCTCGCAATCCAGCACAAGAGATCTCGCGTTTAATAGCATCGCTCTACGACGAATCCGGGCGCATCGCAGTCGCTGGATTTTACGACGGAGTTACGGAGCCGACCGCTGAAGAGATCGCTTTGGCATCCGCCGGAGCGCCTTCCGATGAGGATTACATTAAGATGGTCGGAGCACCTGCTTTTGGAGGCGAGAAAGGTAGACCGCTTGCGGTGCGGGGCGGGCTGCGTCCGACTCTCGAAATCAATGGAGTTCACTCAGGCTACGGCGGGGCCGGATCTAAAACCATTATTCCGTCAGTCGCGATTGCAAAGCTTAGTATGCGGCTTGTTAAGGGGCAGGATGGTGCGCGTGTGTTGGCGGCGGTGAAGCGCCATTTGGTGGAGCGCGCGATAGGTGTTTCGGTGGCGGTCACCGAGGAACGTGTGGGCGGACCAGCGCTACAGGTCTCACCACAGAGCGAGAGTGTAAAGCGGGTGGTTCCGTGTCTTAAAGAACTAATGGGAGGGGAACCGATCTTTCGCTGGGAAGGAGCATCTATTCCGATCGTTAGCGAGCTAGGTGCGGTTAGTGGAGCTGAACCTTTGCTCGTGGGTTTTGGGCTCGAAGAGGATAATATCCATGCGCCGAATGAATCGTTCGCGATTCAGCAGTTCGATAGGGGATTTATCTTCGCCTGCAGGGCGTTGATGGCGCTTACCGTCCTGTAAACAAAGATACTATCCCGTTGGTCTTCACGAACAGTTTCTTAACGGGTAGGGTAGCGCGTTAACAGACCATGCTTAAAGAGAATTGGCGCCTCATCTCACGGATCGAGCAGCTTAGTGATTGCTGTATTATCGTGCTGTGCTTTTTCTTGGCGTATTACGGCCGCAGTTCATTCGTCTTTTGGAACGACGTGCTTGGACTGCAACTATCCGGTGGCGATAAATTAGCTCCTATAAATACGTATCTTTTCGTTTTGGGAATTTCCCTGGTTGGCTATGTCGTCGTGCTTAATCAGTTGGGCGGGTACTCGAGTATGCGGCTTACCTCTCCATGGCGGTTGCTGTGGATCTCGGTGCTAGCATCGATCGTTGTATTTATGGCGCTAGCTTCGGTGATATTCCTGCTTAAGTTAGAGCTTAGTAGAAGTTTTATCGGACTTTTCTGCATGTTGGTGGGATTGTCTCTCACCGTGCAACGCTACGTAGTTTTGAGGTTACTTCGGTATTGGCGCAAAAAAGGACGAAACTTTAGAAATGTAATTATCGTAGGCGTTGGAGAGCAAGCGCTGCGACTAGCGCTTGAGTTATCAAAACGCCCCGAGCTAGGGCTGTTCGTTCGCGCTTTCGGGATTTTGGGCCCCGATAACGGCAGATCTGCGGATTTTAGAGAACGCCTCGCAACAAATGGATACAGTTATCAGTGTAAGTTTGTTCGGGGAGGCGTGGCCGTTGAGCGTGCGCTTAAGGAGTACGCGATCGATGAGATGTTGTTCACCGACATCGTCCCGGTGATGGAGGAGGTTGAAGAGCTTGTGCTTGCGTGCTCAGAACAAGGAGTGAGAACGACGCTTGCAGCTGATCTGTTCTCGTTTGGACTCGTGCGATCGGGGCTGAGTTACTTCGGTTCGATGCCGCTTATTCATTTTCAAACTCCGCCAGGAGATCGCTGGGAATTGTCGCTTAAACGCATCATCGACGTGTGCGTCTCCGGCCTATTGCTGGTGCTCGCTTCGCCGTTGTTACTCCTTATCGCGGTGTCGGTTAAAATTACTTCGCCTGGACCGATCCTGTTTCGTCAGCGCAGATTGGGATTAAATGGGCGAAGTTTTAATTTGTTGAAATTTCGTTCGATGTACCGAGACGCTGAAAGTAGCTTAGAGTCACTCCGCGAAAAAAATGAGATGGATGGACCGACGTTTAAACTAAGCGACGATCCAAGGGTCACGACGTTCGGAAAGTTTCTGCGAAAGTATAGTCTTGATGAGCTTCCACAGCTCTGGAATGTGTTCGTTGGTGAAATGAGTTTAGTGGGACCACGTCCACCGATCCCGGGCGAGGTGCATATGTATCGTCGCCGCGAGCGACGGCGGCTCTCGATGCGACCCGGAATGACGTGTCTATGGCAGGTGAGTGGACGAAACAAAATCGCTAATTTCGATGATTGGGTGAAGTTAGATCTTAGCTATATCGATAACTGGTCGTTGACCCTCGATTTCTTGTTGCTGTTGCGAACGGTGCCGACGGTGTTGAGAGGTACCGGAAAATAATCACTGGAACTTTCTGGTGGGTTATAAAAAAGCGAACGGGGTGCATAGCTGGGTTTGTGACCCGATAACCACCGTTGCTTTTTTGTTCAAGCGAAACCTCCTTGTGTTTAAGACACTTTATTTAAGGCTCTGTGCGGGTATTCAACGCTCCTACATCAGTGCCTGGTGGAGGACTGACGACGAGCAGGCTCCGGAAGCTGTCCGACCACGATTTCGATCCCGTTCGAAGTGTTCTGCCAGGTCACGAGATGCTTGTGACTCGGCTCGGCCTCGATCGGATCAACTGATTTGTCCCCGAAGGAAAACGCCCAGTCGTCCGGGGAGGTGCCTTGCACGGCGATCGAGATCGGCGAATGCGCCTCACCTGCCAGTCTGATCAGCACGTTGTCGAATCGACACCTCTTGCCAGGAAGAGTCGAAACGAGAATCTGTCGCGGATGAGATGAGACCAGCTCATCAACGATCGCGAAACGTCCACCGAGAGTCGCAGGTCCGATATCGATCTCGAGCTCGCCGCGCTGCGCCGAGCTGCGCCTTCCCGAGATGTGAAGCGTTCCCTTGCCGTTCGCAGCCGCATGAGTGGTCAACTTCAGGTCACTCGCGTGTCCCCACAAACCCCGCTCGATCTCGACACCGAAATCTGCGTCGTGAATGATCCTTGCAGAGATTCCCGGGACGTCGCCCGTTCCGTACACCTCCAGCTGCCGGCTCCGAACGATAACAAACCGACTATTCTTGTCGTGCATCACCATTCCCCTTTAGTTGAATGTTGAATTCCTCACGAATGTGTCTCGAACGCTCGAGATACACCGTTGGTAAACCGTCCGAGTTTGCGACTCAGCATCAGGTTACCAACGGCGTATTCGAATCGAGAAAAAACCTTAAAATTAGCTATGCACCACCGTTCGATTGAATGCAGAAAAATGCGAAGATTTGGTGTGGATTCAATCGAACAGGGAGTACAAATCGACTACCGAAACTGCGGAAGAAAGGAGCGGGTCGGCAAGGCTACACCTTTGGTATTGGTGTGCAACTCTCCCCTTTTTGGACCCCTGGCACTGGTGCTGATAACAGTAAGGGTGAAATGGGTCCAAAAAGGGGAGAGTGCAGTTGCATCAATGCTTCACGTATAATACTCCAGAGGCGTGGATATCGTTGAAATTTTAACCCCGTTTCTGTCTTTAGATGCCGGGGCCGCTACGGCAAGGGGCGGAAAGAACGTTTCATCAGCAACTCCCGGAGCTGTATTTGAAGTTGTTAGCGCACAACTTGGCGAGGCTAAGGGGATAAAGATCGCCAAGCAGCTCTTCGGCATCGATCTAACAGCAAATTTTGCGCTGGCTACCGCGACCGTCGTCGAGGTCACGGCGGAGATGTCTAAACTTCAAGCTCGAAGTGATATACCCCAGACTGAGGCCTACTGGATGGTAGACGTTTGGGGTCGAACTGAGGCTTTAAAGGCGCTAATCGTAGATTTGGGCCGTTTAATTGATGCTGACCAGCCGACTGGATTTACCGCAAGTGGGTTCTGTTCGCGGGCTGCCGTGCTTGTTTTGGGATGTCACGACCTTCTCGTGCTTGTTCATCAGAACCTTTCGACTGACATGCTTAAACGGCTAGGTTCTTTGGTGGCACACGTTAAGTCGGCCCAGGCTGGGGCAACTGCGGCAATAGGGGCGCATATTACCGATCTCTAAACGATATTCCCCGTTTTTTGGGGTGTTTTACGGGGTTGGGCTACCCTCGAAACCGAAGGGATTCGGGAGTCCAAGTTTGCTTATTTCCCGCAATATGTTAAACGGTTCAGCCTATTTGTTAAGTATTTTTTGCGTGATTTCCGTTTATGAAAACGTTTTCCCAGTCTAAAGAAGCAGCGGCAGCGAACTCTAAGTGGTTCGTAGTTGACGCTGAAGGTCAGGTACTAGGTCGGTTAGCTTCCAAGGTAGCTTCGGTGCTACGTGGGAAAAACAAGGCAACCTTTACTCCTCATGTCTCATGTGGCGATTTTGTCGTCGTCCTTAATGCAAAGAAGGTTCGTCTTACCGGAAACAAACTTGAAGGAAAGATTTACAGACACCACACCGGGTACATCGGTGGGGTAAAGGAGATCGCAGCTCAAGATCTGTTGGAAAAGAATCCTGAGCGGATGTTCGAGCAGGCTGTCTGGGGAATGCTTCCTAAGGGTCCTCTCGGACGAGACATGCTTACGAAGCTAAAAGTATATCCTGGCACTGAGCACCCACACGCTGCTCAAGCACCGGTTGCGATGAAGCCGTAATAGAGAATAATTTTACCTCAATCTTTAATTGAATCGGTACTTAGAAAATGAAAGCAGACACTTCTTTACACGCGATAGGTCGAAGAAAGACCTCGACAGCACGAGTATTTCTTAAGCCTGGAAAGGGCGAGATCCTTTGTAACGGGCGTAAGTTTGAGGAATATTTCCCACGTCCAGTTTTGCAGATCATCGTTCGTCGTCCACTCCTAGACGTTGAGAGCGCTGAGAAATTTTCAATTAATCTACTTTTGTCCGGTGGCGGCCCTGCAGGCCAAGCTCAAGCAGCTAGACTTGCAATTGCGCGCGCGCTTCTAAAGGTTGACGAAACATCACGTCCAACTTTGAAGAAGGAAGGGCATCTTTCCCGTGACGCACGAGAAGTTGAGCGTAAGAAATACGGTCGGCATAAGGCTCGTAAGCGACCACAGTACAGCAAGCGA
>JBGSNS010000114.1:0-3724 GCA_041739515.1 Bdellovibrionota bacterium
GCCTCAATGGGAAGTCACATCTCCAGGCGATAATTTTCGCGTATTTGAACGCGGCGGAATATTTGTTAAAAGTGGGTTTGCTGAATTCGGCCTACCGAACCCGCTTGAGGAAGCCGGTAAACCGGATGTGAGAGCATCCAATCGCGGCCCTGGAACCGGCGGTCGCATCTCAGTTCCCGTGCTAAACATCCAGAAGACTCGGTTAAACGACCCGCATCTATCTTTTTTAGGTACCAACGATCATCCGGGCGACTACCGCAGCAGCGGCTGTACCGGATGCCACGTTGTGTACGCTAACGATCGTGACCCGCGCCATTCAGGTCCGTACGGTAAATTCGGTAACGTTGGAAAATCTCAAAGCAAGGATTTAACGATCCCGCGTGATGAAGAGGGACATCCTTTAAAGCACGAGTTTACCCGCGCAATCCCAACCAGCCAGTGTATGACCTGCCACATGCACCAGCCCAACATGTTTGTGAACTCATTCTTGGGTTATACGATGTGGGATTACGAGTCCGATGCGCCGAGCATGTGGCCTAAGAAGCAAAAATACCCTTCCATCGAGGAGACGTATAAGTCGTTACAGAGCAACCCAGAAGAAGCCGCTGTCCGCGGGCTGTGGACTGATCGCGAGTTCTTAGACAAAGTATGGGAACTAAATCCTACGTTAAAGGACACCCAGTTTGCTGATTATCATGGTCACGGTTGGAACTTTAGAGCTGTCTTTAAGCGCGACCGAAAAGGAAATCTCCTCGATGAAAAAGGTCAGTTAGTCGCCGCAAATGATCCGAAGAAATTTAGGAAGGCGGTACATCTAGCTGATATTCACGTCGACGTCGGAATGCATTGCGTCGATTGCCATTTCGATCAGGACTCTCACGGGGACGGTCATATTTACGGTGAAGTAGCTCAAGCGGTTGAGATCGGTTGTGAGGACTGTCACGGGACGATCAATGGCAAGCCTACGCTGCTTACTTCAGGCCCTGCTGCTCCCAAGGGCGGGCGTGACTTAAGCTTAATGCGGACGGCATTCGGTGATTTGCGGTTTTTCTGGAAAGGCGAGGACTTATACCAACGTTCAAGCATAACACCGAACCTTGAGTGGAAGATCTCTCAGGTTCGAGACTCCGTTGATCCAGCAAATGCTGCGTATAACGATAAATCAGCGAAGGCCAAGCTTACAAGCCGCCTCGGTGATACGGATACAAAGCCGCGCACCGTTTCATTGGCGGATGTGGACTCGACTAAAGAGCAGATTAAGCTCCTTGCTCACTCAAACGATCAGATGTCTTGTTTTACTTGTCACAGTTCATGGGTAACAAGCTGCGGAGGATGTCACCTTCCAATCGAAGCTAACTGGAAAAAGGACTCAAACCATTATGATGGGAAAGTGACTAGAAACTGGGCGTCGTATAACCCCCAAGTTGCGCGTGACGACATGTTCCAGATCGGATTACACGGTCCAGCAAAGAACAATAAAATCGTTCCTGTGCGATCCTCTAGCGCTCTTGTCTTAAGCTCAACTGATAGCTCGCGGCAGAGAATCTACGTTCAGCAACCTCCGATTTCAGCAGCTGGATTTAGCTCACAGGCGTTTGCGCCGCATTTCCCGCATACCGTTCGAAAAGTTGAGACGAAGGGATGTAACGATTGCCACATCTCTGAAGCAAACGACAACAACGCCATCATGGCGCAGCTTCTTCTGTACGGCACAAATTTCGTAAATTTTATGGGATTTCATGCCTACGTAGCGACCGGCGAAGCTGGACTTGAAGCTATTCAAGTTACCGAGTGGGATGAACCTCAAGCTGTTATCGGAAGCTATCTGCATCGGTACGCTTATCCAGACTACTTTCAAGCGCACGTCGATCGTAAGCAGGAGCTTCAAATGGCGCACGAACATCATGGAGCTGGTGGTGTAACTAATCAGATTCAACTTCGTGGAGAGTATCTTTATACAACTGCTGGAAGCGCTGGATTTAGAGCATATGACGTTGCGAACCTGGCGAACAAAGGATTTTCCGAGCGAATTACCACGGCGCCATTTTCTCCGTTGGGTCAGGACACCCACGTATCAACTACCAATGCTACCGATTTCGTGCTTCCAACAAACATGCCGATAGCACCGTTTAGAAAGCCGTTGACCGAGAACTTAGAGCAACCGATGCATCCCCTTTACCACTACGCTGTGATCACGGATTCTGTGGAGGGTTTGATTTTGGTGAACGTCGATACATTAGCTGACGCCGACCCAACTAATAATTTCTTCAAACGAGCACTAACCTGGAACGATAACGGAATACTAACTGGGGCACGCACCATCGCATTGTCCGGAACAAATGCGTTAATCGGCACCGAGGATCAGTTGGTGATTTTGAGTCTTGATGACCCACTTAAACCTAACGTTTTGGCTACGCTGCCGCTTTCGAAACCGACAGCGATTGCGGTGCAGTTTAGATATGCGTTCATAACCGACAGTACCGGCTTTCGCGTAGTCGACATCACCGAAATTGCTAAGGCACGTGAAGTTAAGAGCGGATTCATTAAGCTTGATGATGCGCGCGGAGTGTACCTTGCGCGCACATTCGCGTACGTCTCAGGTGGGAAAGACGGTTTGGTGATTGTCGATATCGAGAAAGCTGAACGCCCTAAGATTTATCAGAGGTTTACGGACGATGGTAAGATTAACGACCTAAATAACGTCAAAATCGCCTCAACAAATGCTTCGTTGTTCGCGTACCTAGCAGACGGCGTAAACGGATTGAAGGTCGTGCAACTAACCGATCCGGAGCGAGTACCTAATTTCTACGGCTTCTCTCCAGAGGTGAAGCCGCTTGTAGTGGCGCATCGCCACACCCACGGCCCAGCCCTGGCCATATCTAAGCCGCTGGACCGCGACCGCGCCGTGGATGAAAGCGGAAATCAGGTCAGTGTCTTTGGTCGAATCGGATCTCGTCCGTTTACCGCAGATGAGTCAAAGCGACTCTATCTGAACCGGGCTGGAAAGCCGTATCGCGTTCAGTAAAGGGAGCCGTTCCTGACGAATCCCCCTCCAACTTTTGAGCTGTATTTCCGCCGCGCCCACCGCGACCGCCAGCATTAAAAATGGCTGACTCCCGAATTGCGTACCTTTTGGATTTAACACGTAGGAGAGGAGGACACGGAGAAATGTAGTCACGTATCTGGTGCACTTTGCTGAATTCAATTCATTGTTTGAAAGGTTAAACCGCTATGGGCTTGGTAATAACGTGCTTTTTACACACTTTCGTGGGAATCACTCAGAAACTGTCCCCTTTTCAAGGTGCACAACTTGGGTTGGATACGCAAAGGCGACGCCTTCGGTCGCAAATTTTGACATGATCTGCAGATTGATTGCCTGTTGAATATCGGCGTGGATATTGAACTCGGAGGATTGCACGAAATATACAACTTCAATATTCAATGCGAAGTCACCGAAAGTTCGGAAATGCGCACGATCAAATCGGGTTAGCGATTGGGCATTTATAATATCACGGATCCACCCCGGCACTTGTGCAACCTTTTCTTGCGGGGTCTCGTAGACGATTCCGATATTGAACAGAACTCGCCGCTCCTGCATCCGCTTAAAATTGCGTATGCGGCTACCTAGCAAATCAGAATTGGAAAGCAATATCTGCTCACCGGAGAGACTTCGTATTGTAGTAGTTTTAACCCCAATATTCTCTACCGTTCCAAGGACTTCCCC
>JBGSNS010000122.1:0-9546 GCA_041739515.1 Bdellovibrionota bacterium
GGAACTAATCACTATCGGCGCCTGTTTGGATTGCCACCGAGGTATGGGAATGATCCAATTGAATTTCCTCGGTTACGACGAGCAAGCGCATAGGCGCGGACCTCGAAGCCAATTCGCACATTGGTCGCTGGGTGGTATCGACGCGGCGATAAAGCGCATCCATACAGCTGCGCAATCTGGACCTAAACGGTATCAGCTCTGGATCTACTCCGATCATGGGCAGGAAAGCTCCGTACCTTATGAGGTAGCAACTGGCGCTACGATTTACGATTCCTTAGCCGAGATCCTTGATGGGAAAGCTTCCGCACCGCCCACTGATTTAATCGAATTATTACAAGGAATCCAAGGAAAGCGTGGAGCTTGGTTTTTTAAATCGAAGAAGACACATCCATCGGACGATCCGTCGTTCTACCAGGGCGAAAACTTCTCGCTGGCAGCCATGGGGCCTATCGGATTGTTATATCTAAACAAAACGCCTTCGATGGAAGAGAAGCGCACTCTCGCGAATCGGATCGTCCAAGAACTAAAAGTGCCGGCAGTCCTCTTTTCAACTGATCCCGGCGAAGCGATCGCCGTTACGTCCACTGCTACCTATACGCTACCGAAGCAGGGAAGTGAATTGCTCGGCGCGAGTCATCCATTTCTAGTCGAAGCAGCAAAGGATCTCGCTACGCTTACCCATCATTCGGAGTCTGGAGATTTAGTCTTAAGCGGATGGAAGGCTGACGCTAAGTCGATAACGTTTCCCATTGAGAATGGGTCTCACGCCGGTCCTGGTTTAAACGAAACCCATGCTTTCGCAATAATTCCCTCAGGTGTTCACGTGTCGAACCCATATTTGAGACCAGCCCAACTGAGAGACGCGATCAAACATGAAGCGAGCTTAATCTCTGAGTGATCGTTTACTACCAGACCAAATAAATTGTTCGTAGCGGAGAGGAGTAGGCACCCACGTGAAATTAAAATTAGGAGCGTTGCTCGTTTGATCAATTGAATAGAGATGCAAACGATACTAAGGCTTTAGCTTGTCTGGTCCGGATTTTCCCTGTTCCGATTTTTGCAGCGCGATTGCGTCGACCCCACACGCATCTTCTCCGTACACAGCTAATTGACGCTGAACTGATTCCTTAGAGAGATACTCAACATCCGCAGGAGTGGCTGGCTCAAGAAATAGAACTTTACCTTCGAAATGGTAACCTTTCACTCGCTTTAGTGGTGTTAAGAGTCCAAGTTGAAGCTTTTCATCGAGCAGTTGTAGGAGAAGCTCGTAGCGCGCTGGATCGTTGCCCGGAGGCAGGTTCCCAGCAGATATAGCGCCAGTGGGTTTATCGCTTTCATCTTTACTCATCGGAACCAGGATATCAGTTGGCGAACAAAGCGGAAAGGCGAAGTTCGCCAACTGGTGCGGTCGTTCTGTGGGCAAAAATAAGACCTCCTAGGGATGACTTAGGTGCATCCAGCAAATTTACTATGATTTACTCCGTAGTCCTGGTGAACAGGCGAAAAGTTTTGTTAACCACTAAGAACACAAAGGAATTGGTTCTCCTTTGTGTTCTTAGTGATTAAATTTAATTGGGTTTACCGATCCTTACGCAGCAAGCCCGATGACTGCTTCTTTCTCTTCAACCAACCCACCGGTTTCTTCTTGAGCAAGGATCGCTTTGCGCAGAGTTTCACAGTTGAGGTCTAGCGCTTCACAGATAAAACGGAATGTAAGTGGGGCTTCGCCGGTGTGTTCATCATCGCATAGCCATGCCCGTGCACCGTCTTTTACTTCGCCGTCGCCGGTAACTAAATCGGTAATCGCGCGCTGAAGTACCGCGGCTAAGAGTCGCTTCTCTGGAACGAAAGGGCCCGATGATGCTACTTCAGAGTTCGACCAAAATTTCATATTTTCTCCCAAAATGACTAAAAAACTACCAAGATCCAGCGACTACTCAATTTCTCAGAGACAAAAACTCCCCCACAGATAAAGACAAGCATTTTAAATTGCTCGTCTTTTATCTGCGATTAGCTGTTAATCGCTCTCTGAGCTTGTTACGGCTCCCTGCCCGTTCAAGCCGTCCTTCGCGTTCCGTCTACGACTCCACTTTCTCTGGGTCGCACTTTCTCGGTCGAATCGCTGAAGGGGCCTGAATCGTTCCCGCTATCGTCTAAAAAACTCGTCGCGCCTTATAAAAAACAGACGACGATTCGACATGCGAAGGGGTAAAACTACTTCCCTAACACTGTAAACTCTTTATCTCTGCGGGACGGCGACAATAAAGCTCGCGAACCTCGAAATCAACAAAAATCTTTCGTTGGACTAAGATTTTTTGTCCTGGTTTGCTGAACAGCAAACTTTACCAACGATATTAACAAGTTGAGAGCCGCCAAACTAGGCACGCTACGGTGTCAGAACATTAAGCGGGAACGAAAGGGTCGTGGATTCAAGTTCATCAGCGAGTTGACGTTCGCGGGCTAGTTTCGCCGTGGTGCTGGCGCGTTTAAGCTTGGATTCTTCCGTTTTTAAGGCATTTAGTTCGGATTCCGCTTGCACCAAGGCGGTGCTTAGGTCGCGTCCCTCAGTCAGCAATACGTCTAGCGATTTAGCGAACTGAGATACCGTGACCAAGCCCCCTGCGCTGGTGATTACAGCGCTTAGTTCCGGCAAAGTTTGAATCTCGTCTTTTAGTCCTTTTAACGTCGGGAGTCCGGCCAAAAGCCCGCCTTTATAGAATTCTGGTTCATCGCTGGCTAGCTCCAAATGAAAAAGCTCCGAAGCTCCCGCAGCGAGTAGCTCGTACCGGCTTTTTAATCGTGAGATACTTTCCTCAAGCTTTTTTTGTTCACTGCTCAACGCGATCAACTTTGCGGCAGCTTCAGATTTAGGCGTAAGTTCACCCTCATCGATCACGTCCGACACTTTTTTTCGTGCGGTTGCCAGCCAGTCGGAATCGGAGCTATCGATGTTATTCTTTGGTTCATCTAAGTTGACTCCTGATAGCCACCACGGCGTCTCAGTTGCCGATAGAAACTGAAGTGCTGCCGTAGCGTCTCCTTGGCGAATAAACGCTGCGGCCGAGCTGCCAACGCTACTGCGCCAGCTTGCCCCTGAGAGAGCAAGGCTCAGCCATGCGGTGCCAATTAGGATTAAGGCCGAGGAAATTATCGCCAAGAGCGCAAAAAGAGATTTCATTATTACCGATTGTTCTCCACTCTAAGGGATTGGTATAGCCCTCGAATTAGTAATGTTGTCGTTGTTGTTTTGTATGGACGGTTCAAAAACTCCTAGTGATGATGTGACGGGTTCATTAATCCGCAAAAGCGCGGCGGATTCGCAACCTCACGCCCGTACGACTGTGTCTCCTTTTCTGTCCGCCTTCGAACTTACCTTTAACTCAGGTCTCGCCGTTGGTGAATCGTTACAAAATATCGGGATCGCTACAACCGCGTTTAATCCGTTAGCACGCCCCGGAGAGTTGGTTCTAATTGTTGCACGCGGCGAGGGCTCAGGTCTGGCCGGAAAACTAGCGAACAAATTGGCAGTCGAACATTTTACCGAAGCGGTATTAGATATCAGTATCGCAGATCCCGACGCAGACACGAGGCATGATGAGCAAGCCAAGGATTTCGGGACGGTCGTACATAAACCCCGGGCTGTTACGTTGTTAGAAGCAGGATTTGAGAGGGCAAACGGTCAAGTATACGCCTTCGGTCACAAGTTGGCAGCGGGCGGCTCGTTATCGACATCTATTATCGCTATCGCTATTTCGGATGGGGAACTCGCAGCGGCTAAGGTGGGTGATGGAGACGTGATTCTCGAGCGGAGCGGCGAGAAGGTCTGGTTGTTTTCGGCACAAGAGGAGCCAAGCGCTACTGGTATGTACTCGCGTGCCACCGGAACGAAGTTCGATTCAACGGTGCTGGTTGGATCGCACCGACAGGTGCCGGTTGATTTTCTTCACCTTGCGATTGAGCCGCACGATTCGATAACCGTTGTTTCGCGTGGATCCGCGGGACCAGGTGGCTCCCAAGAAACGCGAATCGAAACCGGCTGGGCGATTTCCGTTGGGCCACAGGCTGTTTTTCTTAGTTGCCCTGCCTAAGCATTAGGTGAGCTTTAACCTACCCTTGCACAATACTGTGATTGCCACTTCCGCTGACCTTTGGGACACTGGAACGCATGGAAGCAGCTGATAAAAAACTCGTAAAAGCTTGGTACGATTCGTTAGAGAACAGGATTGCGGAGGTTCGCAAGCGTTTCGGACGCCCGTTAACGCTTGCGGAAAAAATCCTCTTCGCTCATCTCGATGTACAGCCGGAGGCGAACGCTCTTCCAACGCGTGGGAGTTCGATGTTGTTTTTGCGCCCGGATCGGGTCGCGATGCAAGATGCGACAGCACAGATGGCGTTGCTGCAGTTCATGGTTACCGGTTGGGACACCGCTGCGGTCCCTTCTACGGTGCATTGCGATCACTTGATCCAAGCACACGTCGGAGCTCGTAATGATTTACTTCGGGCATTAGATGAGAATAGTGAAGTCTTCGATTTTCTCGCTTCCGCCTCATCGAAATACGGAATCGGCTTCTGGAAGCCGGGCGCCGGAATCATCCATCAGGTAGTCCTTGAGCAGTATGCATTTCCGGGTGGATTGATGATCGGGACCGATAGCCATACACCGAACGCTGGAGGGTTGGGGATGCTTGCGATCGGAGTCGGCGGTGCCGACGCAGTCGATGTTATGGCCGGACAGGCGTGGAGTTTACTGAATCCCAAATTAATTGGTGTCAAGCTTACCGGAAAGTTATCGGGATGGGCGGCCCCCAAGGACGTGATCCTAAAAGTCGCAGGAACGCTTACGGTTGACGGCGGTACTGGCAGCATCGTTGAATATTTCGGGCCGGGCACTGAGAGCATTAGCTGTACCGGTAAAGCTACGATTACGAATATGGGCGCTGAATTAGGCGCAACGACATCAACTTTTCCGTTTGATGATCGTATGAGTTCTTATCTCAAGCAGACGGAGCGTGCAGATGTAGCAGAGTGGGCGAGCGCTGTTTCTCAGCACTTAAAGGCTGACCCGGAAGTATCATCCGATCCAGCGAAATATTACGACCAGGTAATCGAAATCGATCTCGATAAATTGGAGCCACAATGGGTTGGTCCTCATACGCCCGATCTCCTTAGAAAAGTCAGTGAGATGAAAGCTGCGGTGGCCAAGGAAAATTATCCTGACGCTATTAGTACGGCGTTGATCGGTAGCTGCACCAATTCCAGTTACGAAGACGTGTCGCGAGCCGCATCGATTGCAAAACAGGCGTTAGCGAAAGGGTTGAAAATTAAAACTCCACTGCTTGTTACACCCGGTTCTGATCAGGTTTTTAAAACGATCGAACGCGACGGGTTTATGAAAGTGTTTAACGAGACCGGCGCTACGGTCTTGGCAAACGCTTGTGGGCCGTGCATCGGGCAGTGGAAACGGGATGACATCAAGAAGGGAGATAAGAACACGATTGTAACGAGCTACAATCGTAACTTCCGGAAACGTAACGATGATAATGAAGAGACCCTGTGCTTCATTGGCTCGCCGGAGCTCGTTACTGCGATGGCGTTTTCAGGTTCGCTTTCGTTTGATCCGCGCAAAGATTCACTCCAAGCGCCGGATGGTTCGGAGTTTAGGTTTTCAGCGCCGTCTGGCTCTGAGCTGCCACCCACCGGATTTGTTTTGAGTAGAGAAGGATTTGCTCCCTCTGGTGCTCTTGAAGAACGACGGAAGATGCAAGTTAAGGTAGATCCGAAGAGCGACAGACTCGCGTTGCTCGAACCGTTCGCGAAGTGGGATGGGAAAGATTTCACCGGCCTGCTTGTATTGGCGAAAGCTAAGGGGAAGTGCACCACCGATCATATCTCGCAGGCTGGTCCATGGCTTAAGTATCGTGGGCATCTAGCAAACATCTCAAATAATATGTTGCTCGGCGCGACAAACGCTTTTACTGGCGAGACAGGGAAGGGGACCAATTTACTGACCGGCGCTAAAGGCGAAACTTTTCCTGAATTAGCGAAAAGCTATAAGGCAGCGGGAAAAAGTTGGTTGATAGTGGGAGATGTAAACTACGGGGAAGGATCTTCCCGTGAGCACGCAGCTATGTGCCCACGATTCCTGGGTTGCAAGGTTGTAATCACCCGCAGTTTTGCGCGAATTCACGAGACAAACCTTAAAGCTCAAGGGGTTTTGCCGCTGACGTTTGCGGACCCGGCTGACTACGATAAGATCGGAGAGCAAGACACAGTTTCCGTTATCGGACTGACTAAGTTGGCTCCCGGGGCTGCGTTATCGCTTGAAGTAACGAAGCCTGACGGATCGAAGATTTCGTTTCCGGTAAAGCACACGTTCTCGGAACAGCAGATTAAATGGTTTAAAGCCGGCGGCGCGTTGAACGCGATGAAGCCGTAGGCCGACCCCCACTCTCGACCTGTATTACCTCCGTGTCCACCGCGTCCTCCGTGTTAAATCCAAAAGGTGCGCAAACCGAAGGTAAGCCTTTTTTAACACGGAGGACGCGGTGGACACGGAGAAATGCCTGCACGTTTTCCTTACATTTTGCTGAGTTCAATTCATTGTTTGAAGGGCTAAACCAGCCTGTGTTTGGTAATGACGCGTTTTTAGCACACTTTCGTGGTGATCCCTCAGGGATAGTCACAAAAGACGTTGCAAATCGACCGAAAGGAGTGACGATTGCAATTATACGGATTTTGTTCGACTAATTGCTGAGCGTTTATAAGTGGGAAAATATGGAAGGCAAAAGCATCGAGCTCTTTATGCGGCTTGCTGGGCAGAATTTGCCAGGGTCATTTGTTGTCCCAGACGAGGGAGTTCGAAAACTAGGAGCGCAGTTACTTCTAACCGAGTTGCTGGAGTACATCATTCACGGATTAGGAGTGACCCCGACCATTAATGGTACGCGGGTCACGAAATCGGAGGACGTAAGTTTCGAAGTTTCTGACGAAGTCGATCTGACGGAATCGCTAGACGGCCTCGCTGATATTGCGTACACGATGTATTGGAACGCGATAGCGCTCGGTGCGCCGCTTGAAGAGGCGTTTACGCTTGTATGCGAAAATAATTTGCAGAAATTTGTAAAACTGGATCGCGCTAATTTTTCTCCGGGACCTCTAGTTAACGAGCTCTGGGGATGCGGAGAGGGGATTACCTGGCCTGCGGAGGTTATGACTGTAACGGCGATTCTTATAGGGGAGGAGTTGTTTGCAGTCGGGAAGGACGGTCGCGGAAAGGTGCGAAAGCCATCTAGTTATAAAGCGGTTGATCTGAGCCGACTGGTTTCGACCTATCGATGAATTGTTGAGCAGCCTATCGCTGATAAATCGTAAGAAACCCGGCCGGTATTTCGCGTTTGCGACTCGATTCGGATAATTTAAGTTGATGCGAATTTAACGACCGCGGGGCGCGGTCCTCGTCAACTTCCCGAATTAAATTCTCGATGATGATGCCTGCTAATTCGCCGTGATGGCACGTAAAGTAAATCGATCCATTCGGACTTAATACGTTCAAGCACGAAGATAGGAGATCTCGCAAAACGCCTTCTAATTCCCAGTCTTTACCCTTAGAGATCCTGCTGAATGATGGAGGATCGAGAATGATCAGATCGTACTTGCTCGCGCGGCGCACCTCTCTATTAAGAAACGCGAGCGCTTCATCCGGAATTAATCGAAGCTGGCTGCGATTTACTTCGTTTAAATCCGCATTACGCGCGGTCCAATCGAGAGCCGGCTTGAGGATATCAACGTGAGTGACTGCGGCACCATTTTTAAGCGCAACCATCGAGGCAAGCCCGGTAAACGCAAAAAGATTAAGCACCGCCGCGCCGGGTTTCTCTCTTAACATCGAAGCTATCGCTGGAAGATACGTGGCATGCTCAGGAAAGACCCCTATCTGGCCGTTTCGCTGTAGGCGAGCCTCCATATGTACGCCGAGCTCTGGAAACTCGACTGGCCAGGGAGCGATTTCTTTACTCCAACCTTCGTTCTTTGGGTTATAAGTAATATCCGGCGTGATAGATCCGTCACGTTTCCAGATGCACCACGAGCTTGGACGGGAGAGTATTGTTGCCCCAAGTTGCTCGATCTTGACCCCATCACCTGAGTCAAGCAAACCGTAGCCATTGGAAATTTGGGGCTGTGTCATTATTCGTTAGCCGAATTCGGGGCTATAAGCCGAGAGATGAATTTTCGGTTCATGGCGATAAGTCGATATCCAATCTTGCCTGGAAATGCACAGATCGGATGACGGAGGATAGCATAAAGCCATTCCGGGAGAGTTTTACGCTGTTTGAAGATTTCAAGCATCGCGAAATACCCAGCTCGTGAAGAGCCGTCTGCTAGCTTAACCTCAATACTGCCGCCGCGGGCGGCCTCCCTCGGCGTTACGGTGAACCCCTCCGAGGCCCTTTTTCGGCCAAATTGACGACACATCGGGCAATCTCGGTCGATAAGGATCTCGGTTACCGGATTCGACCCAGCTGGCTCTTTTAATTCCTTCATACTCGCAGTAAATAGACGATCGGCAAATGAAACAATACCTAGACCTAGTTAAAGATATCCTCGAAAGCGCCAGCGACGCGAATAGTACAGGGGCAGCTAGTGACTCTCAAGCGTTCCGCTCGGACCGCACCGGCGTCGGGACTTATTCTGTGTTCGGACGACAGATGCGGTTTAATCTCGAAGAGGGATTCCCTCTGCTTACGACGAAAAAAGTTCACCTTAAGAGCATCATCCACGAACTCCTTTGGTTTCTCACCGGCGATACAAACAACAACTCGCTGTTGGCTAATAAAGTTTCGATTTGGAACGAATGGGCTGCGTCCGATGGAGAACTCGGTCCAATTTACGGAAAACAATGGCGGCGCTGGGAAGGCCCGTTGGGAACGGTCGACCAGATCGCTCGCTTGGTGGATGGATTAAAGAAAAATCCGTTTAGCCGAAGACATATCGTCATTGCGTTTAATCCAGCGGATTTGCCCGAAGTTGCTCCTCCCGCTTGCCACACCCTTTTTCAGTGCTACGTGTCTGAAGATGGCGGACTTAGTCTGCAGCTTTATCAGCGCTCAGCGGATCTTATGCTCGGAGTGCCGTTTAATATCGCAAGCTACGCACTGCTGTGCATGATGCTTGCGCAGGTTACGGGCTTGAAGGCGAAAGAGTTCGTGCACACGTTCGGCGATGTTCATATTTACTCGAATCACATTGAAGGCGCACGACTGCAGCTTCAACGTGAAACCCGAAAGCTTCCAACCATGAAGCTTAACCCAGCGGTTACGAACCTGTTCGATTTTAAGTTCTCTGATTTCACCCTCGAAGGGTACGAGCCGCACGAAACGATTAAGTTCGCTATCGCGGTATAGGAAGTATTGATATGCGAGAACTTGCAGCGATCGTAGCGATGGACTCCCATAGAATTATCGGAGCACACGGTGAGCTTCCATGGCACTTGCCAGCTGACATGAAACGCTTTGCCGCGCTTACCACCGGACACACAGTGATGATGGG
>JBGSNS010000144.1:0-6659 GCA_041739515.1 Bdellovibrionota bacterium
GATCCGACATGTCATTACCTGAGGCATTACAACTGGGCTGTCAGCCTGGAAGCTTGCCCGAAAGGTACGGAGGGTATAACACCTAGGTACGTTGTTCAAATAACACAGGGATTTCAAATGCGTAAGTTACTCATTCGACTCGTAATTCTAATAATCATCATCGTCATCGGTGCGGTTATTTGGCTTGGGCTTAACGCAAACTCGTTGGTAGCGAAGCATCGCGGCGACATAGAGAAGGCGCTCTCTGATACTTTAAAGACCAAAGTGACGCTTGGTGGCGTCTCAGCAACGGTATTTCCGAAAACCGCGCTAAAAATAACGGACCTCAACCTAGGAGGCGGGGTTTCGCTAACCGGAGTGAGTCTCAGAGTCAGCCCGTTGGCGTTGCTGACGGGGACGATCAAAATCAACGAACTTAGCATCGACGATCCAGTAATTGTTTTAACTCAGAACGATTCAGGTTTTGCCGTAAAGGGGCTACCGGCTCCAAAAGCTGCAAGCTCAGAACCCGTTGAGCCAGCAGTAAAATCGGATAGCACTCCAGCTACTGCATCGGCGGCTAGTCCGGTTGCATTAGCGCTCGACTCGTTCGCACTCCGCAACGGCTCGATCACGCTTGAAATGAAAGCCCCGACCGCGCCTGTAATTGTGAAGGATATCAATGTCTCTTCCGGACTAAACGTAGCGGGCTCTGTAGTTACCCTAAGTGATCTTGAGAGCTCTCTCTCAACTCAAGGTATTACTACCGGTGCCAAAGCTGCGAAGATTCAAGCCGACGGCGCAACCTCTTCTCTAGTAACAAACGGCCTCGTATTGAATTCCCCCGCTGGCGATATCGAAGTGAATCTTCATTTTGCGAATCCAACTAGCGGAACCGGAAAGATTACCACAGCCACTCCCCTCTCACTTGGAAAAATCGCGCCAATTGTAGCTAAGTTTGCTCCGAACGTTGGCAACCTTGCTGGAGGAGTCAATCTTAATCTAGACGCAAAAATCGAGGGTAAAGATCAGTTCACTCATAACGGGGAAGTAAAAATATCGGGGATTAGCGCTTCAGTGACCCCTTATAACGTAACTGGACTAGGAGGTTTAATCCGACTAAACGGCGACGCCAAGTCCCACTCAATGTCGAGTGGATCGCTCACAATGGACATCAACGGACAGCCGCTCGATATAGCATTTGCCGCGCGATTCAACACAGCCGAACGCACTGCATCTCTTCCGCGGCTAGACTTAAAAGGTTTCGGCGGCACAGTTGCTGCACAGGCAAAAGCTGCACTGACCGACCATGGACCGATTCAGGTATCCCTCGATGCCGAGAATCTGGGCATCAAGAGCATGTTATCGATTCTGAAGAATCCGGCGTTGGATGCTGTTGAGGGATCCATTCATAAAGTATCCGCAAACATCTCTTCGGAAAACGGATCTGCGCTCATGAGTAAACTCAACGGGACGGCTAGCTTCGACATTCGTGATGGATCGATTCCCGGCGTAAACGTGATCGGACCTGTATTAAAATCGGTCATGGCGCTTCCGTTTCTTGCCGGCAAAACGAAGATCCCGAACGAAGCGCAGGCAGCTGCAAACTCTAAGGATACAGCCTTTAAGTCTGTGACCGGTTCGTTTCAGATTACCAACGGGACAGCCCAGACTAACGATCTGTCAGTTGTAAGTTCGCTATTTAACCTCAAAGCCTCGGGGACGCTCTCCACCGCCGGCACTGTAAATCTCAAGGCCTCTATCTTTCTTGAGCCGGGACTCTCCGCTGCTATTTCAGGAGGAGAGGGCAAGAAGATTTTGGACAAGGAAGGTCGCCTCGAAGTCCCGCTTGCGATCTCCGGGACTCCGGAGAAGATCACAGTCATCCCGGACGTAAATCGACTACTTAAATCCGCTGCGGGGAAGGCTATCGAGGAGAGCGCCTCGAAGTTTTTAGGAAAAGCTCTAGGTGGCGGAAAAGAGGGTAAGAAAGGTGGAGGTCTGTTTGGATTCTAAACTTGCAATAATACTAGGGTGCTTTCTTCTGGTGGGGTGCCAACCGAGCAATGAAGAAGAAGGTGCACCTTCAACCGAGCCAAAATCGAGCTACGGACAAGCTGTAAAACGAGCCCGAGATCTACAAGCTCCCTCCGGAGCTGAACAGGAGAAGCGCGAACAAGAGGCGGATTTACTGCAGGAGTAGTTGCTGGGAGCGCGAAGGGCCACCTTCGCAGTCTAGCGTCGTACTTTGTTCACTTGTTTTTGAAGCATGATCGCACACCAATTTGCCTGCGTTCTGGTGGATTAAGCTGCAACTGCAAAGGGGTTGATTAGACTGCGGAGCGACGCTCCGGGCTCCCAGCTCCCAGCCACGTTCCAACAAGATCATAACCCGCTACTTCAGTAACCTGCACGGTCCCCAAAGAGCCAACCGGGATCGAGTCACTTGTTAGTTCTACTCCGTCGGCCTGAACCACATCGTTTATAATTACGGTCCCGTCTACATCAGGTGCTTGCTGTCTACTCCTACCGGTGAGCAACAAGTCAGTATCCTCATGTGCACCTTCAACAAGAACCTCGATCTTACTTCCGATCATACCGTTGAGGCGGCGCTCAACGACTTTTTGTTGAGCTAGCATTATGCGCGCACGGCGATCTTCCTTCTCTTTTTCGGGAACCTGATTCTCCATCTCCGCAGACGGCGTCCCCTCTTCTGGTGAATATGTAAACACTCCAACGGCCGAAAAGAATCCATCGAGCACTAGTTTCTCAAGCTGAGCTACATCGTCCTCGGTCTCGCCAGGGAATCCGACGATAAAAGTTGTGCGCAAGGCAATTTCAGGTGACGTAGCGCGAATTAATTCTGCGATGCTACGCGGAGAATATTTGCCCAACGGGCGTTGCATATTTTTTAGTACCGACTCAGATGCGTGCTGAAGCGGTAAATCGAGATAATTACAGACGTTAGGAACTTCGACGATTGTTCTCAAAAGTTCCGCATCGATGCCGATTGGATATGCGTAAAGTAGTCTAATCCAAGGCATTTTAGTTTCAGTACCGAGTCTTCTAAAAAGCTTTTTAAGATCGTCACCAGTTTTTCGATCCGTGCCGTAGGAGGTCGAATCTTGAGCAACGAGGTTAATCTCTTTAACTCCCGCTAACGCCAAGTCAGACACCTCCGAAACGATCGAATCGATTGGACGGCTGCGCATCGCACCGCGAAGCTTGGGGATAATACAAAACGTACACGGACGATTACATCCTTCAGCGATCTTTACATACGCGAAGTGGCCTGGACCAGTAACTTGGCGCGGCATCGTTTCGTCGTAAAGGAAATAGGGGCGAGCTCCGGTAGCTAAATGAACGCCAACCGTATCCGTTGCCACATCACCAACCTTCAGAAGATCGTCGATTGAAATAATCGCATCTACCTCAGGCATACTAGCGCGCAGATCGCCTTTGTAGCGCTCAACCATGCAACCAGCGACGATCAACTTTCGGAGCCTTCCGCGCTTCTTGTACTGCGCAACATCAAGAACGCAATCGATGCTTTCCTTAACTGAACTCTGCAGAAATCCGCAGGTGTTAACGACGGCTACATCAGCAACTGATAAATCAGAAACGATCTCAAATCCGTTCTTACGCAGCACCCCTAACATCACTTCGCTATCGACCTGATTCTTTGCGCAACCAAGTGTTATCACCGATGCGCGGCCGCGAAACTGCGCTGCAGCTGGACCGGAGCGCGAATCATTAATCACGGAAAGGTGTGGCTCGGCGCTACACGCTCCGTGACCACTTCCGCCGTTATTCGGATCTTGACCTACGATTCTAAGACTCATCTATTGTTCTCTCGCTATACAAAGCGTTACTTCTTTCGATTGTCCTGTACATCGGTACCGGTGGGGACTTCGATTTTAAACTGATCCCGTTTTAGCGGGCCGCCCTCTATAATGCGCGAAAACGTAAAACTAGTCATGTTATCCGATTCGTCGATAACCGTAGCCGCTGTAACCCTGTTTTCAGCACGTTCAGCTGCCATAGCCCCCCCACCATCGACTACCAAATGCAGGGCCGTGATCGCGCTCTTAGCCTTAGGAGTCAGCTCTAAACGCAGCTTTTCACCCTCGCGACCCGGAGTCTCAAGCTTACAGCCCCGAACTAATGAGAACTTCTCAGTAACGGTTGCGATTCCGGTCAAAAATGCGACCGGCAACTCACTGCTCAAAATAGCTTTCGCTGAGTCGATCAACATCTGATTCATCAACGGCTGATACAACGTCATCGTATCGCCATCGATCACAAAATCTTGCTTCTCCGGCCATTCGTAGGTCCAGCGCATTTTTCCTGGATTAGAATAAACGACCGTTCCGCCGCTTTGCTCAGAAGCTCCAAGTGCGACCGCAGATGAATCCTGCGTAAACTGAGCGTGAAAAGTCGTAAGCTTCTTAGCCCATGCCTCCGCACCGGAAAGCGCGGTTAACGCAGCGGCCTTCGCCACAGGATCGCAGTCATCATCCGCGCGGGCCGATCCAACCGAAACCAACGCCACAGCGGCGCTAACTACGATGAAAAATCGAAGAACTAGAAATGTCGAACAATTCGCTGCCATGCCGGTAGGGTCGAGAGTGTACTAGGCTGCACCAGATCAGGCAAACGATAGAGGAGCTGGTCACCAAGGGGCCCCACGAAATCAAATCAAAGTTTATACACGGAGGGTGCTCACCGACACGATTGGAGCTTCTGCGAAAATTTTTTTGCCTACTAATGGGGATGGCGGGCTGGTTGGCCTCGCTCTCCCCTTTTGGGACCCCTTGCAGTTGAGCTGATAACCATAAGAGTGAAATGGGTCCAAAAAGGGGAGAGCTGGGGCCCAGTCAATAAGGTACGGTCACGCCGATTCGAATCAGAGCAACTCGGCCCGGGGAGATTTGCTAGTCATCGTTCAATTTCCAGCTTTAAAAGTATGGTTGGAAGTGGAAAATACTTTAGTATCCGAGTTTGAGTCTCGCGATTTATCAAAGTCGCATTAGGATTATTAGGATTGCTCTCGATACAGTATGGGCAACTCTGAAAGGACCTTTCCAATATGCGTTCGTTATCCACTATTTCTGTAGCCGTCTCTGCGCTTTGCTTGTGTATCAACGCGGAGGCCCAAACCCATGTCCTGGCGACTAAGCGGCAGTTTCGGTACGAGGATCTCGGTGCTGGCATGGTGCCCGCTGATATCAATGACGCCGGGTATGTAGTCGGCCAGAGCACAACTACGAACCGGGCATTTATATATTACAACGGTCAGTTTTCGTATCCGGATTTAGAGACCGCATACGCGATCAATAACGTAGGGCAAGTTCTAGGCAAACGTGCCGGGCTACCTAGCATCTACACAATTAGCTCCAACCAAGTGTCTTGGGTGGCCCCGCTGAACTATGCAACCGTTAGCGATCTTAATGATCGAGGGCAGGTTTCGGGATACGATGGCGGCCCCATTGTAGCCTGGCATGGCCAGGTACATAGTTTGAATGTGGCTTCGACGTCTATCATTAGACCGTTGTCGAAGATAAACAATTTAGGACAAGTTGCAGGCATTTTCAGAGCGTACCCCAGTGCCTCAGGGAGCGCGGCTGTGTACAGCCCCAATAATGTGAGCGATTTAAGTGCTGGTTTTACCGTAACGAATTTCGGAAGTTTATCTCCGGCAAACAGTCTAAACTTTTCCACTGCTATTAATGATGCGGGATTAGTGGTCGGATACTCTTCGGGGAGTCCATTTGGGCCATATTTTGGATGGTATCGTGCGCTTGGGAGGTCCGCATCGTTTCAGCCGCTCGGTGCCCAGTACCATTCGGTGCAACCTCTGGCTGTAAATTCCAGGAATGAAATCGTTGGAAAATTTGTAGCGCCTGGGACCGCCAGCGGTGGCGGAGCTTTTCTAGCCGAGCGAAACGGTTCGTTTTTCGACCTCTCTCAATTCTCACCACCAGGAACACTCACCGCGTCAGCAAATTCAATTAACGGGTCTGGTCATATAGTAGGCGTCACCCGCGGTAACAATAGTATTGGGTCGCATGGATTTCTACTGATTCCGATTTCGAAGTCAAAAACGTTGGGCACCCAAGAATTTTCTAATATTCAAGCTTCCAAACTTTCGGCTGAGGCAATAGCAGTAGACGAGTGGTAAATAAGTTATTTACTATCTTTTCTCGAGCTCTCAAGCATCTCAACAGATTGGAAATCCGTCACTGTCATGGATAAGTAGTGTCATGGATGAGTAGATGAATTTTTTCTACCAACCATTCTCTTTATCTAGAGATGTCTTTAGCCTGCCCGTCTCTGATCCTGCCGCCGTAGTTGGCGTTGCCGCTTGAAAGTTTGGGTGGATTAATTCGTGGGCTTAGCACTGAAGAAGCAGTGAAAATATTATGAATAAAAACTACCGGAAACTAGTTCGAATAAGAATGAAAGCTTAAAAACCGGGACGATCCCTGACGAATCCCCACGAAAGTGCACAATATATGTAATATAGCTAAACAGTTACGAATCTTTCGATAGCCAATGATGGCGACACTCGGGGGTATTCCCGACATCACTTCGGCGCTCGCCGTAAGAAAGAATACGTAGTTCACAGCTCTCCAACTTTTGAATTTACACTGGAGCTCGCGGAGAACGCGGAGGTAAAT
>JBGSNS010000160.1:0-6772 GCA_041739515.1 Bdellovibrionota bacterium
CACCGCTATAGGCTTAATCCGTTCTCGTGGTTTAGCTTCTGCGGGTCTAGCTACAAGCAACTCTACCTCTCGCTTAGTCTTACCCACTATCTGTTCTACGGTGGCGGTTTCCTCCCGTAGCGCTCTTGAGGCTGTGGTTAAGGTGCAAAGGTTAATCTTACCTTGAGCAAACAGCACTCCTAGTTCTGGGTTATCCCGCAGACACCGCATAGCTGTAATCCGCTGATACGCGCACGCCTCTGAGTAACGAAGTTTTCTAGTACAGTAATCAAAAAGGCTTGAGTATCCTTCGTCTCTAAAGCGGCCGCGTTGTCCAAGCTCGATTAAGTGATACAGTACTTTTAGCGTAACCTGCCGCTCATCTCCAATCAGATTTTCCAACGCGAGTGAGAGCTCTTTGTCTGTAAGGGTCGATAGGTTCATAGTGGTCTCCTGAATTTTCGAGAGCATATCACACGGTTTTTTGAGCTCTTGGTTCGGCTAATACGATGCGTTCAGGCATCAAAACGAAATTTCTAAATCGAAAGCCGAGATAATCGCGCAGAGCTCATTTACGAGTTTATAACGAGATATTTTCTAACTTCACTCGTCACCGAATTTTCTGCGGTAGAAAACCTGTCAAGATCTTGCAAAGAAAAATTCAAAATTATTTTACGCCAACAACTCTCCCCGGGGAGAGTTACCCTGATCCGAATCACCCTGACCCGACCCAGCACGGCGAGGCCAATCCGTCACCGACACACCTTAGTAAGCAAAAAACAATTCGCGTGGCTTTCAATCGGAGATCTACCCAAAGACAATCAACTCTCCCCTTTTTGGACCCATTTCTCTCTTATTGTTATCAGCTCAACTGCAAGGGGTCCAAAAAGGGGAGAGTGAGGCCAATTAAATCACCGACACTCCTTAGTAGGCAAAAAACCGTTCGCAGTAGATCCGATCATTGTGATTCCTCACAACCTCGCCCGCGTTTAGCTCCTAAACGAAATCAACGGAATCAGCATCTCATCGGCGGTTAATCCACCGTGATGTCCGAAAAATGACATTTTAAACTTCCCGCCTTCCGACCACCACACAGTGTTGCCTTCGTGAGGGAGTACGACGGTATCTCCTAGTCGTTCGATGAGTCGCGCTGAAGGAGCATCGCCGAATAGCCCAAGCTCAATTAGCTGCTCCTTTGAGTATATATTCGCAACGCCGCGCAGTTTATGTCGCAGCTTGTCGCGGATCTGATCGCGAAATTCAGGTCGTAGATGCAGAAAGAAATCACGCGCGGAGCCTGCTGGAACGAGCGGCAATCCAGCGCTTCCGATTTCGATCATCGACGTAAGCTCTGGCATTATGGCATCTAGATACACCGTAGTTGTTGGATCTACCGCGGTATGCCCGTGATCGGCTGTGACTAAAAGCAAAGTATCTTTAGGAAGTGACTCTTTTAGCGTTGCGATTTGTTCGAATATTCGCTCCGCACATCTGACTAGCTTTTCCGACGCTGGTCCGTAGTCGTGCGTCATGCCGTCAAATTCTGGCAAGTATAAAAAATGATACGCGCGCTGTGAGCTGCTAGAGGAGTCTTCTAAGTCTCTTTTTAAAAGTGAGAAACCGTGCTCCACACAGTCAATCGGCCTGACAGCTGCTCCGCGAGTGCCGTGCAACGCATTCTTTTCATTTGCGAAACTTGCGCTGTGATAAACATAGCTTTTTACGTCGGCAGCGGCTGCTAATTTTTGATAAAAGGAATCCCACGAGACTATTTGTTCCGGAGTAATTGAAAGCGAGAGTAATTCACCGCGTCCATCAAAATCTGAGCGAGCATCGTTAAACGGAAGCGGCACTATTATTCGGCCAGCGATCGGTTCGTGATAGAACCATTCGTAAATACCGGATTCAAACACCGGCACACCTGAATGAAGCGTTGTTAGGTGGGCAGCCGTCGTCGACGGAAACTGAGAAGTTAAGCATTCAGCTGTCGAACCGTTAAGCACCCGTGCTACCGGCTTTAAGTTTTGGAAGCGCTCAAGAAAGCGCCATCCAAAGCCATCGACGAGGACTAAAACTACCCGTTTCGCCGCGGCCGCACCCTCCTGAACGAGACTCGATGTAGGAAATGGGCTTAGCCCTGGAACGTTAGCGCCAAGCGCGGTGGAGACACAGGCTGGCAGCCCCGCAAAGCAGCGGCCACGATAGTCCGGACGAATAAAGCCCGGCCCAAAGCGCTGAGATAGCAACGGAGCCGGGGAAGAAAGAGCTGTCATATGGGGAAGTTACAGGAAAAGGGGACAGAAGGAACTGTCCCTGAGAGATCCCCAAGAAATTTGAGTCGGTATAGCGCCCGCGTGAGCCGATCCATCGGTGCGACGTAGAGCTGTAATATTCTACACTGGAGAACGCGGAGATCTCCGGAGTTACCTCCGCGTTCTCCGCGAGCTCCAGTGTAAATTCAAAAGTTGCAGAGCTGCGAACTAATCGAGAAAGCCC
This sequence comes from Bdellovibrionota bacterium, assembly GCA_041739515.1. Lineage (GTDB taxonomy): Bacteria > Bdellovibrionota_C > UBA2361 > UBA2361 > UBA2361 > JBGSNS01. The sequence continues at coordinate 2,476 of JBGSNS010000160.1, forward strand.
CTCGAGCGTCGCTACCATTGGTTATCAAAAGATGCGTAACTGTTTAGCTAGATTACATATATTGTGCAGTTTTGTGGGGATTCGTCAGGAACTGCCCCCTTTTTCCATGCCACTTTTGAGTAACTGAGCTGCATAACCTAAACTGTGCATGAAGCGCGAATCGCCTATCGGCGACAGAAACGGAAGACTGGAATACGGATATGGTAGGTGAGAGCCGGTTTGGCGGAATTACACGGGGCGGATTTTTTGGCCTGATGTTGGTTGGCGGCCTCGTTCTTGGTTTGTTCTTTATCCCTGAGCTTTTGCAACTACGCTCAAAAGACACCGTCGAAGTTTCGGGCAGAGCGGACAGTCAACGAGCTGCTCTCGATTTGGATACTTCATCCGAAACACGCACTTCCAGCACTTCCGGTGAAATCTCTAGAATGTCTCCAGCAGCCTCGGTCGAGGAAGAGTCATTTCAAGATGTTGCTACACCGGAATCCCGCGGCGCATCGTCATGGGGTTGGTGGAACGATTTAAAAGAGTGGTTTGCGGGCCTTACATCACCTCGTTTAGCTAAAGTGGCGCGCGAGCGTGAAGCAAGTAAGCAGGGTGGACGGGATGATACACGCGCAAGTTTAAGTTCTGTATCGCAGCGGCTAGAATCTGGGCGCCCTGGACAGATTACGTGGGCGACGATTCGATCTCAGGAATCGAAAGAAGCTGTCGGCCAAGCGCGTAGGGACGCAATGGAGCTTGCTCGCGGGATTCCACAATCAGCAACCGCTTCGCGATTCGCGATGATTGATTTTGCTAATGGTCTAGATTTCGTAATGACTAAGGCTGATCAGCAGATGTCGGCGCGGGATGCCATTATCTACCTTACTAAGCTCGATCAATCGGTGTCGCACGCTCTAGCAGAGGAAAAAGTTGATCGTGTGTTTTTGAAGCGTTGGAGCCAAATTTCTATGGGCCCTGTGCTTGGAAAGACGATGCTTGGGCAACGTCACGATGAGATCTCGGCGGTGTTTGATCCGCAGTTGACGATGACTGCGATTCAGGTCCGTCATAAAGGAATGCGACGTGGGGATCCCAGCACAGGAAAAGTAGAGGTCGTAATTTCAGGATACGTGATCGGGGATGATATCGAGAAAATTACGATGGAAGCCAACAATGGTGCGATTACTTTGCCGGTTTACATCAAGCGGGATCCGCGCGGATTCTGGTTCTTTAACAGAGGATCGATCGATGGACGTAAACAATGGAAGTTTACCGTCTTTGACAAATTCGGGGAGCAGTACACAAAGATCTATCAGTTCTATCCTAAGGCGAGCATCTTTCGGTACGATTCAAAGCTCGGATATCAGTTTCCGTTTCGAATGGCGCGGGCCACGGTTGGAGAGTTTCGCAGTGAGAATTTCGATCCACGCCTAGACAAATTCTTTGCACTCTCCGAACACGGGGACCAGGCGGCCGATCCGAATGCGCTTTACAGCACGTTTTAGTTAGAACGGCTTGTTAGATAAAGTGCTGTATTTTCAATAAGGTAGCACCTCATCGTGGGAATATTCACAATAATCTGAAGCAAAAGCACGTTTTTAGCTGACTTTAGCTTATGGAAAAGCCTCGTTCACAATCCGGAGCAGCGCTGCTCGAATTCTCAATAGTCGCAGTCGTCATGTTAGGCATTTTGTTGCCTGGAATGATCTCGGTGGGAAAAGCACTTTCGGAGATAGGTGCAGCTTCCCAAGGGGCGTATATGGGAGCGCAAGAAGGGGCTGAGGTGAAGATCGATTTCGCCGAGGAAGCTACATCAGTCGATATTGAAACGCTGAATCTTCAAGTAAGAGACGCGGTACAAGGGCGCGTCGATACGATCTATCCGTTGATGGCGCCGCGCGTTTATTCGAGCTCGGTCAACAACCATAATGTGTCGGTATTTAGGCCCGAAACTGGAGATACCGACCATTGGATGGTGCAAGCGGACATGGTGGCACGCTTTTCTACGATTCTTACAAGCATTCCCGTAACGGTAAAATCAGTTAGCACGATGTTAAACGTGCAGCCCAGAAGAGCAGGCGATCTCGCGGTACCGCAGCGGATTAAGCGGGGTAAGTTAATGACAGTGCCAGCGTATAAGTGCGACGTGACTCGCTGTGCAAATGACATCGAGGGGCACCCTGAATGCCGTCGAGAGTGCTGCGGCGGATTTATTCCTGGCTATGAGGTTGTCGGAGGAGCGCCGGTGAATGGCATCCTACGGAACAACTCGAGCTGGATCTGTCCAGTCAGCGAGACTTACGGCCCGCCAGGAACAGGCCCAGGGCACGGTAACGGCGGTGACGGGGTCATCCTCGAGTAAATCTCGTGATCAGTTTGGATAACTTGAATAAAAAAGCGGTGAATTGTGTTGGTTAAGAATGGGATTTAGGCGGATTGGAGTAGGTTAGCAAAGGACCTCGATCGAATCGGATTTGGGAGATTAGGTAAGATCGATTTTTTATCAGGTTTCCTATCCGCCGTGTGAGGTGTAACGTAGAGGGTGTCTACGGCTCCGTTAATCGGAGTTCCGGGTTGGGGTTTTGAAGCGGGAATGGGGAAAACAACTACATTAATTCGTGGTTTGGTTAAACGTAGGTTCGTTCGTGCGGCGCACGCGACCCAAGACGTGGACCCAACTGCCCGCGGCGCGACCCGTTCCGCTAGCGGCGCTCCCCCTAATGCTACCGGCGCTACAATGGTCGAAGCGGCGTTTGTGTTGCCGTTGTTTTTGTTAGCGGTGTTTCTCTTTATCGACTTTGCGCGATTCTTTCTCGTCTACATCGTGCTTTCTAGAGCGGCGACCCAGGGGGCTGATCGGGCATCGAAGGTAGCGATCGAAATCAGTACCACACAGGAGCGGTGTCAGATTGCTCCAACAGAGTGCGATGAGTACCGCACTCGAATCGCAGATGAAATCATTCAGGATTCAACGATGCGCCTTGCTCACATGGTCGCTTCTGAAAATGAGAATTCTTGGGTCGCACTCCGCCAATTTAGAATGTACAATGAGCCCTCTTACGGCTCGGATCCGATTCGCAGCGAAAATGGTCTTAGGGGTTCAGGGATCACCGCGTTCGCAGCTTTTTTGCGACCGGGTGAACGAGCTGGGCGGCTCGCTGATGGTTCGTATTTCGAGCATCCTACCAGGCCGTCTTCTGAGGGTTGGCCACAAGAATCTGAGTCGTGGGGTGGGCTGCTCGAGGCACATCCGATCGTCGTTAGGCTCGAAGCAGGTGTAAAGCCGTTTACTCCCATTCTCCCGGTCTTAGAGGTCCGTGTCTCTTCGCTCGCATTCCGAACGGTGCAAACTTTCGGTACCTCGCAAGCGGGTCCCGGTGCGCGCGCTACGTGGGGCGATACTCCCACTCCGACAATCACACCGACCCCTACGGAAGCTCCTATTATCTCTCCGACCGAGACTCCAACCCCTACGATAACTGAGACTCCAACTGAGACTCCGACTGCGACGGTTACTCCGACTGCGACGGTTACACCGACCGTTACTCAGACTCCGACTATCACTCAAACTCCTACGATCACTCCTACGCCAACGATCACCGAAACTCCGACCATTACTCCGACTCCGACCCTGACGTTTACCGGCACGCCGACTTCGACGGCCACTCCGACCGCAACTATAACGCTTACGCCAACGATCACTGAAACACCGACGATCACGCCGACTTCTACAATTACACCGACGTCGACTGCTACGCCGACCATCACGCCGACATTTACGGTTACTGAAACTCCGACAATCACCCCGACTCCGACCGCTACAGGGACAGCTACAGCGACAGGGACCCCAACTGCGACGCCAACGACGGATGCCGCATATTGTGCCCCCGGCGGGGATTGTGAATTCCCTGCTAGGTGTTCTAGTGACCTGTTTAAGGCGCTGTGTGAGGCTACATGCGGACCATGCCCAATTGGGGGAACATAAGTGGCGAATTGTTTTTGAAAGATGAGGTTTGCTATGGGTGTTGTTACGTCAGCTAAGACGCAGAGAGGATTATTTCTTGTTTTATTTGCGATTATCTCCGTCGCCTTACTAGCGATGCTTGGGCTGATGGTCGGCTCCGGATTTTTGGCGTCGAACCGAACTTTACTGCAAAACGCAGGTAATAATACCGCTCTCGCAGCGATCGAGGGTTATAGCTCTACCCGTAGCAGAGATTATTTTCTGCGCTCCTGCGCTAGTCGTACTCGCGCTGAACGAGTGTTAGAGCTTAACGAAGTGAAGGGGTTCGAACTAACCGGTGTGCGGGTAAAC
>JBGSNS010000203.1:0-2265 GCA_041739515.1 Bdellovibrionota bacterium
GGAGTTCAGAACCGCTAAGCCGTTTGAAGAGCGACAAAATACATCCTCGAAGATAACGAAAATCCGAGAGCATCCCTCTTTACATGTACTGCGTTTGATTGAGGCTAAGGGTCTTAGTCGAGAGCGTTTCAAAGAACTGATGAATATCGATCCACTCGAATTCGATGAGTTTATGGCAGCCAATTCTCAAATGACCCCCGATATAGCAGCTGCGTTATCTCGCGTAATCGGGAATGATTTGAAGTTTTGGATGCGCTACAAATAGCGCTATCGAACCTGTCCCGAAAATATCGATCTACTTTGTTACTGACGGAGAGCCGCCCAACGCCTGAATCGCCGCTTTCATCATTTCGCGAACCTGTGGGTCGGTTTCTCTAGCTGCTTGGATTGAAAGGAAATCCGCGGTACGTCGATCTCCCAAAATTCCCAATGCCTGAGCTGCGGCACTTCTAACACTAGGAGCCGGATTCTCGACATGGGTCATTAATGCGGGGATTAAAGCTAAGTCACCGATCTGCGACGAGGCCTTTGCAAAGGCCATGTAAACATCTGGGCTATCAAATAACATCGGAGTATTCTTTAGTTCACCCAATCGTCGACGTCCGATCTCTTCGAGTGATTCCACTCGTACGCTACGGGGGAGCGAATTCGATCCGACCATACTTAGTAATCTAGAGTCGGACAGCTTGGATATGTGAATTTCTTTCGGCGGAGCCGATAGCTCGACTAACACCATCATCAGTAGAGATGCGAATAGTCCAAAGCTAAAAGTTGCCGACCAGAGAAATACTCTTCGAACTTGCATTGTTTTCGGAGCATGGGGATTAAAAACGGAGAGCTCCGCTGTCAAACGCCTCACTCCAGGCGAGATTCGACTGCGACGTCCTTCACCACCCGGAGTGCTGGTGTTGCTAGACTGTTCGTCGCCGGTCGAGGACCCGTTATTTAAAGGAGTCGATACATCCATATCTCTCCTATCGATCCTCCGGTCATCGATGCTCCAGGGAGCGAAGGTTGGACGGAAGAAAAAGGCTGTTATATTAATGAGTTAGAATCTACAAGTAATCGCCATTTTTCCTCAGTGCCGCCATCTGGACCGTTTGAATGGAATTTCGCTGCGACGAACCCAAAGGGATTTGTGGGGATCACTCAGGAATTAACCTCGTAACGCCTGAGCACTCTCAAGATCATCGACATTGACGCGAGGAATCGCTGAATTAATTCGCTTAGCCATCCCGGTCAAAACGTTTCCAGCTCCAAATTCAACGAACTGTGCAGGTGAGAACTGAGCTAATCCGCTCTCGATACACTCTACCCACCGGACCCGTCCACATACCTGGGCTACGAGATTCTCTTTTATCTTTTCTCCGCCAGTCTCGGCACGTGCGGAGAAGTTTTGAATTATCGGGAAGCTAGCGTTCTTAAAAGAGATCTTAGCAAGCTCAATCGCCAATTTATCAGCCGCGGGCTGCATCAATGCACAGTGAAACGGCGCACTTACAGTGAGCGGAATCACTTTAGCGGCACCGAGAGCAGCAACGAAATCATCCACCGCTTTTACAGCCCCCGATACTACTACCTGCCCCGGTGCGTTGACGTTAGCAACTTCGACCACGCCACTGCTAATTTGAGCAGCAACGGAATCGAGCTCCGCTACCTCCTTCCCCAACACCGCGATCATCTTTCCGGTGCCGACAGGCACCGCTTCTTGCATGAATTTCCCGCGTAAATTCACGATGCGTACAGCATCTTCGAATCCAATCACCCCGGCTGCAACCAACGCTGAGTATTCCCCCAAACTGTGACCTGCCGCGGCTACTATATCCAAAGTTTTTCCTTCCGATGCCAACGCAAAGCAGATCGTGCTAACGGTCAGGATCGCGGGCTGTGCATGGGCAGTCATTGTTAGGTCCCCATCCGGCCCCTCAAAACACAGCTTAGAAAGAGAGAATCCAAGCGCATCGTTAGCTCGATTAAATAGTTCCTTAGCGATTGATGAGCTGTCGAATAGGCCTCGACCCATCCCTACTTTCTGCGAGCCTTGTCCCGGGAATAGGGCCATTATCGAACTAGCTGTATTCGTTAAACCTGTCATAAGAGAAACTCCCACTAATTTCGGCCTTTAGACCACATCCAGTCCGCCCGATAAATACCTATGAGACGATAGAAGTTTAAGTCTTTTAGAAGTTGTTCGGATGTTGATTCCACGGGTTGAAACTCAAGGATGTATCTTGGCGGTGGATGACAATCCGCTCGTCCTCGACG
>JBGSNS010000217.1:0-3458 GCA_041739515.1 Bdellovibrionota bacterium
CAGATATCTCAGCTTTAACTCGTCGAAACCTTCAATTTTATCAACCATAACGCCACCTTATAAATGTTCGGTAACGTATTATTTGAGGTTTCGACCATCAGATTCGGTGCTCTTCGGTAACCTTTTTTATGAGGCGCATCGCCCTTAAGACCTTGACACATAACGAATGGTAATGGGGAAGAGCACGCCGAAGTTCGGATGCCTCCTGGTTTTAGTGAGGTTACTATTAATGGCGCAGCTTCAAATCAATAATCAATATAGTGCTGAGGAGCTTAAGCCAGCACCCGCTCAAGACGTAAATAGGAGCTCGTTGGGCGTTACGCAATTGCCGCAAGCTGACTTATCAGGAATGCAGAGACACCTTGCCGATGTTGCTCCAGCCCTCGGTATCCCCAGTAACTCGTTGATTGGGCCTCAATCCCGCGCCGGAAACGGTTTACTAAACCTCGATCTTAATTCTGTTTCTACCTTAAATAACTGGGGCAAATTCAATACACCCAGCGAAGATTATGGTGAGCGATCAGCCATAAGGGACGCTGCAAGAGAGGCGGCGATCAAAGGTCTTTCTGATGAACAGCGCAAACAGCTAAACGAAGAGCGTAGACGATACGATTACTACAATACAACGAATGATATGATCCATATCACCCCGCAGATGCGTGAACCGGGTCCGCTGATGCAGAAAGTCGAGGCAGATGCGAAGAAAATTGAAGCTGAGGCGAGAAAGGCGGCGTTCGATTCTCTTACCCCAGAAGAACTTAAAAATCTCAGAAGCGAGCGCATTGATAGTGAATTGCAGGGAAAGGACCCAACTTCTGGTCCGCTCGCTAACGATTTTGAGAGGCGGGTCTTGGCTGAGATAGCGGAGCGCAACCGTAGCACTAGCCCAGAGGTTTTAGAGGTGACTTCACAGGTTAATAGCCGCGATAAGCTTCTGCAGGATTTATTGAAATTAATGGCGCCGGGATTGAACAGAGCTGTTGAGGCGAAAGGCCTTATAGAAACGGCGGAAAAGGTGACCGAGGCTCTAAAAATGGCTTTAGAGTTGAAGAGCAAAGAAACTGTTTCAAGTGATGAATTACGTGAGTTGGCTGACAAGCTTGAAGCGTTTGCCAACAAGACCAACAACAGCAAGATCTTGGAAGTGGTTCAAAACATGCGTCAACTACAAGTTTTAGGAAGCGACTTCAGCGATCCGCGCGTGAAAGAGATTGGTGCAAATCTTTTCGGACAACTCTCAACTGTAGATACTGAAATTAAGTTCGCGTTGCGCGAAAGCAATCGAGGAATCGTAAAGATGGTCGTTGCTAGAGAGATGGAGTTCGTTGGCAAAGAGGCTTACCAAACTGTTCTAGAAGGCCGCGAGCGGCCCGCTCCCTACGATGCTAGCGCGCAAAGACAGAACGTTAATAAGAAACTCGAAGAGATGAATCTGCTGTAAGCCGTTTGCCGTAAGCCCGTGTCCGTTTTTGGCTTGCGGCAATCACACCCACTTACCAGCTAACGCAACTACCCCGTCTGCCAACGTAGCTCTCCAAGACGCATGAACGTTTAGCTTAAAACCATCCCGGTACTGTTCGACGCCCATGGCTTTTAATCGCTTCGCCGTTCTTTCCGCGTAGCAAAACTTGCAGCCAGCGGAAACCTTGTCACACCCCGTTATCGGGTTCCAGATGAGTTCAGTCCATTCGATAGTGGAACGCGTCGCCATCGCTCACATCTTCAGCAAATGCTTCGCTATCCGCAAGGCAATTTTGCCGCCCCTGCCAGAGTTGCCCGAAGCGAATTCGAGACTCCCCTCCCCTGGAAGTCGGATGGCGACCATCGCTCACCTGGGCGCGATGCTTTAAGCGTGTCTACGAAATCGATCCGCTGGAGTGTCCAAAGGGTAAGGGCGAGATGAGAATCATCGCATTCCTCACCAATGCGCGAGAAATATCGAAGATCGCTGCGTCACTCGGTATCCCGCACTCCACAGCTCCACCGCCGATCCCACGCGCTCCACAACAGGAGCTGTTCGATGAAATTCCTCGTGATGACTTCATGTAAAGGGTGTTGGGGGGTGTCTTGCATCCGCGCTAGCCGTAGATGCCCAAAACGCCTCCTGCCCAGCTCTCAATCGCCTCTTTGAAAACACTGCGGGCTCAAAACTTAGACATTACTCAGATTCGATACACAATCAGGCAATAATTCCGGACCGAGAACTACCCATACTTCAGCCTCCATAAACCAGATTCTCAGCAAGTCGGCCTAACTCACTGATGTCATCCGATATGATTGATTGTCCTAGACTCAAACTCCTTCGAGGGCCTGAAGGGGGCATCGGCGTCGTTATCAATCAAGAGAAACACGTCAGATTCGCTTAGTTGGACCGTTTCAAAAAAACGTATCTAGCGCTAGCTCGGTATATCGGGCTGAAGCCTTCGTGGTGATCATAGCGAAAAGATTCATTGCGCCATCGATTTAAGCATGCCGATTGGCGCAGGCACAGGGGCTCAAAGGATATTCGCCTAATAGGAACTCGCAGTAAAACTATTGATAATAGCCTTTTCCGCAGTGCTACCTTGCGGAGATTGAGAGTCATAACTGGGTATGTACACAGGCGAGTATGGATTCAGGTGCAAACACCCAGACGTCAACGATTGGTGGTCAAACCGACCTAGCAGATGCTGACGTCTTCGGCGGTGGCTTTCGACCGTTATCCATCGACTCTGCTGATATGTTTGATGGTGTAAAACTACCGTTTTCAGAAGCTCTAGGCCCCCTCCAGTTTGAGACGTTGGATAGTCAGAGGGCTGAATGTCCAAAGGGATCACCCACGGATGTAATCGCAAAATTCATCCTTCCTACTACGGATCAAAAGGTTGCAGCATGACAACTTCCAAGAACGAAGCCCCGATAAATGCGCTTGAGTATAGCGTTGCCTACAACATCGAGCGCTGGTGCTATGCGGTGAAAAATTACCCTGGAGAGATTCACCCGACGCTACTCTTTAAGATCGTTAAGCAGCTCATTCCAGTTTTCAAAACTGCGATAGAAGGAAATATCCTGGTTAATTTAGTCGCTGTCGCTCAGCACCTGGCTGAAGCCGGGAAGTTTGTTGTTTCGGAGCGAGAATTGGTGGTAGCGCTTGCATCTTCTTTGCCGAGCCCGACTTTGGTTGATCCCGCGCATCACAGAGTCCTAGCGCAAACCCTAGGCGTAATCGAGCAGGTTCTGCCTGGAACACTCCCACAGATTAAAGAGCACTGGGAACTAGAGCGCTTAAGGGCGAAACCGGGACGATCCTAGTTAATTTTGTTTCGATGGTCGTCCACACGGCCGCACGTGCAGGGGAAATCGGGACGATCCCTGAGTGATCCCCACGAAATTTGAGTCGGTATAGCGCCCGCATGAGCCGATCAATCGGTGCGACGTAGGGCTGTAATATTCTACACTGGAGCTCGCGGAGAACGCGG
>JBGSNS010000247.1:0-7793 GCA_041739515.1 Bdellovibrionota bacterium
CTTGTAACGTTAGCGCTTGCTGTTTCGCATCAGATTGACCTCGTGCAGAGCCAACAAGTTCCTCTAAAACTGATTTCAGATTTAGCGATACTCTATTCGGAACTACATTTCCGCTCTCGGTCTTAGCAAAATCGAGTACATCATTTACTAGACTTAAAAGATGACGAACGTTGCCGTGGACCAATCCTAACGTCTCACGTTGGTCGCTGGTGATGGGACCGCACAGCTCGTCGCGCACTAGCTCAACTGCGTTTAACACCATCCCAAGGGGTCCACGCAGCTCGTGACTAAGGCTTGCGATAAATCCGGTGCGCGCTCTATCCCCTTCAGCTTCCGCACCTGCCAACTGTCGCAACTCGCGAGCTGTGCGTTGAGCAATCAGTTGAATCGTGAGCGCTTGGACGAGACGTTCAAGCACAATATACTGCACCCGACTGAGAGGGGGTGCATCAAACCGCAACTGTCCTATGTTTGTTGATCCTAGTCGTAGCTTTACCGACTGGGCGTTTTGGGAAACTGGTCTTCCGGATGTCAATCTAACTGAGGTTGCTCCATTACCTTCGCCGAATAACTCTGGGGAAGTGGAGAGTTCTATCCCCTGCGCCCCTAGATACGTGTGACATGAACGTAAGAGCGAGTTTATCGTTTCACCCTCGAAATTAACCTGCGATAGAACTCGAACGCTCTCAATCACATCAACTCGGGTAGCAGCAGGGCCTGACGGATTGCTTAGTAGCTTTTGCAGCGAGCGCATCAGCAGCTCATAGCGGACAGCAGAGAACACAGCGAGCGAAAGCCCGATGACTGCTACAACTATTAAAGCGGCGACTTCCACTATATACAGATGTCGGCATGATTACGGAAAATCGTGAGATCCTGGCGCAAGACAAGTAAGAAATTCACCGATTTTTACCGATATAAAACGACATAATCTCAGTACTTAACGATCTAACTCTGAATTCTTCGTAGCGATCTCGCCAAAAATTCGGCGTCAAAACATCATCTCATTAACAAGCATCGCCGACCTCTTCCATGTAGGAAGTAAACGAACCAGTAAGGAGCCCAAGTATGGAATCAGACGAAACCCAGAATTCGAATCGTGGTCATAAGCGAAGCGTAACATCACTAACTCTAGGATGGCTTGCGGAGCGGTTAAAACGCGCCGAACGATTGAAAAAAGAGATAGCTGCGGGCTCGTACCGTGTGGACTCGTCAGCTGTCGCGCAGGCAATGATCAGTCCGAAGAACGATCCAAACTAGAAATATTGGCGTGCTTTAAGCTGTCTTCTCTAGAACATAGACCGATTCGAACGGGTTGTATCGCCATTCAGTGGCGGACACGATTCGCATAGGAAACTCGAGTTCTGAGATCATTAGCTCCAGAAGTTCGCGAAACGTCCGAAAATTCCATACGTGGTAATGGATGCTATATTTCTGGTCGAGTAACTCTTTGGCCACCTTCTCGATTTGATCGCTCGGCGCATGCGCAACGTGCTGTGCCCAGTCGCAGTAATGCGACCAACGAGAATGCTCAGGTCCATTGCGATAATCAGCAAGGATATGCTCTGCAGTAGTTAAATCTCGTGAGCGATCGAACGTAGCATCTCGCATCGGAACCGCCAAAAACAGCTTGCCACCAATTTTGAGCTTAGATAGCAAGTTCGAAATCGTCCCGATTGGATTTTCGCAATGCTCTATAAAATGATTCGCGACTAAGTAGGCCTGCGAACTAGCGCTAACCTTCGTAAGGTGCTCTGCGTTATCCACTATATCCGGCTCTGCGATCTGAAATCCCTCGAGCTCCGGATAGTGCTTTCTGATCTCCGCAAGCGACATATAATCCACATACGTAGAGCGAGCACCGTGAAAAAGCGGAAGTGGAGAATGAAGCGCACCGATCTCAAGCCCCTTTCCGCGGATATACCGCCATGAAAGATAACATCGCGCCCACATTTGACGCGGATCGATATCGCGGTACGGATGCCCTGTGGGTGCTGTTCGACGTTTTCCGAGTGATATCCCGATTTGATCTGATAGCGCGATAATCCGTCTAGCGATCGCAAGAAAATAGCGATCAAACACCCCGGCATTACTGATTATAATCGATCGCGCCTGCGGTGCATTCTGAGACGAATGCTGCGATGAAGTTTCTTCGATGGGCAATGCATTAGACATCTAAAAGCCTCCGGTGATGAAGATTCTTCGATGTAGGGTATCGGTTTTTCGATTTTCTCTCAAACGTGGACATCTAAGATTTTGTGATAACTATCGCCGTCTCGACTCATCAGTACGCTTCATAATCGCTCGCGCCCGTGGTGTGTCAATCTTACGCAACGCATACGCCGCCATACTCTGCACACCTGCATTTTCGTCGTAAAGAAGCTGGGCTAGCCGAGGAACCGCCGACTCAGCCTTACTGCCGCAATACGCTAGGCTTGAGGCGGCCTGGCTGCGTTCGCGAGCACTTGCGCTATAAAGCTTAGTCCGAAGCGCATCAGCCTTGTCCTGACTGCAGCATCCACTAAGCGAAGCCCCCAAGAGCATATAGATAAGCAGTCGTAACAGAACGATCGGATATTGCGGCAGATTGATTGAGTTTGGTGTCATGAGTCAGAAGGTTTTAGACTGGTAATCGCAGCATCGTTCCATTGAAACTGCGGGGTGAACCAATTGACTTGCCCAAGGGTTACGGAGCGAAACGCTTCAAGTTCACTTTCCAACGGATAAGGGATCCCATGCGTTAACCAATGTTCCCCGTGGGCAGTCATTCTATCAGTGGGGGTTTCAAACCCAGATGAAAGTGAAAACTCAGTCATAGCCTTCGCTTGCTCAAGCTCATCCGCATCGATCGGCTTTGATAGCGCATCCTTCAGAATCTGTTCGATCTCGTGTTCCACCGTGGGCATTCCACCGGGTTCACAACACGCACTTAGCATTACGTATCCAGTTGAATTGCGCGGTTGACACGAAAGTCCCGCGGACTCAACCAGCCCAGGCTCGACTAGTTTCCACGCGAATCGAGACCCTGCTCCAATGATGTCGCTCCACAGCTCAAGGGCGAATTTAGTGTCGTCTTGTTCTGATACCGCCGGCCAAAACGCCACTAGATGGCTCTGTAAAATTCCGCGCTTCGTCAAACGTTGGACACCACGTCTAATTTTTAGAGACGACATCGCTGGCTCGCTGCCCTTTTCAGAAATCACCGGGATCGAAGATCCACCGATCTCTCCAAACGCACGTAACACCTCCATAAAGTCGAGCGTGCTGGTATCTCCCGTCAACACCAAAGCAATTTTTTCGGATCGGTAACGTACATAAAAGAAAGCCTCTAATTCCGATTTTGAGAGCTTTTTAAGAGCGGCCTCACTACCAATGATAGAATGAGTTAATGGATGACGCGGGGCAAAGAATTGCAAGCCCTTTTCATGCGCAGTAAATCCCGGATCATCCCGATATTGTCGCATCTCTTCGAGAATAACTTCTCGCTCTCGGGCTACATCGGCGCTTGAAAACTTTGGACGCAAAATCTCAAGAAGAAGTTGCAAAGTGGCGGTAGCCATTTCCGGTAAACACGTCGCGTAGTACGAAGTGTGTTCATCAGTGGTATACGCGTTTATGTGCGATCCGAGATCCGCCATCGCCTGGGTCAACTCAATGCCGTTCCCCATATTCCCCTTGAACACGAGATGTTCGAGAAAATGACTTACTCCAGACTCTTTAGCTGTTTCATTTACAGCTCCATTCTTGACATAAAGTCCAAACGCCACGGTTCTGGCCTCGGGCAGAAGCTCGTGAATAACCGTCAGGCCCGTTACAGGACATCTAAAAAGCTTAGGTGGCACCCTGGTGGCAGTCATCCCTCACCTCCAACGCTAACCTGAACCTCGTGTCGAAACGGCGGATACGTATCCCAAAGTTTTTGAATACTGGCAGCGGTCACGTCGTTTACGGCGGATATCAATTCCTCGTCGCTACGTACTCTACCGTGATATGACCATTCTGAAGCTAGCGACTCGCAACGAGATGAACGCGACTCGGCTCCCGCAGCCAGTGAGAGCTTTACCTGTCGCCGGGCCCGCTCCAACTCCAGCGAAGTTGGGATAAAATCAGTCATGACAGCGCGAGTAACGTCTGCGGCTTCCCGAAATCTTTCGGTGGAGCACGCAAATCCAACTACGAACCAGCCACGATCTCGATTCGAGGAATGCGAGCAAGATATATCGTACACTAATCCGCGTTTCTCCCGCACTTCATCGAATAATCGCGCGAACATTCCGCCTCCAAGAACTATTGACGCTACTTTGGCCGGATAATATCCGACTTCACTCACGCTAGCGCTTTCAAATGCAATCATCACGGAACGCTGCTCGGTAGGTTTGGCAATATGAACACCTACAATATCCTGAGTATTCACGGCAAAACACTTGGGGATTTCACGCCTAGCAATTTTTGGCAACACAAGCTGCCGGTCAAAGACTTTCACAACCTCATCCTGTGATATAGCCCCGCACCAGGATATTATAATTGAGCCCGAAGTAAGCGCAGAGCTGTGACACCGGGTCAATTCACGTTCACCGACTGCACGGATTCCAGCCTCTGATCCCTCTCGAGGGCGATTGAAGGGTTCGGCGAAAAAGAGCTCTGTTAGTTTATGCCCGGCTATACCGGCCGGGTCATCGTCACGCGCGCGAATATCGTTTAGCAACATGCGCTTGGCTTCAACCACGGAATTAAAATCACTAATTCTTGGAGTTCTCAACGCAGCGGAGATTAATCGAATACCCTCCTCGAATTGCGAGGTTAAACAATCGAGTCGAATAACTGAACGATCGAAACCTCCGCCAACAACGAATTGCATACCGCGCTTCTCAAATTCAGCGCGAAACTCTTTATTCGATAACCCCTCAGATCCTCGATTAAACAGTTCGGCTAATATCAAGGAGGCTCCGATCTGATCGGGAGGATCAAAAACAACGCCACATGGAAGATAAATACAAACCGATACTGTGGCTGGGGAGCCGAAACCATCCACACGCGATTCACCAAGAATCGTCACTCCATTAGAAAGAATTGTGACATCAGGCACAGGGCTATTTCTCTCCCGTCAGAGCCGCAAGTGTTATCTTTGAAGGATCTCCGGTAGCGATAACACTCCACGCTGCTGCGAGTTCTGCTGGATGACAATCAGCCGTACCACCGGCGGCTGAAACGATATCGTCAATAGTGATGAGATCAGGACTTCTGAGCAGCGCCAACGGCGCTGACCTGCTATCGCCATGAATCAATAACCCCTTGCGTTCGAATTCAGCGAGAATGGGACGCAAGACTATCGTGCTTGCCTCAAGCCGCTGTGCTAACTCAAGTTCATCCGGAGCACGCTCCCCCTTCTTAAACGCCTGGGCAATAACGACCAAAGTCTGTACCGCTAGGGTAAATCTCCCGTCGCCGGAGCTCATCAGACGGCGACGACGAAGCGGCCCTTCGCGTGGCAACATTTGAGTCTGAAATGCGATCTCGCAACCGAATAACACAATCATCCATGCTACGTATAACCAAAGAAGGAAGATCGGAATCGCTGCCAATGCACCGTAGACCTTATCGTACGATGCAAATCCCTCGACATAAAATGCGAAGCCAGACTTTGCCAACCCAAACAGCAGTGCCGATACAACCGCGCCTACTACAGCAGAGCGCCATTTGACCGGAGCCTTCGGTACTAAATAATAGAGGGCAACGAACGCGCAAAAGTCGAAAAAGAAAGGCAATGTCGCCGTGAACACTCTCAACGCAGAACCTGTATCACCAACCTGCGCAAAATAATCACCAACCCGCAAACGTGCGAAATAGTAAGCAGAGAGAGCTAACACCGGGGCAAGGATAAGGATCGCACAGTAAATACCTATTCGCTGTGAGAAGGTGCGCGATTCATACACCTGCCAGATATCGTTTAACGCAAACTCGATTGAATTGATCAGCAACACCGATGTTAAAACGATAAAGACTAGCGCGAGTGTGTTTAGAGAGGAGAGTGACTGAGAAAACTGACTCATATAAGTTAACAGATCGTTAACCATCCCGAGATCCGGAACGAACTGTCTAATGATAAATTCCCGAACTTGTGGCACATGCTCGCTTGAAGACGCAAATGATGAAAGCAGGGCGAAGATCAGGACCGTGATCGGCACCAACGCAAACAAGCTACTATAGGCTAGAGATGCAGCCTTTGAGAATTGATTGTCCCAATAAAATCTGCTGCTGGAAGAGATTATTACCCTGAGATAAAACCGGAGTTCTAGATAGAGTGCGCGGAAAAAGTTCATGCCGTGCTATTTATCGCGTTCCGTCCAATCCGGATAGAGGCCCGCTGACGAGCGAAAACCTAGATGGATTGAGCAGTTTGTGATATGTCCGAGGGAATGGCTAGTTCTTGTTATTCGTGTAAATCGGAACTGTCGCTTCCCATGGGTGCTGTGAGCATGAATGCAGGCTGCGAAAAATGCGGTTGCGATGTCAGAGTTTGCTTTAATTGTAAGTTTTACGACCCTCGCGCGTACAACGAATGCCACGAACCGCAAGCTGAAAGAGTGGTTGATAAGGACCGCCGCAACCGTTGCGACTTCTTTGTTCTAAGAGATGGATCAGTCGTCGCTGCTGGCGTAGATGACACGGTAGTTGATCCCAAGGCCGCAGCAAAGAAAAAACTCGACGACCTGTTCAAATAGCAAATGTGACCTTAGCATTTGACAGCAAGGTGTAGCAGTGGACGCCGACGCGTAGTGGAATCTCCAAGTGTCTCGTTCGGCTGATTAGTTCTCCAGTCCCACCGCGGGATTGTCGGTGACGAGATTTGTCGAACCAGCGAGTGTTACCGTTCCGTTAAAGGACCTGTTTGCTACCTGCCCGGGCCGAACGCTCACGCCAACTAGTCCACCAGCCAGTCCAGCCGCCGTTGTTACGGTACCGGAGGCCGATACTCCTGATATGGTCCCGCCATTTAAACCAGCGGCGATACCTGCCATGCTAAAAGCACTAACCTGCGCGTTGGTGAACGTAACGTTTCGAATGACCCCAGAGCGTCCAACCGTTCTTGCAAATCCTATTGCGACCGATTCCGGATTATTGAGCACCATATTAGCTATGGTCTTACCATTGCCATCAAACACACCTTCGAATTTCTCTCCTAACGGAGGCATCTGAAGGGGATGTGACGAGAGCGTAATATTCGAGCATAAAAAGTAATTACCGTTGCTCAACAAACTTGTGCGAATTTGCTGCTCGGTCGAAACCGCCTGAAACCCAGCCGGCACGGAGCAACCGACCGGAATCGGAAATGGCGTGGGAGTTGCGCCAGGAGGAGGAGTTGGAATTGGTGTGGGTTGTGAAAAATCCATCTTGCGACATGCTTTGGTGGCCTTTGCAAAGGCCTTTCGATGTTTCTTAGACTTCGGAGCGCTTGATATGATCGTAAAAATCTTCTTCCCCTTTTTTCGCGACATCACACCGATTGATCGCTTGCCACGACTGTTGTGGTAACACTGATACTTCGCGCCTGATCTTGATTTAATTTTTGTTGGTTTGAGTCGCCATGAGTCGATCGATGACGCTGCTATTGCTCTCGGAGCGGCGTCAGCAAATTGTGGGGTCAATGAGGAAAGAAATGCTACAAATCCAACGGCCAGCAGAGCGAACTGCAAGCTTATCCTGCTATTTGAATGGGCCGAATTACAAGTCTGACTTAAAATCATCTCTCAAACCTCTTAAAACCGCGACTAGGAAGATCGCCTATAGGTAGT
>JBGSNS010000023.1:0-5434 GCA_041739515.1 Bdellovibrionota bacterium
CCCATACTTCAAGCTCGATAAACCAAATTCGCAGGGGGTCGGCCTAACTCGGTGATATCATTAAACTTGATTGATTTACCTAGACTCAGTAGCATGCAGTCTTCAGCTGCGGTCACATCAGCGGTGCGGTTACTTTCAGTAAGGATCGAAATCTCACCAAAGAAATCACCTAGTCCAAGGCGGGAAACGATTACTTCTCGCCCTTCAAGATTTGAGCGCTTTACATCGACGGCACCGTCGGCGATGAACATGATTTCTCTTCCCGGGCGATCGGAAACTATAATCGACTGGCCTTTCTTGAATTCGCACAGCACAAGCAGCAGAGCGAGTTGTTCTTGCCCTGCGTGTGGGATGTTTTTGAATATAGGGATCTTGCTTATCGCAAGCTGTTTTAGTTTTGGGCGATTAAGGTCCATAACGTTTTATGAAATTTCTAAGTTAAGGGGAGCACCCCTGCTATGGGCGTTGAGAAATGGCGAAAGATCGTCTGTGCTAGATAAATCTCTAGAAACGCAGCAAAGCAGAGAATGATGCAAGCACTCAGCACAATGACCATGCTGGCCCGCAGTACTTTGGCGAGTGCGCGGTCTCCAAGAGAATATTTGCGGAGTGCTTTGGCTGCAAACACCCCGCCCAATCCGCCAAGTACGTAGGCTAGTAGCTCAGCGCAGAGATGCGGCAACAGGGCAAGGGATACTGCAGTTGCGGCGGTCAGTCCGGAATCAGCGGAGATTTGGTTGATGTAGGAGAAGATGGTTGTGGACCAGTACAATCCGTTCCACGCCAATACAAGCATTAAACCGCCCGCACCATAGAGAGCCCCTAGCACAAGGCAAGCGATTAGTACTTGCAGGTTGTGCTGCACGAGGTCTGAAAACTCGTTGCGATAGACATGCGCGAGAGAGGCGCTGGCCAGTTCAGGACTATGGAATTCAAAAGCGTCGAACAGTATTGCAGCTAGGCAGATCCCAAAGAACAAGCAGGAAAATTGTTTGGCTAGCACTAGGTTTGCTATCCAGGGCGACTGCAGTTTGTCCCAGATGGCGGCACGATTCTCCTCCAGTAGTCGTTGCATAGTTGTGGTCACGCCTAGCGCGATCAATCCACTAGCTGCGATGGCAACGAAATCTCCAAAGTATTTAATGGCAGCGGTTAGGCTAACTACTGTAGAGGCAAATCCGATTGCAGATAGGCGTAAGGATGGAGTTATGCGCACGTTATGCGGT
The DNA here is from genome assembly GCA_041739515.1 of Bdellovibrionota bacterium. Lineage (GTDB taxonomy): Bacteria > Bdellovibrionota_C > UBA2361 > UBA2361 > UBA2361 > JBGSNS01. The sequence goes on from JBGSNS010000023.1 coordinate 1,227, forward strand.
CCTTAGATTTTCTATGCTTTCCCCGGAATTGGGAGATTTAAGAGCCGCTTCTGCCAACTACGCCTGTGACTCAGAGAGATATAACGGCACACTTCGTTCTTAGCTAAAGCACACGATTTGGTGCCCGTCCAGCTTATTCAGCATGCGTGAATCCGAACACATTTCTGATTTGCTACGAATGAATTGGGCCACTTATCCAGAATCTCGACGATCTACAGCCCAAGTTAGGGACGTCAAAATAGTTGGGGTGGATACGTCCGTGGGCGGAACACCCCAAATATCATCCGCACGAGGTCAGTGCGATTCTACTCGGCTCAAAAGCAACATTTCTATCTGTAAATCGATTATTTAGTGCTCACTGCACGGCGTCTAGAAAAATGTAGCCTAAAGGCTACATCAAGGTTATGCTTAAGGAGAGATCGCAGTTGTATTACTTTGCGGCGGAGACAAAGGAACTCAGAAGCGGGATATCATGAAGGCTAGATTACTTTGGCTGGAGTATTTAAATGGCAACTAAGAGTTTTCAAACGGAATTGATTAAAGAGTTAGCTGATCCGAAAGAAGCTGCTGCTTACTTAAGTGAGTGTCTAAATGATTCTGAGCAGGTATTTCTTCTCGGGCTTCGCAACGTTGTTGAAGCGCGTGGTGGGATGGGAGCGCTGGCAAAGAAGACGGATCTAAATCGAGTAACTTTGTATCGTAGTTTGTCTAAGCGCGGAAATCCTACGTTGACTAGCTTGTCAGCGATTTTGTCGGTGTTGGGAATTCAGTTGCGATGCAGTGTGGTGAAGTAGAGGTAAGGGCTTGGGCTTAATTCGTGATAAGCCATGATTTGGTGCGCCTCCACGGCCATTGGTTAAGGACCTTATGAGCGCCAATGAGTACTGGTAATGAGAGATGTTCTAGCGCGGGCGCAAGATGAGCGCAGCAGAGAAAAAAATAGGTAAATGTAACGTCTATTACGGGTCCAAAACTACCCGTTGATCCCTTCAAATTTGTGACGACAAGGGGGTTGGGGGAAACGAGTTTGTATACGGTTTAACTAAGCAGGCTAGCGATCAATTGTTTATCAAAACTACTTTGACGAGTGATGTTGACCGAGAAATCAGCAAGGATTTTTTGCCTTACTGATTCAGCTACTTCACTTGCGAAGTCGACATCCTCGATTCGACCTTTAGCGGCGATAAAATTATCTCGCTGCGTGGACAAAGTATTGAGAGCGGAGGCGAAGCGGCTTTGGGCGGAGCCGATAAAACCGAGTTCCGTGCCTAATCGTGAAAGCGCTGAGTCGATTTTACCGATCGCATCCAGGGCTAGCGCTCTGGTTCTTAGTGAATATCGCTCGCCAGAGATCGTGGTGGAGGAATTTCCGAAGTATGTGTAGACCCCTGAAGCGCTTCCAAGCACCATGTCTCTGATGCCGTCACGATTGAAGTCTCCGGTTTGAATTGCAGACACACCGGTTACTCCGTTAAGAGTGTCGCTTGCGGCTTGCGTTACAGCACCCATGCCGTTGCCTGCATAGAGCACCGTCTGTTGATTTGTAGTGTGGTAGCTTAGAATATCGAGCAATCCGTCACCGTTGAAATCCTCGATCTGCAAATCGTTAAGCATGCTACCGCTAAAGAGCGTCTCAGAGGAGAATGTTCCGGTCGCACTGACTTTGAATCGTTGGCCGGAGCCGCTGATCACTTCTGATCGCCCATCGCCGTCAAGATCTGCGACGGCGATTCTACCAAATGAACCAGTTAGAGATCCCAATACCCTAGCCGTAGTGTGCCCGCCGCTAGAATTTGATAGATACGCATAAATGTTAGAATTAGCGGAGATAGTTGCCGCAAGATCGGTTTTACCATCCCCATCGAGGTCAGCTGCAACAAGATCAGTAAAGACAGTTCCGAGATTGGATGTAGTTATACCTTGCTGAAACGTATACCCGCCTTGATTGAGCATGATGGTTGCTCGACCTGATTGTGCGGTTGCGAGATCGATGCGACCGTCACCGTTGAAATCACCGCTGACTACACTAACTGCGCCTGACCCTGCAGCCGTAAACGTCCCAATACTTGCAAACGAAGATCCACCGGTTGATTGAACGAGCTCAACGATGCCGGACGACATTCCAATTGCGATTTCTAGGCCGCCGTCTCCATTTAGATCCGCCAGCGCTAGACTTCGACCGTTGCCCTGGATTGAAATATCCGCCTGCTGGAAAGAGCCGTCACCTCTGCCGAGATTAATATACAGAGTGGTAAAGGCTGAGTTAGCAGAAACGAAGTCGTCGATACCGTCTCCGTTTACGTCACCGGTAACAGCTACCCCGGCGTTTTGTCCGTTGTTGGAAGCTGATCCGAAAGTTCCATCCCCAACGGTTCTTGTAAGGCCTTGGCCGGTAGAGAACGAGATCGTGCCGTCGCTGCCGTAGCCTACCTGCGACACGATGGTTCGCTCTGTTCCGGAATAAAGCACTCGACTGTTAAACGTTGTGCTCTCAAGTATCCGTTGATACTCACGGAAGAGGGATTCAGATTCTTGATCGAGCGAAAGCCGCTGCGTTGACGAGAACGTACCGTTTGCTGATTGCACCGCTAACTCTTTGACCCTGGTTAATACCCCGGTAAGTGAATTAATCGCTCCTTGGGCGATATTCAGGGTTGAGATCGAATCGTTCGCGTTACGAATCGCTTGACCGTAAACTCTCGCTCTTGCGCCAAGGTCTGAGGAGATCGCTAATCCTGCCGCATCGTCGGACGCTTTGTTGATCCTGCGACCGGAAGCTAGTCGCTGGTTGGAATCGTTTACGGCATACGTCGTCCGATCGAGCTGGCGCAGAGCTCGGAGCGTGGACGATGATTTGCTGAACGATAACATCTACTAGTCTTCCTTGACTAAAAACCCGCGTGAAGTAGCTGACCTCCCTTTCTGGCAAGTCAGTGTTCATTACTTCACACTCGAAAGATCGGGGATTTCTCTATTTATCTAAATGGGGACGTTGTGCGAGAAACTAGTACTTCTTTCGCACCGCTTGTTGATAAATTCAAACAGGGGTCTAGCAGGGTGTGGCTGGGTTTACTTGATTTTGGCCAGCGGCCTCGGGCGGCATGTGGTTAGAGTGGTTTTTGCAAGGACCATGGTTTGCGCGGAAAGCGGCAGTCAAAGTGGTTGGGGTGGACGAGTGCGTGAGACGAATGCGTGATGGCAAATTAGAGAGATTTAATAAAATGCCGCGTCTCGTCTTGCATTGCCAAGATCCACACGCTCGGTTGCGTCAAACATCTGTGAAACTACGGCCTGGTTGAGGTGATAGTGAGGCTCTATGAAGCCGATGTCTTGCAACTCAAGTGGCTCGAGTTTACCACCATCGCGCAGTTCCCAAACGTGAGCGAGCCCGCTTCCCCAAGGATTTATCGTAACCATAGAAGGGGGATTTCCGATCTCTCGTGACTGCACTCCACCCAAAGAGCCAACACAGACGGTGTCGAAGGTGTGGTTTTCGACCAGGCCGATAGTGTGCTCATTGCCGATGATAACGAAGCGGACCCCAGTGTTGCCAATTCTTACGGTAGGCCGCTGTGCATCGGCTAAAGTCAGAATTCTTCCTAGATTTTCGCCGTTAATAATCGGGTCGTGAGCAAGAATGGCATTTACACCGTTGCCAAGGTGCACAAGTTTTCCCATGTGGTGATTCTTCTGCAGCACGCGTACGCCAGCAATTTCGTTAAGCTGCCCCGTTAGCGTTTCGAGTTTTTGACGGTCAGAAATAACGGTTCCGAGTTGTTTGATATCGAAAGGGGTGTTGTCGGGTCTGCCGAACGCTCGATTGAGATTCTCTAGTGCAGCTTTCCCTTCAGCACCCAGAGTGGATGGAGTTACGAGGAGACCTTGGCTCCTATTCTCTCGACTCTTAACTAGATCATCGAGTTGTTTTAATACCGCTCTTGAAACCAGACGACCTGCATGAAGCGGAATTGTTCGGGATTCAGAACCTACTCTAAAGGCTAATTCCCGCGCACGCTCAACCTCGTGGTTACCCAATAATGTAAAAACATGTTTGCCGGAGCTCTCGCAGCGAAGCGCATCCGAGTAAGCCCTGGCACAATCAAGGCTGATATCTGCGCGAAGAGGAAACGGCACGCTAGCATCTGAAAAATCTCCCATAGTTACAACTGCAGCAACGGTTGACTGATACCGGGATACCGCAAGCGCTG
>JBGSNS010000038.1:0-4483 GCA_041739515.1 Bdellovibrionota bacterium
GAGATAAAGTCAAAATAGCTGATAATTCGCAATGGATAAGCGCCAAATCGCTCTATCCCAAGGCTTCGGAGCAGCCAAGAATTATGCCCGAAGCTTGCCTTACGGAGAGCAACGAATTTAATTGTAATTTGGTCCTATTCAAAAATAAGCCGAAGGGACGAGTCCGAAAGACTCGGTTCGGTGTCCGCGCTCGCTGTATTAGAAATGTTCGCAATGCCACTCGGGAACGAGAACCTTGGCTCCTAGCAACTTCTCTCAAAGAGCAGGATGTCGCGGCTCAAGTAGTTGCCATTTACTCAACACGAATGCAGATCGAAGAAGCGTTTCGTGATCTCAAATGCGCACCTTTGTGGATTAAGTCTAAAATTCAGTAACAGTTATTCAGCTAGGCGTCTAAACATACTCGTTCTTATCGGCTCACTAGCGGCTACCTTCGCTTGGCTGCTAGGAAAGGCGGCACAGCTTGCTGGGGCACACAGGCAGTTTCAGGCTAACTCCATAAAACACGCTAACGTCCTATCCTTCGTGTTTATCGGATTTCAGGTGTTCCGAAACATCAACTTCAAAACACCATTCCGACTACTCAGAGATGCCATAGTCGAACTTCGCTTCATCGTTAGGCACTACCCGCTTCTAACTTAATTTCGTGGGGATCTCTCAGGGATCGTCCCGATTTCGTTTAATCGTGTTTGTTAAAGCCTTTCCTCGATGGGTGATTTTTGTCTGGCTAGGGCGTCAACATAAGGACCTGTCCGTTGTGCCCATACTACAAAGGCATGCTCGCGCTGAATATGCGGCAAAGCAAGAACATCGTCTAACCCTGTCGCATCAATCAATGGCAACCCATTTTTGATTAAGCTGCTGTACCTAACATTGAGGAGTCTCTGATAGCTTAGTGCTGACATATTAAATCCCTTGTAAAGTTTGATCTCGCGCAGTGGTGCCAGAAAAAAAATCCAATATCCCCTGCCGCTTACATCCGTTCGCCGCACCCGGAAGTGCGTGTCGATCGACTTGAATTTACAATGCTTCACAAAGCGAGTCTCTCGTTATGATGAGCATCACCCCGTCAACAAAGTTTGAGGACCTGATCAAGGTCATACTGGCTTATGAACTTCGAATGTACCGTGTGTTCTCGTCGAAGCGAGTTCGTACTACCCCGATTCAATGACAAGAATCGCCAACCATAGTGGTAATAATAATTCGTTTTGATATTTTGGAGATTAAAGTTATGGGTCTTTCAACTATTCTAATAATCGTCTTACTGTTGATGTTTGTCGGTGCATTGCCTGCCTGGCCTCACAGTAGAGGTTGGGGATATTATCCAACGGGTGGCTTGGGCCTCGTATTGCTAGTGCTTGTGGTACTCATGCTTGCTGGGCGTATCTGAGCAAATTGTAGTCGCTGTGCTCGCTTGGGGCTGATACACAGCGATGCCCACACGCCCATTTTGTCGAGCAAATACCTTCGAAAAGAAAGGCCGAATCACTGGGACCACTGGTTACCACTGTGATGTGCGGCAACCTTTCTCTGGGTAGCGTTTCTCCAACTCCGCAGGCAGCGGCCAACAATGCCCTTCTTGGGCTAGCAAGTTTTGAGTGTTCGACGGACCCCAAGTTCCAGCGGCGTAGTTAGGGAAATCATCGGGCGGGCTAGACTTCCACGCATCCAGCACAGGCATCAGTAAGCGCCATGCAGCCTCTACTTGGTCGGCGCGCATAAACAAGGTGGCGTCGTCTGTCATCAAATCCCAAAGCAGTGTTTCGTATGCATCGGGGGAAGATACGTCAAAACTCTCGCGATAATTGAACTGCATGTTCACCGGCCTAAGCTGCATCGTTGGCCCCGGGTACTTGGCTTGAAAGCTAAGCACGATACCTTCATCGGGCTGTATGGCGATGACAAGTCGGGACGGCTGCCACTCGAGGGAGGCACCCAGCGGGAACGACTGATGCGGAACCGCACGGAATTGAATAGATACTTCCGATACCTGCCGAGGCATACGCTTGCCAGTCCGTAGGTAAAACGGCACGCCTTGCCAACGCCAATTATCAATAAATACTCTTAGAGCCGCAAAAGTTTCCGTTTGGGAATCGGCTGCCACATTATTTTCTTGTCGATATCCAAGCATCGCTTTTGTGCCAGCGGATGACTGCCCATACTGCCCACGCACAGCGCACTGGATAACCTGGTCCTGGCTAATCGGACGAGCTGCATGAAGCACATCCACTTTCTTGTTGCGAATCTCATCGGCATCAAAGGAAACCATCGGTTCCATCGCCATAAGACAAAGTAGCTGCATGAGATGATTCTGCACCATGTCGCGAAGCGCTCCCGCCTGTTCATAGTAACCTCCACGACTCTCAACGCCTACTGCTTCGGCGACGGTGATGGTGACGCGATGTAACGGCGATTCCAGATCGGCTCGAATAGGGGATTAGCGAAGCGAAACGCAAGAATATTCTGTACCGTTTCTTTGCCCAGATAATGATCGATGCGAAATATCTGGGATTCCTCGAAACTGGCATGCAGGACGGCATTCAGGGCGCGGGCGGATTCCAGATCGAAGCCAATTGGTTTCTCTACTACGAGCTGTGCCCATTCCCGATCACTCGCTAACCCGACCTGACCGAGATATTTTGGGATTTCCGCGAACATGCTCGGTGGAGTGGCCATGTAAAAGATACGATTGGCTTTCGTGCCCCACTCCTTTTCCAATTTTTCGCATCGTTCTCCAAGGACGGTGTATGTTGGAAGCTGCTTAAAATCACCGTGTTGATAGTGAATGTGGCTGGCAAACTCCTCCCATTGGCTGGATTTCACAGTTCCGAAACGTGAAAACTGCTTGACGCCGTCGTACAGACGCTCACGCAGTTTTTCGTCGCTCGATTCAAGACGGTCCACTGCGATGACCGAAAAATTCGCCGGCATACTGCGGTCCTGAGACAGGTCAAATAGCGCCGGCACAAGTTTACGCCAGGTCAGGTCTCCAGCTCCGCCAAATATAATAAACACAGCCGGCTCAAGATTATCATTCGTCTTCAAGACTCTTCCCCCCTTTTTCAGTTACGCCTTACGCCAACGAACCACAAAGCGACCGTCAATCCTCATAGCCAACCGCCATCAAATCCTGCTCGTCGCAAACCGTTGACGATGTAGGGGCACTTGCGCATCAGTAGCCACAATAACTCTGTTCGATGATTCTCTATCATCAAAACTATTGGCCCTTGATTAAGCCCGTAGTGCCAGGGGGACACCCAGCCGTTAAATTCGCCGGACTTGTCCGGAAACGTCGAGTTAAAGGATGCCTTAAAGCCACATAAGTTCGGCTTTGTTAATTTGATCTCATGAATTGCATAGTCAATTGAAGGCAAGACGATTTCTGGCGCAAACGGTAGCGATGATACCACAGCCCATGGAGCCAGCGTTCCATCGTCGGGACCGTATGGAATTCCCCTTCCTAGGTAATTGAAAAATTGACGCTCAATTCCATTCACTTTCCGCGTAATTGGTCCGGGCCCATCACTTGCGGTAACTCCCCAGCGGTTTCGGTCATACCCCTCGTATCCAAGCGGGTTATCGATCGCATATTGTTGTTGCGCATACGTCGCGCGACGGCTGTTTTCGAAATAGTCGATGCCCTTCTCGCGCATGAAGGCATCCTGAATGCCGCGAAAATCAATCCAAATGTGCGAGAGTTGATGTGTGAATAACGGTCCCGAATAAAGATATTCTTGCCCGCAATAATTTCCCCACTTATAAGTCGAGGTCCACGCGACGTAACTGCTTTCAGGCAGTGGGTGTGTTGGTGAACCTAGCCCTAGCGTGTAAAGCAACATCGCCTCGTCGTACCCTTCCCACCGGAATTTAAGAAATCCGCTTTCCGGCGTCCAACCGTGCGTTAGCGTAGCGCCGTGATTCTGCGCCCACTGCCAGTCAGCGCGCCTATAGAGTGCGTCGGCTAAAGTGCGGATTTCCTGCTCTGCCGCCGTCTCTTCATCAAAATAAATTCCAGCCGCCAGCGCTCCGGCAAGAAGAAAGCCAGTGTCTACCGTTGAAAGTTCGCATTTCCAGGCACGCCGCCCAGTCTGCATGTCAAGAAAGTGATAGTAAAATCCCTTATAACCGGTCGCATCAGGCTCGTCGCCTTGCGGGCTGTTCCAAAAAAAACGTAACGTCGCAAGCGTGCGTTCAACCGCAGCACCACGCGACATAAATCCCCGCGCAACTCCAACTGGATATGCAGCCAAAGCAAGGCCGGTAGCGGCGATGCTTGAAGGCCAATTTGATGCCGTTTTATCCTTCACCAGCCCGTTGGCGAAATTCGTCTCATTCAGAAAATAGCCAAAAGAATCGCGCTGAAGATCTCTCAACATGGACTCGATTGCTTCGCTGGCTGGTTCGCTTTTGATCACGGCTGAACCTTACCGCTCATCCCGGAAAGTGCTAAATCGACGATGAGCTGTGCCTCCTCCGCAATGCG
>JBGSNS010000044.1:0-2217 GCA_041739515.1 Bdellovibrionota bacterium
CCAAAAGTTAAGTAGCACGACGGACCCTTTGTACGATTCAAGCGTGGTCGGTTCTCCGGATAACGTCGAAGCTGTAATAGCAGGCGGGGTCGATCCGACGGACAATGCTAAATTAGGATTCTGACCTGTGCATCCGGACAGCGCAGCGCCGGCAAGGCAAAAAAACAAAAGCGAGGCTAAACGAAGTAGAGGGCTAACCAAAAAAAGCGACCTCAAAGGAGATAAAAATATCGCACCCTGTAAAGGCGGCCGAAAAATGCGAAATTTCCCGTACTCTAACTAAGACGCCTGAGGTCCGGTTCCAACGGAACCAACCGCGCCTGTAGCTGCGTATTTCTTCTTGAAGCGATCGATTCGACCTTCGGTGTCTACAAGTTTCTGTTTGCCAGTATAGAAAGGATGGCAGTTAGAGCAGATAGTGATCTTGATATCAGGGACAGTAGATCCAATTGTAAACGTCGAACTGCAACCTGCGCAGGTTACGTTAGAAGCGTAGTAATTAGGGTGTCCTTCGTTTCGCATATCCGAGTCTCTAAAAAAAGTAGACCCGTAGAATGAAAGAAACGGGGGGAGAAGTCAATTCGAGATGAGCCCGGCTGGACCCACGGGGCGACTTGGGTCCAACGGTCCAATTTATTGAACTTAGTGGACATGGGGGTCGACCGCTTATTTCCCCCGGCGTATATGTAGCAACCTATGGAAATCGCTATTAAAGAGTACCGCACGAGATTACAACACCTTAAACGTGCGCTAGATCGGCTACCGTCGACTTCAACCATCGTCCTCCCGACAGGAGATAAGCCGTATAAGTCTCACGACCAACAGTTTCCATTCTTCCAGGACCGCGATTTTCTGTATTTTACCGGACTTTCAACTCTTGAGAACGCCGCTCTGGCCCTCTCGTCGCAGCAGCAACGCCCGACCCTGTTTGTGCAAAAAGTCTCAGACCATCAAAGAACTTGGGATGGTGCTGGATTCGATCCAATAGCGGCAGCGAAAAAGCTTGGAATTGCGTTGGTGGAAGTGGAGGATTTGCTTCCGGGCATTCGAGAGTATCTAAAGGGCAGCGAATCTCTGTATTTGAACTCAGCTCGCTCCAAGACAGCTTTAAAAATTACGGAATCATTGCTTCATCGCCCACTCTACGAATTACAGACTCAACGCCTGCCAACGACCATCACCCACAGTCAGTTACTCACCAGCCCACTACGCGCAGTCAAGTCAGACGCTGAAATCCAAATGATCCGCAACGCGGTCTCGCTTACGGAGAGCGCACTTGTCGAAGTGCTTCAGATTACGCGCCCTGGATGCACTGAAATTCAACTTGCTCGACTGTTTAGCAGCTTAGTGCGTGAAGCTGGTGGATCGCTTGCCTTCGAGCCGATCGTAGCAAGCGGCCCTAACGCCGCTGTTCTTCATCACACCCCGAGTACCCGCAAACTTCAACGCGGCGACTTGGTACTATTCGATGTCGGAGCTGAGTTCGGTGGTTATAACGGAGATATCTCTCGTACCGTCTCGTTAGGTGCTGCTGCACACATCGACAAATTACTACTAGATGTAGATGCAGCGCAGGAACGAATCGCTAAGCTTCTAAAAATTGGAGCTAAGTATGCAAAGATTAAATCCGATGCAATCGACGTAATGGCGAATGCGGTTGTAAAATCCGGCCTGCCGGTGAGTGGCCCATCTAAAAAAATCGTAAAAAACGGAGAGATAAAAAAGTTTTTTCCGCATAGTTTTGGACACTCGCTTGGACTCGATGTACACGATCCGCTTGCGCCCGATACTGTGCTAACTGCAGGAATGGTTTTTACCGTTGAGCCGGGAATTTACTTGGCAAAAAAACTCGGCAAATACCCTGCCCTGGGCATTAGGATCGAAGACGATTTCTTCGTCAGTAAAACGGGGCCTAAGATTTTTAGTTCGATTCCCCAGCTGATATCACTATAGTTGGCACTTTCTGCATAGCTCCGCTGGTCGTCGCTCCGCTGGTCGTCGCTCTGCTGGTCACTATGCCTCAGCCCAGCTCTAACTTCGTTGAGTTTGGGCGATTGTTACATATCAGGTTCAATACTCTGGGAAATAAACATCTTTGGTTTTCTGGCGAAATCTTGGTCTCCAGCTTAAAATGCCCTCATGATAGCCAAAGGATATCGCAGCAGTGTCACACCCAGTGTCACACCTTTTATCGTCGCTACTCATTCATCCTGCCCG
>JBGSNS010000058.1:0-6217 GCA_041739515.1 Bdellovibrionota bacterium
TAACGCCAAGGGCATCTTGATTTCACTACTCGACGGTATCAAAAAATTCTTTAATTAATTCGAATCACACCAATTTCTTCGAACTTTCCCCTCGCCATGATAGCGGTACGCAAGATCGCGCCGTATAAGCTCTTCACCCACCGGCTGCCCATCAACCAGAACGGTTCCTAGTATTCTAAAATACTTGTCCTTTTTAACGTCGACTACATCGACCCGCTCGGCGTTGTCTATCAAAGACTTCAATAGGGATTTTGCCTTTTGCGCCTTTAGCTTCTCGCACATGTCTTTAGACGCCAATTCCGGAGTATCAATTCCAGCGATTCGAACCCCTAATCTTTTTCTAAAAGGTGGTGGAGCCTCGGCGATGTCGATAAAAATTGTGTCTCCATCATAAATCTCAACCACTTTGACGCAATTTAAAGCTGTTTCGGTGTGCTGGCACGAGGAGTTCGCGAAATTTTTGTTCACCTCGCTACTTGGGACTCGGGGGGCACCGATTTGTTTTGGCGTAACAGAACAACCCGCAAACAGAACGAATGCGCCAAATGCCCATGAATGCTTCAGACTCAATTCTGCCATACGAGGACACCTTTTAAATCAAGCTTTCCGTCCTAACCACGCTAACACCATCGCATCAACTTAAGCATGGGAGTTAAGATTCGGCGCGATCCTATTCTGTCCATCCTCGCTTGAATATATCCAACGAAGGGCCGACGAACCCCGAATTGGCTAACAAATCCCGATCATTTGATTAGGGCCCAGGTGGCATATGGACCGACACACTATATGCGATCGCTCAAAACGGCTCATTCGTTCAACATTGGCTCGTTCAAAAACTGAAAACACCGCCCGCTATTGCCCTAGGTTGAAGCGATTATTCGCAAAGTTAGCGCTAGACCGCGAAGGTGGTCCTTCGCGGTCCCAGGCTATGCCCGCAACTCCGCCGAGAACCATCCATCTTGAATTCTTGTGCTGATAATTTTCCATCCACTAAACGCTTCTAAGAGCGTGTTTTCCTCGCTCTCCATCACACCGGAAAGAATCAAACGCGAACAACGTGATTTCATCTGAGGTTCGAGCTGAATCAAAAGTGAGGAATATAAATTGGCGATTATTAGCTCATATTTCGGAAGAGGAGCATCATCGAGTGTTCCGCAGATTAGCGGAATATCAATTTTATTGATCTCGTTATTATCCCGCGCATTCTCCAGCGCCAGAGGATCGTTATCGATCGCTATAATGTCGGCTGTTGGCCATACTTTTCGTGCTACTAGCGCTAAAATTCCGCTTCCACAGCCGAGATCGAGCACTGTCTTAGGGGCAGGGGAGATCTCTTGAATTCGGGCTATTAACATCGCGGTTGCTGGATGATGACCGGTGCCGAATCCCGTGCCCGGGATAATCAACACTTCATCTGCGGCAGGTATTGGCGAATTCTCTACTCCGCTCGTAGGCACGATGTTAAGCGCGCCGATTCGTTTGGAAGCCCATAGCTCAGGACAGCTTTCGTGCCAGTTTTTATTCTCAACAGCGATCTTTTTGGCAACTGTCAACGTGGCAGGCAAGCTTGAAACAAAGTTCCCAGCATCTCCTTCTACGAAAGCTCGCACCATCTTATCAGATAGAGTTTCGATAAGACTTGCACCAGCTGCGTGACAGATAGCTGCTGCTTCGTCTGTATCGGTGCAAGCAAGATGAATTTCCCACCAAAGGGATTCAGCGCTGCTCACTACGCACGCTCGATTATGGTAGCGATGCCCATTCCGATCCCGATACACATCGTGATGCAGGCCCGCTTAACGTTTCTGCGTTCTAGTTCATCAAGCGCGGTCCCGATTAGCATCGCGCCGGTTGCCCCAAGCGGATGCCCAAGCGAGATGCCGCCGCCGTTTACGTTTACGAGCTCTGGATTAATCTCTAACTCGCGCATCGTCACGAGTGGAACAGGAGCGAAGGCTTCGTTGATCTCCCACAGATCGATGTCATTTACGGTTAATCCAGCTTTTTTAAGCGCCATCTGCGAGGCTGAGATCGGACCTGTCAGCATGATTCGCGGAGGACTGCCGACAACCGCTGACGCAACGATTCGTGCGCGCGGAGTTAATTTGTGTTGTTGAATCGCAGAATTTGAGGCGATCAAAACCGCGGCCGCACCGTCCACGATAGCAGATGCGTTCCCAGCGGTGATTACCCCGTCAGGCTTAAACACAGTTTTTAATCCCGCTAATCCTTCAGCTGTAGTTTCAGCTCGCACCGCTTCATCGATTGTAACGACTTCGCCGGATGGAAGAGTTGTCGGCACTAACGACTTGGCAAAGTATCCAGCCTTTTGAGCAGCGGCCGCACGTTGTTGCGAACTGGCTGCGTACTGATCGAGTTCATCCCTGGAGAGTTTGTACGTTTCAGATAGAATCTCTGCTGACATTCCCTGCTGAACTAAATCGGAGAATCGCTCTAGCAGCATCGGGCTTTCCTCGCCGGATATATCGCTAAACATCGCGCAGCGCGTCATGTGTTCCAATCCGCCGCCTACCGCCATTGCGTAAGTGCCGGCAGAGACAGCCGAAGCGATGCTATTCACAGCTTGTTGTCCTGAACCGCACAGCCGATTGATCGTTTGCGCTGGGACTGTGATCGGCCAACCCGCAGCAAGCACCGTTTTGCGAGCGATGCACCATCCTTGCTCTCCAGTTTGCGTTACGCAACCAAGTGCTACGTCTTCGATTAGCGCTGGATCGATCTTGTTGCGGGTGATAAGCGCATTCAAAGGAAACGTAGCTAAGTCGGCTGGATGAAGCGTTGAAAACTTTCCCTTACGTTTTCCACGTGGGGTGCGGACGGCGTCGATGATAAATGCGTCGGTATTCATGCGGGATCTGTACCGCATTCAGCGAGAGATCGGAACTAGGCCGTTTATTCGATGCGAATATCTACTCTGCGATTCAGTTGACGCCCCTCTGTAGTGGTATTGGACACAAGCGGACGGGTGCTGCCAAATGATTGAATTTTAATCTGATCAGCTGAAATACCGTGTTCAATTAGGAATCCAACTACGGTACGGGCGCGCGATTCGGCCAGCCGCTCGTTATACTCAGGAGTTCCGGAGTCGTCTGAATGACCGGAAACAGAGATCTTAGGCGCCCTGGCAGCGGCTCTTAGCGAGTCTGCGATAATTTCGAGATTTGCGCCGGATCCCGGTTTTACGGAAGTGCCGTCCTCGTCGAAAAATACTTGGTAGAATATTGGGGACGTAACTGAGGGGCTCGCGCGATCAAGTTTGTACTGTAGCGACGCAAGCTCGCGCGCCGTCATCTCGTTTTGAAATTTAAGCCCTTCGATTGCGCGACGTTGCTCAAGTAGTGCCCCTTCTTCGACGTCGATGCCAGCTCCGGATAACATTCCGTTTATAGCTCCGACACCTGCTCCGACAGCCACACCTTCTCCTGAGTGTCCAACTTGATTGCCTACGATAGCACCTGCCCCAGCTCCCCAGCCGGCACCTAGCACAGCGCCTCCAAGTGATTTGTCAGGACCGCTTTGCGGAGTACTGCAGCCGATTAACGATCCGACCATACAAACAATCACGGAGATCGAAATAATTTTAGCGAATTGCTTCATACGATGGCCTTATAGAATGATCTTTTATCAGAGATAATTTGCCCCGACAGCAAATTTTGCGCTAGCGGGGAATCATCGGCTTTTGGCTCTGAATATCGATACGCCGACAGCCAGTGCCGTCACGAAATAGCTTAAAATTCGCCAAATACCGTCTGCAAACTTAGCTCCGTACTCAGCCGGTCCTGGTCCGAAATATACTGGGGCTACGATGGAGCCGGATTGATGCTCAGGCAACGATTCTACCGTCTCTCCTAAATGATTAACAATCGCGGTGAATCCGGTGTTTGTGACACGAAGTAGCGGTAATCCAGTCTCTATTGCGCGCCACGCCGCAATTTGATGGTGCTGCTTTGCGGCGACCGACACTCCAAACCACCCATCGTTAGACATGTTTACAAGTATATTAGCCCCGTTCGACGCCGCCGTGTGGGCTGGGCCTGCGATAACGTCTTCGTAACAGATTAGCGGCGCTAGCTTAACTGCACCGCGTTGGGTCAACATCGGAATCAATGTTTGCGCCGACCCTGGGGTAAACTCCGCAGCGTTCTGATTAAGATCCTTAAGAAACGGCAAAATCCCAATTCCTGGAGTGTATTCCCCAAATGGCATCAAAATTTGTTTATGGTACGGCGCTGTCGTTACGCCATCGCGCGGCGAAATCCCCCATGCGGAATTGAAGAACTGATCGTTAGGGCCGTAACTCAACGCCCCAAATAACAGCCCCGCCCGAGGTAGGGCTAACTCCGGGAGCGACGCGGTGTCGATGGATATCGGATTTAATAAAACTGTTTCGGGCCAGATAACGATATCTACTCGCGAGTCTTCGCTCGCTTTCATGGAAGCTGCAAAGTATCGATTAACATTCTCCTGAAGCATTTGACGGGAATGTTTTTGTTCTACGGAGATGTTTCCCTGAATCAGCGCTACATAAACCGGGTCATCTGACCGTTGTACGATCATGCGTTTGAGTCCGTACCAAGACACGAGCGTTAGTAGTCCAAATATTAGGGCGATATTCGCTGTGCGGCGAGTTCGTTTCAGAATCAATGAACCAATCAGAAACATCAGCAAAGTAAGCCCGCTAGATCCGACGATGTAGGCTACCGAACTTAGAAATGGAGTGGCGATTAGCGAATGCGACGGTGTCCAAGGGAAAATTCTAAAAAAAATCTCTTGGGCCGCGAGCCATCCGATTGCAGGAGCAAGTAATGAAAGCCCAACTCGCCGCAGCGTGCGGGTAAAGAATTGAAAGAGCGGAAATTGCAAAGCACTGATTGCGCAGAAGAGGAAAAAGAAAAATCCAGAAGCGATCGTTGGAAGTCCGCTAAACTTTTGCATCGTAGGGGAGAGCCAGTGAAACGCGATCAGATAGGTAACGATTGCGCAAACGTAGCTTGGTAATAATGACTGCCCGCTGCTTAATTTTATCAGTCCAATAACGGCCAAGAATGCTAGCGCTGCACCGGTCGTCGTAAGCGGCATCAGCCAAGCTGAAGCGAGTAAGACACATGTTGCGAGGGCTATGAGCCAGTCACCAGGCGAGCTACGCGGAGCTGAAGAATAAGAGTCTCGCCTCAAAACGGCCCTTCAAACCGCGCACTCTCGCCGAGCTCGCGCTCGATAGCGAGCAGTCGATTATACTTCGCGGTGCGTTCGGAGCGTGCGACCGATCCGGTTTTAATCTGGCCCGCGTTGGTTGCGACCGCGAGGTCAGCGATCGTGGTATCCTCGGTCTCCCCAGAGCGGTGCGAGATAACGGAGTGATACCCAGCTGTGTGCGCCATCTCTATGGCATCACACGTTTCAGTCAGGGATCCGATTTGGTTTAGCTTAATAAGAATTGCATTCCCGATGTTGCCGATGATTCCGCGCTGTAAGCGCTCGGTATTTGTTACGAACAGATCATCGCCAACAAGCTGAGTATCAGGCAGCGCTTCGGTAAGCGCCTCCCAAGTATTCCAGTCCTCTTCATCGAGGCCGTCTTCGATGCTAACGATCGGGAATTTCGTTGTAAGCTCTGAGTAAAGTTCGATCATCTCAGCACCGGACTTAGCTGGAAGACCGCCTTTCTTAAACTCATATTTCTTTGAGCTGTCAGTATAAAGTTCGCTTGCTGCAACATCGAGAGCGAGTGCGATTTGCTCGCCTGGCTTGTACCCTGATTTTTCGATCGCTCGCATCAATAATTCCAGTGCAGCAGTTGCATCGGAGATCTCAGGGGCAAACCCACCTTCATCTCCCACAGCGGTTGATAACTTTTGCGCCTTTAGTTGACTCTTTAGCGTCGCGAAAACCTCCGCTCCGGCGCGCAGCGCATCGGAGAAGCGTTCAAAGCCGTGCGGTACGAGCATAAATTCTTGAAAATCGAGCGGGTTCGCTGCGTGCGCACCACCATTTATCACGTTGATCAACGGTACCGGTAAGCGACATGCGTTAGCCCCTCCGATATACCGGTAGAGCGGTAATCGTAACGCGGCCGCAGCGGCGTGAGCGACGGCAAGGCTAACGCCTAATATAGCATTTGCGCCTAAGCGCGATTTGTTTTCCGTTCCATCCAGGTCAATTAACGCGCGGTCGATTCCGCGCTGATCGGTAACCA
>JBGSNS010000006.1:0-10691 GCA_041739515.1 Bdellovibrionota bacterium
GCTTGTCCTTCGTAGCCTTGGCGTAGGAGGATGGTCCGCTTGATCGCTCTCTACCATCCGATCGTGCGGACCAGCGGTCCGCGGTCCAAATAAATTGGGCCATGTTTCTGAACAGCTCAAGCTTAATTTAATGGCCGTGAAGACCTACTAGGTAATGCAACTAGCTTCGCATTTTAGCGAACCATGCGTTGTCCACCGCTGTTGTAATTGCATCTAGCACTTTGTGAAACTGCCCAGGGCTGCTGATACCGATCGATTTAACGTTAATGGATACACTCTCTCGTGTTACTAATTCTCGATTCATGATCTCTAGGTTCGGATGTAACTTTCTTAACTCAGTTAGGACGCTATCGACTAACTCGGGCGATTCTCCGGTTATTAAGTGGATTGCATTAACCATTTTGGTAGAGTGATCAGAGCTTAGTGCTATCATGAGATCGCGCGAATGAGCCTTCTCTGGTCGCACCATCGCCTCCCAAGCATTTCCGAGAACACTAGCGTTAGCTTTAAGAACACTCCGTGTATCTTGTGAATCGATATCGTTTGGTCCGATTTCGGTAACCCCTAAATGCTTAAGCCCTTGAGGTTGTAGAGGGTCGTGTAAGTCGTACGTATGTCCAGATGTGATCGGGTTGTCTTTGTGGGTAAGTATTCGAACCGTCAACCCGCCGCCTTGCGAGGTAAACTGGATGACGTCTAGATTTTTACCTAAATCGGCTATCTCAGCGAGTCGTCCTCGGAGTGAAACTTGATAATACGGCGAGGGTCTTTGCGGATTAAATGCCACGCTAAATTCTCCTCGCAGTGAGACCGCCGTGCCATCCTCTAGAAACTTGGCTATATCGGTTATTTGAATCCCAGTGGAGCCTGGACACCTAGAGAGCATAACTCCATCGTTCGCGATAAGGCAGCGCGTTTCCTCGCCAGTGCCAATATAACTTTTCGTCACTTCGATGATTGCGGGTCCCTTAACGAGAACTGCAGCAGATGAGATCTGCATGTCGTCCAAAACGCGTCGTTGATAATCGTTCCCCGGGGTATTGATATCGCGAAATTCTCGTCCATGCTCTAGGCGCATCCCAAGCATCGCTGCCACGGTATCGGTCGTCGTGGAGTCATTTTTGGCTTGAATCTTGTCGGAACAAAGCATTCTTGCGGCTTCGCTTGTTTCGTATCCTGCTGGGACGAAATCTTGTGCTCGATTTTTAAATTCTGAGAAGACCTGAGCTGCTCGGGTAGCATCTGTCGAAGTTGAATAAATCATAGATTATCGCCTGTATTGGTCTACTGAAGTGTTATGGCAGGGGTGGCGTTTACGTATCAAAAATAGGGGAATTCACTACCTATATAGGGAGTCGAAATGGGTAACACACGACTAGTTCTCGACCATAACATTCTCGTACGGTTCGCATTATTGCGACAGTTAAACGGTTTTTATGTCTGCGGTTTTGAACACTCTTCGATCGAACAGTCCTTCCCCTGCGGAAGAAAAGCCAGCCCATGCGGTTAGCTCCGGCGTTGCGTCAACGCATGGCGCGAGCTCTGCTGAAAAACTCGTTTCTGAATTTCTGGAAACTACCGCAAAGCTTGCGCTACTGCCGGAGATTTCTGACAGGACGAGTAGATCCGATGGGAGAGTTGATAGACCATCTTCAATTAGTGATCGGTTGCGCTCAGCTTTTGGATCCGGGAGTACAGAGGCCACTAGGGATGCTCAGCGAGAAGCTAGGTCCGAACTGGAGTTGGCTCGTGATTCAACTATCTCAAGCCTTCAACGTTACGATTTACATCACCAGTTCCGGCTGGAGAGATTCGTATCGAAATCTTTGGGTTATGTTTCTCCGATTACCCATTCGCCAGGAGAGGTGGTGGCGGCCCACACCAATATCGGTGTAGCAAAGGTTTTGTTGGTTATCTTGAACTTCGAACGTGATACGCAACATTTTCTGCCCGACAGGCTTTCAGCCAATGAATTAAGTAGTTTTTTTGCCGAGCGTCGTAAGGAGCTCGTGAGCTCCCGACTCGAAGCGGTGGATTGCAGCGCAGCTGATTATGCAGTGACTAGCAAGCGGGAATACGAACGGATTCCGCATCAAAAAATCCTACGACTTTGGGATGCGGCTACTAACGATCTTGTTAACGTGACTCGTGGAAGGGAAGCTATCAATGAGGCGATTGAAATACTCGCATCAGATCAGAAAATGGACCCGCGTCATGCAGAAATCCTGCTCAACCAAGTAATGAATGGTGTTGGAATTGGAGCGCTTTCGCCGCGATATATCGATGCAGCAATTCCGCTGATTCGCCTAGAAAAACTTACCGATGATCCTCAGGGAAAAGCAGCCTTAGAGATGTTAACTACTCAAGCAACCCGCAACCTAGAGCCCCACTCTGAGGAGCGTATGCTAACGCGGTATGCGGAACTTAGGCGCACGGTTGCGATATCTGAATCGATGCCGAGTAACGCTCGCGATGCGGCGAAATTTTTGCTGCACGAGCGCACGTCCGCCGTCGGATACTTGACGTCGAAGGGTGGCAGACTTAGCTCGCTAGGCCTGCGCAATGGACTGCCGAAGCCGGAGGCGTTTGATGTATCGGACGCAGAGGGGCTCATGAAAGAAATACTACAGATACGTTCCGCCGCTCATCAAACGAGTGCTGATTTAGCAAAAATCGAGCTAAAACTTTTGTACGCAACCCGCTTAATAATCGGTGCTGCAGCGCTCGAAGATCGTTCTGAACTAGTATCTGGCGCACTGAGCCGAACGCCACCGAGCGTTGATGCGCTACCCCGCGCAATACAGCTACTTGAATACTTGGCGCTCGGTTGTGGCTTGCCTAGATTCGATGGAGAACGACTTACGCCACTTTCAGTAGAAGCGATCGCTAAAACCATCGAACAGGGGGTGTCAGTTGATGCTTGTGCGTTGTTTTCACGTGACTCGGCCGGAAAACTCGTGGCGATGAGTACTGAGACGGCGTTCTCGTTGTTGAGCGCAGCTTTGACAACTTATAAATAGGCCCCCCTGGGGGACTTAAGTCTTGGACATCTGGGCTCCTGGACTCAACGCTTGCACTCTCATTTTCTCGATGTTACATCTAGCCTGCCTTTAACGGTGAAACAGAGAGTTCGCTAAGGCACCAGTCTCGATACGCCATCAGGGGTCTCTTAAACCCCTGCAACCTATCCACTAGTGCCGATTAAACGAGCTCTGAGTAGGTAAATTGCGATGGCAGATAATAAGAATTCAGCAAATAAAAATTCGGAAGGCGGAAGTTCAGGCAAAAAGTTGGATGCCTCGCATCCCGCTTCCTGGACGCAGCTATTAGACGCTGATTCGGTGAAACGCGCAGTGGCGCGGATGAGTTACGAGATCGTCGAACGCAACTCCGATCTCGATCGCTTAGCCGTAGTCGGAATTCGAACGTGCGGAGAATTTCTCGGTAAGCGACTACGAGACCGGATTTCTGAGATTGAGAATCTCAATATTCCGTTCGGTGTTATCGACATTACTCTGTACCGCGATGATCTTGGGAGCGGCCAAAGCCAACCGATGGTAAAGGGGACGGACCTCCCGTTCTCAGTGAGCGGTTCACGAATTATCGTAGTTGATGATGTGTTTTATACTGGGCGCACGGTGCGAGCTGCGCTCGACGCAATCATAGATTTCGGGCGTCCGAGTTGCGTTGAGCTTGCTGCGTTGTTGGATCGCGGTCATCGTGAATTTCCAATTAGACCGGACTATGTTGGGAAGAATATTCCCACCTCTAAACAGCAAAGTGTGCGGGTGCGCCTCGAAGAACAAGGATTTGTAGACGGAGCATTTTTAATCGGCGGAGGGGGCGATAAGTGACGTCAACTTCTGCGGACTCATCGTCAATGATGCTACCTAATCGCTGGCATCTTTTAGGGATTGAGGGAAAATCTCGGGGGGAGCTTCTTTCGATAGTAGAATCAGCGGTTGGATTTCGCGAGGTTCTGGATCGCGATATTAAGAAAGTTCCAGCGCTGCGGGGGAAGACGATAGTTAATCTGTTTTTAGAATCTAGCACTCGTACCCGTACAAGCTTCGAGATTGCTGGCAAAATTCTCTCCGCTGATACAATCAATATCGGCGCTTCAGATAGCTCTGCTACGAAGGGCGAGACGGTGCTAGACACGGCCGCCGTATTGGAATCGATGAATCCGGATGTAATTGTTGTGAGGCACTCAGCTAGCGGAGTGCCCGGAATGTTAGCCAAGTTATTAAAGCGCGCTGCGATCGTGAATGCAGGGGACGGCCTGCACGAGCATCCATCCCAGGCGTTACTCGATCTTGTAACTATCCGCGAAGCTTTCGGCAAGGTTACAGGACTCACCGTAGGAATCGTAGGAGATGTTCGCCATAGTCGCGTAGCGCGCAGCAACGCGTATGCACACTTAGCACTCGGCAATAATGTTAGATTTATCGGTCCTAGTACTCTCGTTCCGAAGGAGCTTGGCAGCGCCTTCGGTGCTGAGATTCCGATCTACCACTCGCTTAAAGAGGGTTTGGCTGGTTGCGATGTTGTGATGTGTCTGCGCATGCAACTTGAGAGAATGGAGGAGCATTTTGTAGCTCACCTAGAAGAGTATTCCCGTGAGTACGGGGTCACCGAACGGCTATTACATGCGTACGCGCCCAACGCCAAGGTGATGCACCCTGGGCCAGCGAATCGTGGAATCGAAGTCTCGAGCGAAGTGTTAGACGGACCACGTTCGTTGTTTCAATTACAGGTAAAAAACGGTGTAGCAACGCGCATGGCGATCTTGTTTCACGCGATTAACGGATTGTCAGCGGCGGTCAAGAATTGAAAAGGCAGAATTGATGAAGAATAATAAGGACGCACGAATCATCATCAGCGGTGGCACCATCATTGACCCGCATTCTAATTTAAAAGCTGAGAAGGACCTTTTGGTTGAAGGAGATTCAATCGTTGCCGTCGAGCGGCCAGGAGCTTTCGGAGATATCGTTAAAGAAGCTAATGGGCAGGTTGCCGTTCTAGACGCCAGCGGGTGCTTTGTGGTGCCCGGCTTAATCGATATGCACGTACATTTGCGTGAGCCCGGGTTTGAGTGGAAGGAAACGATTCAGTCAGGATGTGAAGCGGCGGCGTTGGGAGGATTTACCTCGGTGTGTTGTATGCCGAACACGAAACCAACGAACGATTCAGCTGAGATTACTAGATTTATTCGTGAGCGCGCAGAGACTGCTGCCGCGCGAGTCTTTCCGATCGGATCCGTTTCGATAGGACTTAAAGGAGAATCCATGTCTCCATTGTCTGAATTGCGAAACGCTGGGTGTGTCGCGTTCTCAGATGACGGCGAACCGATCTGGAGCGCAGGGCTTATGCGGCGCGCGCTTGAGTGGTGCAACATGCTTGGGGCTCCGATTTGCTGTCACGAAGAGGATAAATCGTTAACCTGCGGGGGGTGTGTTCATGAATCACCGCGCGGACTGCGATTAGGACTTAAAGGGATGCCAGGCGTTGCCGAAGATGTGATGGTTGCGCGCGATATTGAACTGGCGCGTGTTACCGGTGCGCATGTGCATATCTGCCACGTTTCAACCGCCAGAAGTGTAGAGCTTGTTCGTCGCGCTAAAAACGATGGTTTCCGCGTTACTGCTGAAGTTACTCCACATCATCTTGCGCTCACTGAAGAGGCGGTCGGAGATTACGATACGAATGCAAAGATGAGCCCGCCGCTTCGAGAAGAGGCTGACAGAGAGGCGCTAAGAATTGGTCTGCGTGAAGGGGTAATCGATGTGGTCGCAAGTGATCATGCCCCGCATGAATTGGACACTAAACGCTGCGAGTTTTCCAGAGCAGCGTTTGGTATTCTAGGGCTTCAGACCGCAGTGCCGGTAATATTAGGTTTGGTTGATTCCGGTGTACTATCGCTTGAGCGCGCCTTTAGTGCGATGAGCTCAAGCAGTGCGCAAATTCTTTCGCTTCCATACGGCAGATTGTCCGCGAAGTCGCCCGCTGATATCGCGGTGATAGATCCGAAGCGCGAGATCGAATTCAATGCGGCTGCATTAAAATCACTTAGTAAGAATACACCCTGGCTTAATAAAACGTTGCGTGGCGCTGCTCGGCACGTGGTTACGGGTGGAAGGATTACGGTGTCTGAATTTTCGTTAAATTCGTCGTTAATTTCATCAGGGACTAACAATGGCGGTGAATAGTTCAAAAGCAAAACAACAAGCTGTCTTAGCGTTCGCGGACGGAAGTTTTTTGTTAGGTCACGGATTCGGCTCACATCTTACGCGAGATAATCCCGCTGTGGGCGAAGTAGTTTTCAACACTTCGCTTTACGGTTACCAAGAAATACTTACCGACCCGAGTTACGCAGGTCAATTAATGACGTTTACTGCGCCGCATATCGGTAACGTTGGATGTAACGAGGAGGATAACGAGAGCGATAGTGTTCACACAGAAGGACTAATCTGCCGCGAGCTGTCGCCAATTGTAAGTAATTTTAGAGGAACAGAATCTCTTGAGCAGTACCTAGTTGCGCGCAACAAGATGGGGATCTCCGGAGTTGATACACGATTTATCACCACGATGCTGCGTGATAAAGGCGCGCAGATGGGTGCGATCGCGTTTGGCGACGCCGGTATCGTCGATACTCTGGTAGATCGTGCGAGAGCAGCCGGGTCGATGGAAGGTAAGGACTACGTGAAAGCAGTAGCGTGCAAGGAGAGTTATTCTTGGAATTCTGGCGCATGGGATTTAGGGCAAGGGTATCAAACGTTTACCGAGGAAAGGCTTTCGTCGAGACCGCACGTGGTGGCGATCGATTGCGGAATCAAGCGAAATATCTTGAGACTTTTGGTGCAAGCGGGTTTCAGGGTCTCCGTTATGCCGGCCGGCGTTACTGCGGAGCAGATTACGCAAGCCCGTCCGGATGCATTGTTTCTCTCAAACGGACCGGGAGACCCAGCGACGCTCGATTACGTTGTAAAACCTGTAAGCGAACTTTTGGGACGTTTTCCGATATTCGGAATTTGTCTAGGGCATCAAATTCTCGGTCGAGTGCTTGGCGGCAAAACCTACAAATTAAAATTCGGACATCGTGGTGGGAATCATCCGGTGATGCACTTGCCTACCGGCAAAATCGATATCACCGTGCAAAATCACGGATTCGCTGTGCATGCGGATAAGCTCTCGCACGGAGCGATCGTGAGTCATATCAATCTAAACGATCAAACCGTGGAAGGATTGGAGGTGCCGTCAGCACGCGCATTCTCGGTGCAGTACCATCCGGAATCTTCACCGGGTCCGCACGACGCGATTCATTTGTTTACTAAGTTTTACGAGATGGTTGTAACTGGTCACGATCGAGTGAGTGCGTGAGCACCGGTTTAAGGAAGTCAGATGCCAAAAAGAACAGACATTAAATCCATCCTAGTTATCGGCTCTGGTCCGATCGTTATCGGTCAGGCGTGTGAGTTTGATTACTCAGGCACGCAAGCGATCAAGGCTCTCAAAGAGGAGGGATACAGAGTTATCCTTGTAAACAGTAACCCAGCTACTATCATGACCGACCCGGAGCTAGCTGACGCTACGTATATCGAGCCGATTATTCCGGAAATCGTAGAGAAGATTATCGCCAAAGAGCGCCCTGATGCGTTACTTCCGACGATGGGTGGACAGACCGCACTTAACTGCGCCTTAGAGTTAGACGAGTTAGGGATTTTAGCGAAATACGAAGTCGAACTAATCGGGGCTAAAACCGAAGCAATTAAAACTGCAGAGGATCGCGATCTCTTTCGTAAGGCGATGGATGAGATCGGTCTTGAGTCCGCTAAAAGTGTTTTGGTGCGTACTCAAGCCGATGCAGAGGATGCAGCTAAAACCCTAGGTTTTCCGCTTGTACTTCGCCCCTCAAGAACGCTTGGTGGAACGGGAGGTGGAATAGTTCAGGATCGCAGTGAACTTGCAACTAAAGTTGCGATAGCGTTGCGAGCTAGCCCCAATCACGAAGTATTGATTGAAGAGTGTTTACTAGGCTGGAAAGAGATCGAGCTTGAGGTGATGCGCGATCTTAAAGATAACGTGGTGATTATATGCGGCATTGAGAACCTAGATCCGATGGGCGTACACACCGGAGATTCAATAACGGTAGCTCCAATTCAAACTTTAACGGACAAGGAATACCAGATACTGCGGGATGCATCGATTCGCGTGATGCGCCGCATCGGTGTCGATACTGGTGGTTCAAACGTGCAGTTTGCGATGAATCCAAAAGACGGCCGGGTAATAATTATTGAGATGAATCCGCGGGTTTCCCGTTCATCGGCGTTAGCCTCGAAGGCAACCGGTTTTCCGATCGCAAAGATCGCAGCGAAGCTGGCAGTTGGTTACAGCTTAGATGAAGTGGCTAACGATATTACGAAAAAAACCCCGGCCTGCTTCGAACCTTCGATCGATTACGTCGTGGTAAAAATCCCGCGGTTTAACTTCGAGAAATTTCCTTTCGCTGATACCACGCTCGGCACCCAGATGAAATCGGTAGGTGAGGCGATGGCGTTTGGGCGCACCTTTACTGAGGCGCTTCACAAGGCGGTAAACTCGATGGAGCTCGATCTCCCGGGATTTACCGGAGCTAAATTTGTTAGCGGGCTCGGCAAAGCTGAGTTACTTAAAGAATCTAACCGTCCAAGTCCGCGAAGATTGTTGATTGTTGCGGAAGCGCTTCGCAGTGGGATCTCTGTGGCTGAGCTCTCAAACGCTACCGGTATCGACCGATGGTTTCTGACCCACATCAACACCGTTATCGAAACTGAGAAGGAACTTGAATCCGGTGCGGTCACGATTGAAAAAGACGGATTATACTTAAAACGACTAGGGTTTTCAGACATCCGTCTTGCGACTCTTACTAACCAGACGCAAGCAGCGGTGGCTGAGAAGTTGCTCGCGAGCAAAGTCGTTCCGGCGTTTAAAGCCGTCGACACCTGTGCAGCTGAGTTCATGGCTGAGACTCCATACTTGTATTCAACGTACGAGGCTGGAAGCGATGCCCCGACGACTACTCGCAAAAAGATAATGATCCTTGGCTCCGGGCCAAATCGAATCGGGCAAGGAATTGAGTTTGATTACTGTTGTGTACACGCAGTGCAAGCGCTGCGTGCGGCTGGATTTGAAACGATCATGGTAAACTGTAACCCTGAGACCGTTTCTACAGACTACGACACGGCCGATAGGCTTTATTTCGAGCCGCTTACGCTCGAGCATGTAATGTCGATCGTGCGCCGTGAAAAGCCTGAAGGAGTTATCGTGCAATACGGCGGGCAAACACCGCTTAAGCTTTCAGCTGGTTTGCATGCGCTGGGAGTGCCGATTATCGGTACTTCCGTTGAGTCTATCGATATCGCGGAAGACAGAGATCGTTTTTCAGCGTTAATTGAGCAGATCGGCCTCAAGCAACCTCCAGGTAAAACCGCGCGAAATCAGACCGAGGCACTAGCTGCTGCGAAGATGCTTGGTTATCCACTTCTGATTAGGCCATCGTTTGTGCTTGGCGGTCGAGCGATGCGAATATTGTGCTCTGATGAAGAGCTGATTGAGTACCTATCCGAGAGCGTTTTGATGTCGAACGACCGGCCGGTGCTGCTTGATCGGTATTTAGAGAACTCAATTGAAGTCGATGTCGATGTCGTATCAGACGGTGAGCAGACTCTCATTTGTGGAGTGATGGAACACGTAGAACGCGCAGGAATTCATTCAGGTGATAGCTACTGCACATTGCCGCCGCAAACGTTGTCTAAAAAAGTAGTGACGGAAATTAGAGCTGCCGCTGAGTTATTGGCTGAAAAACTTAACGTGCGCGGCTTAATGAATACTCAGTTTGCGGTCACTCCTGATCAGCAGGTGTATGTGCTGGAAGTAAACCCTCGCGCCTCACGAACGGTACCGTTTGTTAGTAAGGCCACCGGAACTCCGTGGGCCAAGGTTGGAGCCCTTGTTATGGCAGGAGCTTCATTGAAGTCGCTTGGAGTGACGGAGCCGAAGGATTGCGCTCATGTCTCCGTCAAAGGGGTTGTATTTCCGTTTGCAAAGTTCTCCGGGGTAGACACTATTTTAGGCCCAGAAATGAAATCCACCGGGGAGGTCATGGGAGTAGACAATTCATTTGCACGCGCATTCTTAAAGGCGCAGTCCGCGGCCGGTGTGCAGATTCCTAAGTCTGGGACGGTGTTACTAACGGTGAACGATCGCGATAAGGCGGAGTTAGAGCCAATTGCGAAACAATTTATCGCCGCTGGTTTTACTTTACTTGCGACCACTGGATGCGCCGCTGCGTTAAACGCTAAGGGAATTCCGGTACAGGCGATCAACAAAGTAAGGGACGGGTCTCCGCACATCGTAGATTATTTAGGCGAGGGCAAAATTGACATCGTGATCAACACACCGGAGGGAGTCGGAGCCTCGATGGATTCGCGTTCGATTCGAGTGGTTGCGACGGAGTTAAAAGTTCCGTTGTATACAACGATGGCCGCCGCCGCCGCTGCCGCAAAAGCTGCAACGCTGGGTGGGATCGGAAAGCTTGAAGTAAAGTCGATTCAGGAGCATCTACAACAGCAACTAGCAAACCTGGGACCGCGAAGTGCCACTTCGCAGTCCAGCGCATTCCTTGCTGGGAACGCGAAGTGCCACATCGCAGT
>JBGSNS010000071.1:0-4826 GCA_041739515.1 Bdellovibrionota bacterium
GCGTTGGTTTTGATCGCCAATTCTACAAGACTACTCGGTGTGTGAGCGCGGAGGCCGAAACCAGGGACTCGCTCACCACGCGCGTCGATGTCTTGATCGATTAACGCACCGAGCCATGCTCCGCCCTTTAAAACCTCAGCAGCGGCTTTGAGAGTCGGCCCCGAACGCCACACTACGTTGAGATCCCCGCGTACCTTCTCAAGTACCCACTGTACAAGTCTGATGCGGGCTGGTCTTGCGATCACCGAAAGCTTAAATCCATCTCGGGTGCCGAACCGAGCGATATATTCCCAGTTCCCCAGATGCCCAGTGAGGGCAAGAACAGGGCCGCCACGTAACCGGTCGATGAGCGCTCTAGTATCATCCGAGACTATTACCGGTGGGCAGCGTCTGAACGCTGTTTCAAATACCACTACCGCTAAATGCTTAAGCAATGAAAGCGATTTGGGGCCGCGTGTCGACCCTGGAGCGAACGCCTGAGCGTGAATTCGCAGAATCCGCGCCTCCCGCGGGAGAAGGGAGTTCCTTAATTTATCGACGATTCGACCTGACAAATTCATTGATTATTCGGTAACGTCCGTCTGTGGAAATTATCGTTCTCTGTTCCTTAGTGGTTGGTTGCCTTCTTGTATCGTTTTTTTGTTCGATATCGGAAGCTTCAATTTTTACCATCCCTCCAGCGGTTGTACGTCATGAAGCAGAGACGGAGCAACTTGCTGGCAAGAAATTCGGAAGTGCTCGGGCCCTGCAGAATCTCAAAGATGATATCTCCGCCCCGATTAGCACGTTGCTTATTCTTAATACGGTAGCGAATACGGCTGGGCCAGCGATTTCCGGTGCTCTCGTGGAGGAACTCTTCGGTAATAGCGGACTTATAGCATTCACAATCATCATGTCTATTCTCGTCCTTTTTCTGGGTGAGGTGTTGCCGAAATTTCTCGGTGTTACGCATTACAAGGCGGTCGCACTTTTCGTTGCCAGGCCTTTGACTGCTTTTATCGTCGTATTGCGACCATTGATTAATCTATTGGGCAAGATGACGGCTCGGTTTGAGCCAGAGAACGAAGCGCCGGCGGTTTCACACGAAGAAGTACTGTCGATGGCGGCGCTTGGACACCAAGAGGGGACGATCGATCCGCTGGAAGGGGAGGTAATCTCGAACGTAATCGGTCTCGATAAGGTGCGCGTCGGAGAACTCGTAACGCCACGGGTCTCGGTCTTTAAGGTAGCGGAGGACGTATCGATCGGAGAATACCGAGAGGCAGCTCAAACTTGGGGCTACACTCGGATCCCCGTGTATGCGGAGGATGATCCGGATCATCTCACCGGCTACGTGCGTCAACGAGATGTGTTGCGCGGACTTCTCGGAGATGACTTGGAGCGTCCACTCGGAAGCTATAAACGTCCCATAATTACAGTTCCAGAACTTATGCGAGCCGACACGCTCTTGCTTCAGATGTTTGACAACGGAGAACATCTTTATGCAGTAGTAGACGAACACGGAACGCTAGCCGGGATAATTTCAATGGAAGATATTCTCGAACATGTGGTGGGCAGGGAAATTCATGACGAGTACGACCGCTAGATCACTACTGTCCCATGTGATCGATTCACGAACAAATATTTTAACACGGAGGACGCTAAGGTCACGGAGGAATTGGTGATTTTACTCCGCGTCCACCGCGACCTCCGTGTTACAAAATTCAAATCGAAAACAATAAATATTCTATATTATCCTTTCTCTTCGATCACTTAGCCTAACTCTAGGCTATTCCTATGGGACAGTAGTGCCGCTAGATAGATACCTCAGGTTAAAAGCCGGTATCTAAAAGCGGGGCAATATAGAGGATCCCGATATCCCGTTCGCAATATCTCCTACCGCGCGCCAAATCTGAAACAAGAAATCATCGACGGCAGGTATGAATATCAACGGGACATTTCCGAGCAGCATGAGTGATCTTATTACGATCAGAACGAAAATGATTCGCAGGATGTCGGCGCAAAGCTGAAATATACGCTCTTGAGTTATACCCATAAAAAGGCCCCTTCAATAAGTTGACCCTAATTCGAGTTGATAGCTCTCTTACGTCGCTGGCGAAAGGGGATCATCGCTGTTTGAATCATCGACAATTGAGGCTATGCCCCATGTCGCACCACCCGCAGCCACAGCACCACCGGCAACGGTAGCAGTGGTCAAGGTCCCAACTGTTGTCGTGGTTAGTGCGGTTAGAGCACCGAGGTTAATATCCGTGAAAGTAATGCCGGGAGTGATTGACGCAACTGTCCAACTACCGGGAGCAACTCCCTCAAACGCTGCGATGCCATCCACTGACGTGGTAGTTATCACCTCGTTAGTTAGAGTGTTGGTGAGGGTAATTTCAGCACCTTGCGCCGGAGCGCCAGCTGAATCTGTGAGTGAGAATTCAATCTTAGCTGCTTCATCGACCGCAGTTCGTGCTCGCTCTACGCCGGAAGAATCATTGATTATCAGAGTTCTTGAATCAGCGAGGACCGGATTCGTCGCAAATAACGATCCAGAGAGAATCGCGCAAAGCGCAAGAATCGACGAAAAACTACGCTTCCGTGGGAAGTGATTGGCGGTGTGTAAAATCATATGCTTCTTCATCTTGGTTTGTTAGTCGGCAGAAGCGAGGTTTTCTATTAGTAGTTTTGATTCTACCTCAATCGATTTTGATGCGACTAGTTTTATCTAGGGCGAATATGAAGCCAATTTGAGCAACTAAGGCTCCTAGTCGAAACGGAAAATCAAGCAGACTCACTATTAATATGCCGAAAAAACACACTATTTTGGGGAATGTTGCGTTTCTAAATATTGCTCCGATTAGCACTAAAAGCAGCATTCCCACGAAAGCACCGTACTCCACGAACACCTGCAGAACATCGTTATGCAGATAAACCGGCTTTAGGCCAGCTAACTCTGGTCGTGCAACCGTCTCTATTTCTCTAGTAAATCCGCCGGGGCCGACGCCGATCCACGGATACTTGCGGATCAAATCTAGTGAATCGGCAAAGTACTTTAGCCGTAAATCCTCGCTTGAGGAGGAAGCTGCAAACTCTAAGCGATCCCCGATTATGTCCTCTACTTGTTCGCTCATGCTTAAGGCAACGAGCATCATGCCCGCTGTGGCGATACTCGCGGCGATTAGAGCCAGGCGTTGCTTACTACTAAATTCAGATCGCAGCACGCGGCGAACTATAATGATCCCGATACCGATCGTCGCCGCAAACCATGATGTGCGAGATTGGGCAGCAAGCAGCGTGATGAAACAGAAGAGTAGTGTGAGTGAGCCGAGTAAAGGAATGCGCGAAATTTTAGCTTTTTGAGTTCTGGGATGATTCGATAGCACCTGAATCGCGGATGCGATCCAGGTTACGATTTGGTTGAGGCTGATAAAAAACGGAGCGAGCAAAAAAGCTGCCAGATGATTCGGATTAACAAACGGCCAGCGGGCTCGCGTTGACTCGAATACATACTCCGGGGCGAAGGTCCAAAATAAAAGACCTTTATCAGAAAACCAATGAGCGAGTGCAACGATCGAAACGCTAATCCCGCTTAGCTCGATAGCTCGTCTTAAGATTCGTCCGTCGGTGGATTCAAAGAGAAATACGGGTGTTAGGAGCAAGACCACTCCGGATAGAAAACCGAAAAGCGGAGATAGCTCGCGCGTCGGATGAATCGCTCCGAGGATGGGATGTGTAACTGTTACGAATAAAAAGTGGTAAATTGTAATCGCTACGATGGAAAGAGAGAATAAGACAAACGCACTTCTCTCTCCGAACGAAGTTCTAGCCCATAAAGAGACGGGTAGGGGTGACACAGACTCGTGGTGGCGTTGATTCGTTGCGGCCTTGAACCCTATCAGCAGCAATCCAAGACCCGCAAAGAAATACCAAGTTTGATGGTGTGCGCCGCCGAAACAAAACGGGAGAATTCCTAACCACAGCGCACAAAATGCGATCTTAAACTGCTTGCTATTCAACTGGTCTCCCGAGTTTTGGTGGTAACGGTTTGATAGAGTCGCCGAGCAGCTTCGCGCAGTTCGGCAACCGATCCGTTATTCTCAACGATAATATCCGCGAGCTTTCGCTTTTCTGCATCCGGCATTTGGTGATTTAGCCTAGCCTCAGCGTCGCTTGCACGAAGACCTCTAGCGACGGCCCGTTGAATTAATACGTCTCGGTGAGCTGTAACGAGAACAACGTTTTCGATGACCTCCGGCACTCCTGCCTCGAACAACAGCGGGGCTACATAAACCACGAGGCTAGGTTGTGGGGTGGCGAGAGCTAGTTCGGATAATCGACTCAGAAAAACAGCGCGAATTTGTGGGTGCAGAAGCTGTTCAAGCCAACGCCTTTCTCCATCATCGCTAAATACGATCTTTGCAAGGGCCGCGCGATCGAGTTTACCGTTGGCGACTATGGTACTGCCAAAATGAGCTACTGCTGCTTTGAAGCAATTAGACTCAGGCGAAATCACCGTTCTGGCCAGATCATCCGCGTCGATAACCGTAGCGCCACAATCAGCTAGGGCCGCTGCAAAGGTTGATTTTCCGGACGCTATGGAACCTGTTACCCCGATGATCGGGAATTTATAGTTCTCTGAGAGGTTGGCGTCGTTTCTCATCTCTGATCGACAATACATTAGGATCAATCACAACGGGAGTCCTGGATCTCAGTGATTTCAACACGTTGAACGATGAAAAATCAGACTATAATCCACGAGTATGCCTCTTGCCTCATAATTGATGTCCTCGAAAATTATGGCGAGAATTTTGAAACGGTGCTGTCAGTATCTGGAAAATTCT
>JBGSNS010000078.1:0-5940 GCA_041739515.1 Bdellovibrionota bacterium
CACCCCTAAGAACGCTAGCGATCTTCATCGATAGATGAAGCTGCAGAAAAAACAGCGGGCGAAGGGGCTCGAACCCTCGGCATTCAGCTTGGGAAGCTGACACTCTACCAACTGAGTTACGCCCGCTAATGAGACGATCCACAAAACCCGTTACAACCGCTACACTTCTCAATCCCGCCGTAGCTCCTTAAGGAGCGAAGGGGGATGAGTTACGCCCGCCTAACGCGCGGCAGCTTAGCGCTACTTGAAGACCGGCTCAAGCCAGGCGCCGTGGTCATCGTCGATACCGTCGCCGGCGTCGGTAATCTTTAATGCGATTCGGTTTTTCCCGGAGACAGGAACTGCTACCGGCGCCGCAGGCTCGCCAGGACGCATAGTAGGGGAGCGCCAGACTTCGGTTTCATCGACCAATATCGCAAACTCGATCGACGTTTTTCTTCCCCGATAGGCGTCCGGTACTCCTACATTTGCAGCGAAGGCACTCGCCCATTTTGGTATAGCAAAGGTCATTTCGCCGTTTGCATGAGTTCCGATTCCGAAATCGAACCGCTTGTCGTTCACTAAAAGCGGAGCGTTCTCATCCGTTAATCCCATCCGCGTTACCCCCCAGCCTTGAGTGACCGAAAGCGCTTTCTGTCCAGAGATCGCTATCGAAGCACCGTCGTTCTCCAAAGGACGTGCGATAGGAAAAATTGAACTGCAACTCGCACATCGCAAATTCCATAACGGAAGCCACGCACGTTTCAAAAGTTGCTCGTCCGTAAGTGGCTTAGAATACGTAAGCGGCGCAAAGAATTGAAAAGTTCCGAAAAATATCGCGCAAATTGTAAAACATAACGTTGCGGCTACTTGGCGCTTGGCGGCTGTAGCTCGACTAATATAGATCGCTCCGACTAAGACGCCGGTGAGTAACGGAATGAAGAAGTGATAAAGATAAAATACTCGTGCGTAATAGAGCGGTAACAAAATGCTCGCAGCATAAAGAGCTAGCAACGCAGCGCATGCTAGCACGCCTCGATTTGCGGAATGCATCCGAGTTATTTGTGAAACGGAAAAACTTCGCGCAGCCCACAGGATGCCGAGTAGCGAGAAGAGCCATACCGCTGGGTTTGCTTGCAAATATAGGTAGCTCGTTGCGCCGTCTTTGCGATCCCAGCGGTAGTTAATGCTCTGCGCGCCAAGCGGCCAGAGTAGCGGATAGCTCCCGTTCTCCTGCGTCTTACACATATTAAGTGTAGGAACACCTGTCTGATAATCAGCAAAATAACTCAAGGCTTGTGAAATGGCTGGAACGAATAACTCAGGAGATCCAGCGTGCCCCTCTTTGATAGCGGTTTGATACTCTTGTGATGACTTGTATTTGTCCGTTAGCAGTCGTTGCCCAAGTAAGAAATGAGTTTGCCATACGACGCACCAAATAAGGGCTCCTGTGAACGTAAACCAGAGCAGTCCCTTTAATCGATTCCGCTGAAAGCAGGCTGCGGTCACTAAAATCAACGCCGGTGCAGAGTTCACCTTGGTGGCGATTGCAGCACCAGCGCACAGCCCCGCTACTATAGGGAGTCCTGCGATCGCCGACACCGCTGAGCCGATTAGAAAAAATAGTTGCGGACCTTCAAGCATCGCTCCACGCAAGTGAACAACGAGCGCATTATCGAAACCGAACGCTGCAATACAGATGATTCCAGCCACCAGAGATCCAGAGAGCTGAAATCCCAAAAGCCCAAAAAGCGGAACGGTAAGAGCTGCAAGAAGCACCGGGAAAAATCGGTAACCGGCAAAGGAGAAATCAGGCGGTGAAGTGCTCGCGTGATTGGTCTCGATAAACTGATCGTCTTGTGGATTCGCATCTAACAGCGACTCACCAGCGGCTATCAGCAACTTGCCAAGCGGGGGATGAGGCTCCTGAAAAAACACTTGGTTAAGATATTTCTGAGCGCTTGCGATATGATAATTCTCGTCCCAATAGAACGATGCTGGTTCCGTGTATCCTCGAAAAATGGTTAGCCAACCGATAATCAGCCCTACGGCGAGTAGTAGAATGATTTGTGGCTTCGTCGTCATGGTTGTGAGGATAGAGCAAGAATCTCCTATCTTAGTTACCGAATCCCGACTGTTCAGGCAAAGGAGTATTAGCGTTAGATCGGCGTATACCTGATAAATGCCGGTGTGCGTTGAATCCTAACCCCGTCTGCCGTATCGTGCTTAGATATGAAACGACCAGTCACCCCACGAGGGTACGCAACGATGCGCCAAGACCTGAAGAAATTTCGCGCCATGCGCCCAGAAATCGCCATGGCGATTGAGATAGCGCGTGGTCACGGAGATCTCTCCGAGAACGGAGACTACGACGCAGCCAAGGAGAAATCCGGAATGGTGGAGGCTAAGATTCGAGATCTAGAAGCGCGCCTAGCGCACGCAGAAATCGTCGATCCTAGTCGTTACGGCGAGCTTACTCGCGTTGTATTCGGCTGCACCGTAACGATTGAGGACGTTGAGAGCGGAGACAAAAAAACTTTATCGCTGGTTGGTCCTGATGAGGGAGACATCGATCGGGGATGGATATCAGTTGAGTCGCCGATGGGGCGTGCTCTAATCGGAAGGGAATCAGGGGATGTGACTCGTGTGGCGTTGCCGGGCGGGGCACGCGAGTTTGAAGTTCAAGAGATTAGCGTTGATGCACAGCAGTTCGCAGCATCCGAGGCTGAGATTGGGGGCGATCTCGAAGAAGCGTAATTTTTTTTGAGGCAATCAGATGGGACACAAAGCATACATAGTAGCTGCGAAGCGCAGCGCAATCGGGAGTTTTGGAGGTAGCATCGGAGGATTGTCTCCGCGTGAATTGGGTGCCCCGATTGCTAAATCCGTACTCGCTCAAGCAGGGTACGATACTAAAAAATTTCCGGTTGATGAGGTAATCGTTGGTAACGTGCTCGGTGCTGGGCACGGGATGAATGTCGCACGTCAGGTAGCGCTCGATGCTGGGTTGCCAACCTCTACGCCAGCGTACTGTATCAACAGAGTTTGTGGTTCAGGTTTACAGTCCGTAATGCTCGCTGCGCAAAGCATCGCTGCCGGTGTGCACGACGTTGTGCTTGCTGGAGGTGTTGAAAGCATGAGCAGCGCTGCGTTCGCTTCTATGTTTGCCCGTTGTGGTGCCCGGATGGGAAACGCTGAATTGCGCGACTTAATGGTGCACGATGGATTGACCGACGCCTTTCACAAGTATCACATGGGCATTACCGCTGAGAATATCGCAGAGCGGATGAAGATCACCCGTGAAGATCAAGACCGATTCGCAGCCGATTCTCAAGCGAAAGCTGAAAGAGCGATCGGCGGGGGACTATTTGCGGCTGAGATCTCGGCTTTGCCGTTAATGGATCGCGGTAAGGTCGCCGGCGAATTCCTAGTTGACGAGTATGCGCGCAAAGGCGTCACCGCTGAAGCGCTTGGAAAACTCAAACCTGCGTTTAAAAAGGAAGGCACTGTAACTGCTGGGAATGCATCCGGGCTGAACGATGGCGCTGCGTTTTTATTGGTGGTCTCAGAGAAAGCTGTGAAGGAGCACGGTTTTTCTCCGCTGGTTGAGATTTCCGGCATCGCTGCGGCAGGTGTTGACGCGGAGGTGATGGGACTTGGTCCGGTGGAAGCGGTCAAGAAGCTTGAGAAGATTGCAGGTATATCGCGATTTAAGTTCGATAGAATCGAAGCGAACGAAGCGTTCGCGGCGCAAGCGATAGGCGTACAGCGATCGCTTGAGCTTGAGGCGAGCAAGATTAACGTAACCGGAGGCGCTATAGCGCTTGGGCATCCCATCGGTGCTAGTGGAGCACGCGTTTTGGTAACGTTGATTCACGGCTTGTTGCGAGACAAGCAGCAAACCGGACTTGCGACTCTCTGTGTCGGAGGGGGACAGGGTGTTGCTCTCGCTGTTCAAAACGTGAATTAAAAACATGTGTTGTTTGTTAGTCGGGGTTGAGTAAGTGCTCATTTCGCGGGCTTCAATTGAATCGGTGAAAGAGCGTGCGTCTCTTATCGATGTCGCTGGCGAAGTAGTGAAGTTGCGCAGGCAAGGCTCGAGTGTCGTGGGGCTGTGTCCGTTTCACTCAGAGCGTTCTCCTTCGTTTCATATTCGAGATAACGGTAAATACTTTCATTGTTTTGGATGTGGGGCGTCTGGCAACGCGATATCGTTTGTAATGCAGATCCGGGGATTGTCATTTCCGGATGCGGTGACCGATCTTGCTCAACGTTACGGGGTGCGAATCGAGCTTGAGAAGGGCAGTGGGCCAAACAGCAAAGTCGCTGACGGAGAATTCGCGGCCAGGGCAGCACTAAAAGATCAGGTTTTAAAATTGAATTCGTTGGCGCAAGCCTGGTTTCACGAACAGTTTAACGCACAGAATAGTCCGGCATCAGGTTATCTGCTCGAGCGTGGGGTTGGAATCGAAGCGATTTCTGAGTTTCGTATCGGTTACGCCCCCACTGAATTCGGGGCGCTTGCGGCGTTATTGAACGCGCGTAAGGTCTCCCAGGAAATCGCGTTAAACTCCGGATTGGTGCGTCGTTCGGAGCGTGGCGATGTTTACGATACGTTTCGTTCGCGAGTAACGTTTCCGATCCTCGATGAACGCAACCGAATAATCGGATTCGGTGGAAGGTTAATGCCTACCGCTGAGCAAGGCGATACGACCAAGAAGGCACCCAAATATCTAAACTCTCCGGAGACTCCGCTTTACGAAAAAAGCAAAGTTTTCTACGGCATGCCACATTCCCTTGCTCAGCTTCGCTCCACAAAGGAAGCAATTATCGTAGAGGGGTATTTTGACGTTATCGGTTTATGGCAAGCGGGGGTGAGGCGTGCGCTTGCAACGTGTGGAACAGCGCTAACGGAATTTCACGTTAAGCGATTGATGCACCTCGTTAATCGTGTGGTTCTGTTGTTCGACGGTGACGCCGCCGGAGTGGCTGCAGCGGGTAAAGTCTTTCCGCTATTCGTAAATTCAGGTCTCGATGTACAAGTCGTTGCGTTACCTAAAGAGGAGGACCCCGACACTTTTGCGCTGCGGCACGGAGAGCAAACTGAATCAGCGTTGGAAAAGTTAATTCGCCGACCACTGCTAGATTGTTTTATCGAGTATCTTGCTGTGGGTGCCGGTGGGCAGAGTGGCCAACCGACGCATGAGCTAGCTCCCGCTGCGAAGGGGAAGGTGGCGTCCCAATTGGCGTCAGTATTGAGTAGCGTTAAAAACGAAGTTGAGCGCGGAGAATTATTAGAGCGCTCAGCTAACATTCTTCGAGTGCCGTTGGAGTCATTGGATAAAATGGCTGCATCATCATCAACTTCTGGTGGCGCTGGTCTCTCTCATGCGGTGACATCAGGTGACTCGGACGCGGCTTCCGCTAACTCCTCGGTAAATAGCGATGTTCCGAGTGGAGTTGATCGCGACTTGCTTTCGTCGGTGATGGCGGTCAAAGGGGCATTGCCTGGGCTAATTTTGTCTGATGGGGCGCTTTGCGAGCTGTTGGCTCCGGTAACGATAGAATTTATTTCAGGATTTCAAGTCATCCTTGCCGATCCCGGGCTTTCCGATGTTCAGCGTAAAGAGGCCGTTCGCGCGATGCTTCAGGGGTACGGGCCGAAGTGGTTAGCACTCTGGCTCTCAGCTCACGAGCAGATCAGAGCGGGGCGCGGAGCTCACGCCCAAGACCCACTTAATTTTGAAGAGGTCCTAAAACACGCCAGAATGATGGCTCAGCGTCAACGTATACAGGGGCTTATTAAGGAATTAGAGGACGGTATTGCTGGAAGTCACGATGAGGGCGAAAAGTTAGCGCTTACTAAGGCTAAGATCGATCTGGTACGGCAGGTTCAGTCACTCTGAGGGCGACCCCCAGGGCCTGTACATGTACCGCGGACCGCCGGTCCGCTTGATCGAA
>JBGSNS010000009.1:0-15543 GCA_041739515.1 Bdellovibrionota bacterium
TCGCCTCAGTGCCCAATCCGCCGATTATCGGAGCTGAGGGGTCTGTCAGAACTAGGCTTGAATCCGGAAATTTCTCGTCAACGGCAGCTCTGATGGAGTTGGTATCGAAGCCACGCTGTTTAAGTACCGTTTCCTTATGAATAATCTTCTCTGATAGGGACTCGTTCTCCCTTCCTGAAGCCTCCACATCGAGCATTAAGTATTTTGCGCCGACACGAAGGTCACCAAACCATTCCTCTAATTTCTCGACGAACTGCTGCAACGGTATTTCTTTATTCCCTTCTATTACCTTAACGATTTCAGCGTACACGTCTCGATGCGTAGAATTCAACTCATCGCCAAACCCGGACTTAACGGAAATCTCCACGCCTCCGCGCGGATCTGACGGTTTTGGATCGTTTTGATTAGCACCCTTATCGAACTGCATAGAAACACATCCGTAATACGATTATGGATAGGTTATGGAGGGACGGGCTTAAAACGTGCTCTTAACGCCCGAAAATCCCCGGATTTATAGAGTATAAAATCAGCTCGATTGACTCTTCGACGGCACAACTACTGCGCTGCAAACACACCATCAAAGAGTTTCAACCCGGAATCTCCGCCAAGCACTGATTCACACGCCCGCTCTGGATGCGGCATCAATCCGACCACGTTGCCAGCCTTATTAGAAATTCCCGCGATATCACGTGCTGAGCCGTTTGGATTCTCTCCAGCTTTGTACTTAAACGTAATCTGCCCGTTTCGCTCGAGTTCATTAAGTACGTTCTCTTCGGCGAAATAGTTCCCTTCCCCGTGAGCGATCGGACACGATACGAGCGTTCCGGCTGCTACCTGTTTAGTAAATGCGGACTTGCCAGTCACTTCCATCGATACCCAGCGAGAAGCGAAAGTTCCGTGGGCGTTCGGCAACAATGCCCCAGATAATAGCTGCGCTTCGCACAAAATCTGAAAACCGTTACAGATCCCGATTACGGTGCCGCCGTTCGCTGCAAATTCTTTTACCGCGCTCATTATCGGCGATAACGCAGCAAGTGCGCCGGTGCGCAGGTAATCTCCGTACGCAAATCCACCTGGGAGAAAAACTATGTCCGGATTCTCAAGCGAAGTGCTTCGATGCCAAACGGTCTTAACTGGACAGCTAAATAGTTTTCCCGCCACATGTTCGAGATCGTGATCACAGTTAGTACCGGGAAAACTTACGATAGTTACGTTTTTTTTCATTCGCTTAACTGTTTAGATCTTTTGCTCAAGTCTCACTTCTGTATTCTCGATCACGGGATTGCCTAACATTGTAGCTGCCAAGCGCTCGCCGATCCCTTTTGCATCAGCGCCAGCGGGCACTTCAAACTCAATCAATCGCCCCACTCGAATGTTTTCAACGTTTTCGAATCCCATCCGATGGGCAACCCCTTCCACAGCTTTTCCCTGCACATCGAGAACCGCGGGTTTTAGTCGAACGAACACTTGAACCTTCTGAGTAGAGTTAGTTGATGCCATATCAGCTCCGATAAATTTCTTTAAAGTCCTGCGCGCTTAAAAATTACATCGACGTGCTTAAGCATCGCGCCAGCGTCAAATAAACCATCGAGATCTTTGGCCGGAACTACCGCTGTCACGGCAGCATCTTGTAAAAGTCTCTCTTTAAATGATTTACAATCTTTCTTTCCGTTCTCGTTCCAGGAAGCCATCGCATGCCGTTGCACAAGTTCGTACGCTACGTCGCGTGGCATACCGCGCTCAATCAACGCAGTAAGAACGGAGCTTGAAAATGTTAAGCCACCGGTAAGCTCAAGATTTTGCTTCATTCGCTCCGGGGAAACGTTCATCCCGGACACCACGCCTGCAAATCTGTCCAACATGAAATCAACCAAGATCGTAGCATCCGGTGCAATCACTCGCTCGACGGATGAGTGGCTAATATCACGCTCGTGCCATAGCACGACGTTCTCTGATGCTGCTTGCGCGTACCCGCGCACCAAGCGTGCCAGTCCGCACAGATTCTCACACAAGATCGGATTCTTCTTATGCGGCATCGCAGAGGAGCCTTTTTGCCCGTGTGAAAACGGCTCCTCTACTTCACGCACCTCAGTGCGCTGCAGATGGCGAATCTCAACACACCAGCGCTCTATAGCGGTTGCGATTCCTGCGAGTGCCGCAAAGAACGCAGCGTGTCTATCGCGAGCAACTACTTGAGTCGGAACGGTATCAACCCCAAGGCCGAGTTTCGCGAATACAAACTTCTCGACTTCAGGAGGTAATGAAGAATACGTCCCGACAGCACCGGAGAGCTTGCCAACTTTGACTTCTTCCAAAGCGGCAACAAATCTGGTTCGTGCACGAGCTAACTCCGCATGCCACCCGGCAAGTTTTAAACCAAAGGTCGTAGGCTCTGCATGAATTCCGTGAGTGCGAGCGATGCAATGCGTATCTTTGAATTCTCGGGCTCGTTTAGCGAGGCCAGCCGATAACTTATCGCATCCGCCAAGAATCAACGCTCCGGCTTTTCCAAGCACGATAGCAAAACCAGTATCGAGCAGATCGTTAGAGGTCATTCCGCGATGAAGAAACC
Source organism: Bdellovibrionota bacterium (assembly GCA_041739515.1). Lineage (GTDB taxonomy): Bacteria > Bdellovibrionota_C > UBA2361 > UBA2361 > UBA2361 > JBGSNS01. The sequence goes on from JBGSNS010000009.1 coordinate 2,573, forward strand.
CAGCGGCTGGATCATTAACTGACTCTTGAATCTGACTTAAGAACGCAATTACATCGTGCTTGGACTCGCGCTCGATTTCACTGATTCGAGCGACATCGATTTTAGCTTTCTTTCGCACGATCGCTGCACTTCCGCTGGGGACTAGCCCGACGCTTTCCATTCCTTCGAGCGCCACACACTCGACCTCAAGCCAGCTCGCAAAACGAGCTTCATCGGTCCACAACGCTAAAATCTCTGGGCGGGAATAACGGGTGATCACGGTGCTACTTTCGTGGAGATAGGGGGAAAATGCAACTGGAGTTCGGAGCTTAAATTGGTTTCACCACCAAGAGCAGGAAGGAGTTACAATCCCTTCGTGTTTATAGTGTTCTCTGTGGTTAAAAACTCGTTCGCATAGCCAAAAATCTACGCCGCTTTTCGATAAGCAGCAACTTCCAACATCGGAAGTGAAGCCTTCACGGACGCCGCCATTAGTCGATCACCTAGAACATCACGAAGCTGACTGGGCATCGAAGCCAACGCCACCTGCGGCGTATTACTATTCTCGCTAAGATGTCCGAGCACGACGCATGTAAGCTCGCTATGAAACTCTTCCTCCAAAAGCGCCGAGGCGACCACATTGTTTAGATGTCCGTGCGATGAGCGAATCCGCTGCTTAAGAACGTATGGATAAGCGCATTCATTTAGCAGTTCGGTATCGTGGTTAGACTCGAGCACTATAGCGTGGCTGCGTCGCACTGCATCTCGAACCGCAGGCGTAACGGTTCCTAAATCAGTGATCGAGGAAAACGTTTCGCCAGCACACGTGATGGAATACCCAACGGGCGCCGCAGCATCATGGGTAATCGGAAAACTCGATACGGTGAATTCGCCCACTGAAAACGTCGCACCAGATTCTATAATTTCGAATTCATACGCTGAAAGAGCCTTGCGTGTCGGGCGGTTGCAGTAGACCGGTACTTTGTATCGTTTTGAGAATCTCTCTAGCCCGCGTACGTGGTCGTAGTGCTCGTGAGTAACAAGAATTCCTGATATCGAATCCGGCGGGGTCCCCACTGCGTTAAGTCTAATTTCGAGCTCCTTGCACGATAGACCGCAATCAATAAGCAGCTTGCCTTGAGACCCAACGACTACGCTAGCGTTTGCCTTGCTGCCACTCGAAAGAACACTAAATTGCATCCAGAATGGGTACCTGTTTTAGAGGGACCGAGCAATCCTGAGAACTAAGTTCCTGGGACCGCGAGGCTCTGCCTCGCCGTCTTTTTAACCGCCTTGCAGTTTAAAATTGAATCCTTAGAGGCACGAACGAGTCCCAGGCGATCATGTTTTAAAAATGCCAACACAAAGTCTTCACTAGACTGCGAGGCAACGCCTCGCGTTCCCAGGGGCTACCCTCGCGGCAATCCCATTACCCGTTCCGCTATGATTCCTCGCTGAATCTCAGAGGTTCCGGCAGCGATCGTGCGTCCTCGTGAATATAAATAGTTGTGCGTTGTAAATTTATTTTCGCCTGCTAGGGCATCCAAACCAGCGGTCTCAAGCGCAAGCGACGTTACTTCTTGAAAGTGTTCGCTCCAATATAGTTTATCAAGCGATCCCTCCGGACCAGGCTTTTTACCATCTGCGTATTGTAGCAAATGTGAATACGCTAGGGCCCGAACTCCGCATGCATGAGCGACCAAACGTGCCAAGCGCTCCCGTTGCCCTGCACTTAGCGTATCCTTGCGTCCAATAATCTCACGCAGCGCGTTCTCAGACTGGATATGACGTGCAAACGTCAACACTACGCGTTCATACATCAGAGTAGAGATCGCTATTTTCCACCCATCGCCGCGCTTTCCAACCACTCTTGTGGCTGGCACCGGAGTAGAATCAAAGAAAACCTCGTTAAACTCCTCATCACCGGAAATTTGCTTTAACGGACGCACCGTGATCCCGGGAGCTCTCATATCGACGAGTACATACGTGAGCCCTGTGTGCCGCGAAGAGCCCGGCTCCGTTCTGCACAAAACGAAACAATGATCCGCTATATGTGCAAAACTAGTCCATACTTTTTGTCCAGAAAGCAAAATACTACCGTTTGCTTGAACCTCACCAACTGTTGATACTGCAGCTAGATCGCTTCCAGCTCCAGGTTCCGAAAATCCTTGGCACCAGATCTCCTCACCGGAGAGGATCTTCTTCAAGAACTGCGATTTCTGTTCGACAGTACCGTACTCGATTAGCACAGGCCCAACCATGGTAAGGCCGAAGAGCCCCAACACCTGGGGACAACCTGCGCGAGCGAGTTCCTCTTGTACCACGGCTTCAGAAACGAGCGATAACCCCCGCCCACCAAATTCAGTTGGCCAATGCATGCCAAGCCAGCTTCCGCTCGCTAACTTTGCTTGCCAATTCCTTCCACGGTTTTGAAACTCAGCGAGCCCCGGATCCGACTCCGCACTTGCGGACGGCGGGGGGTTAGCAGCGAGCCAGGTCCTAAGCTCTACTCGAAGCTGTTCAATTTCCGGTGAGATCGCGAGGCTTAGCATACGAAGAACTTACGACTCTGGTAGCGCTTCCGTCACTAGCCTGTCCTCGATGACTCCGGACTTAACGAAACGCGCAAAATTCTTACACCGATATCCTTGCGGATCCGGCTCCATCGCATTGGTTGCTGTACTCCATCTCTGACATGACACGGAAAACCATGCACCACTAGGCAGATCGCGCCGAGTAAGCGAGTATTTGTACCCAGGAATACCTTTGCGAGCGCCTAGGATCGATTCGTTTTTGCCACGCATCGACAATGCCACGCCGCCACCGAAGCGATTAAAAAACAAACGTCCACGTTCAAAAGCGTAAGCTGCATCCGGATACGGAATCTGAAAATCGTTTGTTACCGCTGAAAGTTCCGCCGCAAGCTGAGCATCGTACCCAAGCGCCTCCATCGCAACCGATTCAGACTTGACCCGCTCAACCGAATACGAATTGGCGTTTGTGCTACAACCGCAAACAATGAAGAATAAATTCCATACAAGAAGGCTTCTGAACTGCTTCATTAAACCTCCCAGCGAAGCTCATTAACTAAACGAACTTCCGCACCCGCAGGTTTTCTTAGCGTTTGGATTATTGAACTTAAATCCAGTGCCGTTAAGACCAGAGACGAAATCGATCGTCGTGCCCTTTAAATACCCAGCACTGACCGGATCGATAAGTACGCTAACGTCACCATACGTTAGAGTAAGATCACCCATTCGCGCTTCTTTTTCGAAATCCAAATTGTATTGGTAACCGGAACAGCCACCGCCGACAACGGAAACACGCAAACTGTCGCCGGGTTGACCTTCAGCTGCGATGGCATTCTTGATCGCCTCGATCGCTGAGTCAGTCACTTGAATCGGACGCTCATCGCTTGCCACAAACGGTGCATCAGTAGCGCAACTTCCGGTATTTGAATCACTTGATGTTGATGACATAAATCTCCTAGCTCAATTCAGAATAAGTTCCTCAAGTATAGCTGGGCTCGAGTGAATTCGCAAAGATCTGTTTAGCATCCAAAGTGAGGGGATCTAGGGGACCGCTGGCCACTCCTGTCCCATAGGAAAGGCCTAGAGAGGAGATCGAACAGAAGGGATAATATAGAAAATTTAACGCCTTCGATTGGAATTTTGTAACACGGAGGTCGCGGTGGACGCGGAGTAAAAGCACCAATGCCTCCGTGACCTTCGCGTCCTTAGTTATCCGACGTGTCCGACGCACGACATCGCTTAGTTAATTTCGATCAAGCGGACAAGCGGTCCCCCTTCAATACCTTGAATACGTTAATCCCGGGGTCCGTTTAGTTTTGGACTAGGCGCTCTTTCCACCAAAAATTGAGATGACATTACGAAGCAACTTGACTCCTTCGACCCGCGAACGCTGAAAAGCGTTGCGGCCCATGATCGAACCGAAACCGCCTCCAGCGTGAATCTCTTTTACCTCGGAAAGTAGCTCGGCGTCCCCCTTTGCCTCTCCGCCGGAAAAAATAACCACTCGACGGCCGTTAAACGTTGACTGAACAACGTTGCGAACTCGGTCTGATAAAGTAGCGATCGGGATCTCAGATTTAGCGTACATCTTCTTGGCTGCTTCTTGCTCGATATGTGCTGACGGCGGTTTTACCTTTACCACATGCGCGCCAAGTTGTGCCGCGATATGCGCGGAGTATGCGATTACGTCGATCGCTGTCTCGCCCTCCTTCGATATCTGTTCGCCACGGGCGTACGACCATACGATCATCGGGAGACCATACGAACGCGCCTCTTCTCCGATCTCACGCACTTCTTGATACATCTCTTTTCGATTACTGGAGCCGGGATAGATCGTAAAACCAACCGCTGTAGCACCGAGTTTAACGCAATCTTTCACTGAACAGGTCACAGCGGAAATCGGTGATTTATCGCTAAACAACGTATCTGAGTTGTTGACCTTCACGATCACCGGAATCCTCCCGATAAAATCGCCGGCTGCCGCCGCGAGCTGACCGAACGGTGCCGCATACGCGTTGCATCCTGCCTCCATCGCCAATTCAAAATGATACCGGGGATCGAATCCTTCTGGGTTCGGACCGAAGCTTCGAACCGGTCCGTGCTCGAAGCCTTGGTCGACCGGCAGAATGACCATTTTGCCGGTTCCGCCCAGCGCGCCTGCGCCAAGCAGACGCGCTAAATTATTGAGAACTCCGAGATTCTCGCCTTTGTACCATGAGAGAATCTCTGAAACACGCGTAGAAAGTGGGGAAAACATTGAAAGCTCCTTAATAAAATCGCTTTTGGTTCCGACCGTAACTATGGGCGGAAAGCACATGGCTTGGCCGAGTATCGGACACCAGGTGCCCACCGTAAAGCGGTTTTTATGTCAGATATTTTTCAGGTGCCAGGCCCGTTTTTGCGGCCTCGGGTGGTTTTAAAATTTGCGGTGGCGCTAGGCTGCCTGTTGTTTTCCGCCCAATCGCATGCGCAACGTTCCAATCTAGGCACTCTCGAGTCCGAACAGCACCAAGTGTCGGATCCTCACTCCCTAGCTAGGCTTACCGTCGCCCCGCTGATGCTAAGCGGCGGCAGTAACTTAACGGTAGTATCACCCGCTGCCTGGTCAACACTAAGCGACGTAGTCGGTGTAGCGCTTGAGAGTACCCATCGCAGACTCACCAATCTTTTCGGTACTCTTCCTCCGGTCTCAACAAGCGTAAGGCTAATGACTTCGTCAGCGTTCACCCGTGCTACCGGGGCACCGGAATGGACCAATGCACTTTACGTGCGAGGGCAAATTCTAATCCCTGTTAGCGCGGAACAGATAAACGATCACAACGGAATCTCCAGATCTGTTAGCCACGAGTACACCCATGCAGTCATCGCTGCGCTATCAAACGGCAAAGCTCCTGGTTGGCTCGATGAAGGCTTGGCCCAATGGCTCGAAGAGGGTGACGAGAATCCTATTTTGAAATCTGCTCTGTACGAATGGCTAACGGAGCACGATCCGATCCCGCTTGCGAGCTTGCAAGGCGGCTTTACAAGACTTCCAAATCAAACTGTGCCTGCGGCATACGCTCAGTCGCTACTCTCATCAACGGTTATTCTAAACACCTACGGGTTTGGCACCATCAGAAAGTTCTTTGACAAATTAGCCGCAGGCGATGACCAATCCACTGCTATCAGGGCAGCGTTCGGTACATCGAGCAAAGATCTCGAAGATCGCCTAGCACGCACACTTCGTCGCTGGCATGGGCAACAGCATTCCCATGGAGCGACTCAAGCGTTAAACTCAACTCAAATGAAGAATACCGTTGTAAAGCATACGACGGCAAAGGATTGGTAGTATCTCTAGAACCGCTGAGTAAGCGGCTTATCGTACCCGGTTAACTCCATGTATCCGAACCCTTTTCCATTAGCATCGCGGATCGCGCCCTCGTAATACGACATCGACTCGTCAGAGAGTTCCTGATCAGAAATCAGAGGAATCAATTGAAATGTCAGATCATCGATAAGCAACTCAACGTGGCTTGGATACCGAGCTCCACTACGGGGACTATGCCAAAATTTTTTGGTATTAAACTCTGCTCGACACGATCGAGTTACACCATCCTTGCTCATTATCGAGCATGCTGAGTACTGAGCACTCTTATTCCTAGAGCGTAAGCGAAAGAACATGATTGAATCGCCGTTATTAGTCATCAGCGAGATCCAATCCCAACCCTCCTGCTCAGGTTGAAGTGCGTTACTCATAAACTCGTGATCCATCCAACCAAGACCACGGACACTTTTCGTTTCACCGTCTTTCGTCACTGTGCCGCTAAGCTCCAAGCGCGGGAGCGAATAGTAATGCGAGGCACATGTATTGCAGGTACCTTTTCGGCTAAATCCATTCTCGCCTTGATACATCGGGAGTAGAGTCACCTTGGCGAGCAATTTCACTTCGATATTCTCTACCGAATAATAAAGCTCAATTTCACTAGCATCCTGTGGATTCAATCTCGCTTGCCAGTTTCCAACGCTAACGTCGAGCGTCGAGGTGCTTGCTTGCGAAAGCTCGGAAGAAATTCCCTGTCGCTGATATCGCTTTTCAAAGGTAAAGTTCGAGGCCTTTACGTCAGTAAACGCGCCGTGAGCTAGTAGCGCGTCACCATTGGCAGTACCGAGTGGCGCAGAGAACAGAGCACGCCTAAAAAAGGTGAGTTGAAATCCAAAGTCAGCTTGAGCCTGGAATAGATCTTCGCTTAATGGCGCTTGAGTTCGCTTGCGATCGTCGACAAATAGCTGACCGGTAAAATACCACCACTCAGTTTGAAAATCGGGATGAGACGCGTGATCGCGGGGAAAGATCCAGACTTTATCGAGCGCTGGAATCGAGAACTCAGTCGAAGTGTCGACACCGGATTTTTCGGGGATAGCGGCTGCTAGTAGCGGGAATAAAAACAGAGCTACAAACAGCGATCCGGCTACCGATGTTAGCGCAGAGGAGTTGGGCGATAAGCGGGGTTCTGTCATGAACGGTCATTCCTCTGGGATGATAGTCACCTACCACCTCAAGCGATCGACCCGGGAAGAAATCAGCTCAAAGAGAACTGGTGTGATGTTTAGTCACAACTCTCCCCTCTTTCGATCTTGCATCAGCTGGGGTTTACCAAGCCGGCGAGTTACCCCGCCGCTGGTGAGCTCTTACCTCACCGTTTCAATTTCGCCACCCAAAATCTAGGTCACCCTAGAAATTGAGTTCGGCCCTTTCTTTTCTGTGGCACTTTCCGTTGATCACCCAACGCTGCTGTTAGCAGCCAACACTCTTTGAGAAAGCCCCGACTTTCCTCAGAGAGAATAAACTCTCTGCGACCGTCTACCCTACTCCTCTGCGCTAACATCGATATTCGGTTACCTATAATACCTGAGCGACGGGTAAATTGGAATCAATGCTCACTTAAGGCTTAGCATCGCTCGGGAAACGATACTCAAACGTCTTGGGCGGCTCTGCCTTGAAGGTACGCGTGATGGTGAGCGTATCCTCAGCTTTTATTGATTTCGCCTCGGGGAGAACGCAGGAGTAATTAAAATATTTCCCTTCCGTGCAAGGGACCGGAACGCTGGTTGGTTGTTTCGAGGTTTTTAGCGAAGCTTTAACGATCGCTCCGTTTTCCTGGATATCGACCCATTGAGAGCTTAGAAAGTAGAGTTGCAAACTGTCGCTTCCCCACCAAACTACCTCTGCTAGCACGGGGCCAGAGCCGATCACTTTGCCGGCTCGTGGGCCGTGGTCTTGGATGACCTGGGTGGTTGAGTCTTGAGCAAAGACGAGGAAAGGCCAAATAAAAATAATGCTGCTAACGATAAATTTATTCATAATCTACTTCCTACGAACTGCCTCCAAGGGAACGCCAGGCGATGGGACCGCGAGGCGCTGCTTCGCAGTCTTACGGATACTTTGCAGCAACGATAGTCAAAATGAAACTGCAAGGGAGTTGTTTAGACTGCGAAGCAACGCTTCGCGCTCCCAGGGAAGCAAAGCGTTTAAATGGCCCCGGACGGACTTGAACCGTCGACCAACCGGTTATGCATGTCCGCCGTCGCTTGCGCTAGGCGGAAGCCGGCTGCACCCGCTCTCTGGTCGGGCTACGGGCTCATGCCCTTCGCCCTCCTCGTCGCTAACGCGACTCCGACGTCTTCGACGTCGTCCGGCCATCCTTGGCCGGAATAATACCTGTAAATTCTAAATGGCCCCGGACGGACTTGAACCGTCGACCAACCGGTTATGAGCCGGCTGCTCTAACCGACTGAGCTACAGGGCCGGTTGAGCTCCAGAACCTACCGCAGGTAACGGAAGATCTCTACTCATTGTAAATGTGATTTTTTCGTCAGAAAAAATACCAAGTAAAGAGCCCAACTATAGGGCACACCTTTCCCGCACAATCTGCGCCATCTTCGCTACCGTGACCCCAAGCGGAGCACTCGAATTATCGATCGTTATCGCACCAGCCGCAGCCACCGTAGGAGCAACCGCCCGCTCCGCGTCCCGTTTGTCTCGATCGATAATCTCCTGAGCGATTTGCTTCTCTAGATCCGCATTCGGGGTGCCCTCTTTTCCAAAACCCAATTGCTTAAACCGTCGAGCTACCCGGACTTCAACCGACGCCTCGATGAAGAACTTTACCTGCGCATCCGGAAAAACAATCGTGCCCATATCCCGTCCCTCGGCGACTAGGTTTCGCCCCGGGCATGCCTGACGTTGCAGCTCTAGAAGAAGCGCCCTCACGGCAGCAAAGCGACTAGAGCGTGAGGTAGCTTCACTAACCTCAGGTGTTCGTAACCCTTCAGTCAAAAGTTTTCCGTCCAATTGCACAGTCAAAGAATCATCCGCGGTATCGACCAGCGTAATTTCGTGACGAGAAACCATGGCTGCCAAAGCAGCTTCATCGTCCGGAGAAATGCCCTCCTCCAACGCCAAGTATCCAATACAGCGATAAAGAAGCCCTGAATTAAAATTTACAAACTCTAGTTTCCTAGACAGCTCCGCGGCCAAGGATGACTTCCCTGAGCCCGCCAACCCATCGAGAGTAACCACAATCCGTGAATTGCTACGAGATTCCTCTAAAGATGATGGCATGTAGGTTGCTCCTAATGAACAAACTTCGATTTTTACGCCAGAGAGTCAAGAGGAAGTTAAGAAATACCGATGGTTATCCCATGAGCTCTGTTTTGAAAGGCAAACGGCTACCTAGAATTGCACAGCAACGGGCCTATCACGTCTCTGGGTTCACGTTACTCGAACTACTGGTTTACTTGATGCTTGCAGGCGTTCTGACTTCGATTGCTATAAATAATCTGAACGCATTGGCTAATCCAGCTCAAGGAGCCGCTGCTGAACTATCCGGATTTCTAAAAGAGGTTCGTGCACGGGCGATATCTCAAACCGTAGCATATATAATAACGCCTTCAACAAATCGAACCATCGTAACTAGCTTCGCACCGAACTGCTCGGCCGGATCGCCGACTAGCGATCCATCGCTCAGACTAACTCTTCCAACGTCTAGTTCTCTTAGCGCGACCGACTGGAGCATCTGTTTTACCTCACGTGGCTTCGCCACAAGCAACGTGGTCCTGACGCTGCAGGATCAATTCGTCACCAAAACAGTCGAGGTTCTTCTCGGTGGAGGGGTAAGGATTTCATGACACCACACACTACCCAACGCGGATTTACATTAATGGAAACGATAGTGGCGCTCGCCATTACCGGCATCGCTCTGGCGATGGTCACTCCTGCCTTTATTGTCCAAGCCAAATCGAACCTCCTAAGCGAGAGAAAGACCCAGGCCTTAGAGGCTACTCAGCGCGCCATAGACAGCGTGCGAACGGTGTCGCCCTCGATCCTACCATCGAGCGGAAGCACTAGTCAGACGATAAATGTCGACAACAAGAATTACGTAGTTACTACGACTTATTGCCAAAACGCGGCACTCTGTTCATCCGTGACTCGCCATCTAAATTTTTCAAGTTCACTCAACGGCAAAACTCTATATGAAACCGAAACAGTTTTTACCCAGCTTCGCTAGTCGCGACGCTGGAATGACATTGGTCGAGTTCATGGTAGCGATGGGGCTATCAGCTCTGATTGCGCTTATGATCGTGTCAGTCGCGTTGGCTAACCGTACAATGTATCAACGAGACATCGTCCGCACTCGCGTCAATCAAAACGTCCGTGCAGCACTGGATTTGATCGGCAACGAGATACGACAAGCCGGTGAACGCTTGCCAAGCTCGTTTCCAGCAATTGAACTAATCGACAACGGAGCAGACGTATCAGATCAACTAATCCTTCGCAGAAACCTTCTCGACGACGCACTATTCGGCTGTGAGGATATCGCCGCTAGTTCGACCAGATCATCCGTCGCATTGAGTCGAGTTACTCCGACCGGGTCGGCGTGTCTTTACGCCAATCAACGTGGGAAAATGGACGCCTGGGTAGCCTACGTATCGGCTCCTGACGCTTCGCAGAAATTCTACGTATTTAACTCCACCACCAGAGCCGGTGAGTTTATGCAGCTAACCGGAACACCTACTACAGACACCGGAACAGAAATCCGCTTCAATATCCTCCCCCTCTCTCCAACAAACTCATACGTGAGCGAAGCCACCTGGCTATACATTCTAAATCAATGGAGCTTCGGAGTATCTAACGAAGTTCTTCAAATCATCGAAAACGCTGACACAATCAATCCACAGAACGTAGTTGATCAGATCTCAAACTTTCAAGTTCAGCTACTAATGAACGACGGCTCAACAGTCGACTCGCTTACTGCTGCCGGCGCATGGACTAATATTCTAGCGGTGCGGGTCAGCATTACCGGCACACAAACGACCCAAGGACGGACCGTATCCAGAACTCTCTCTAGTGATTTTTTTCCAAGAAACGTTCTTTCAACATAAATGAAGGCGAAGTTATGAAGTATTCTCAGCGTGGATTTTCCCTTATTACGACGATGTTTCTATTAGCGATGCTCGCCACGTTGCTGGCAGCATATTCTTCGATCTCACGAATCGAAATGGGAACGTACCGTGGGATCCGCTCGAGCGCTAACGGATTTAACGTCGGCGAAGCGGGTTTAAATCTACGGGCAGAAACAATCCGCGCCACATTCGTTGGTTACAATCGGCCCAGCGGCACCAGTCCCTCCACCACAAATCCCTGCGTTGGCGCAAACCAAGGAAGCGGCGGTTTCGCCTGTCAGTCTAATACATTCGGACCACGAACAGTCACAAGTTACGTAGTAGAGAATCCATACAACCTGGCTACGTATCCTGTGTTTAAACCGATCGATCCAGGCGAACGATACCAAGGGCTTAACGCGCAAGAATACGAGTATGCTTCCTACGCAACGACGAAGAACGCGCAAGATAAAGTGGAAGCTCAGCTCGAGTTGCGCTTTAAGAGCAGACTTGTTCCGCTGTTTCAGTTCGCTGCTTTCTACAATAAAGATCTCGAGATTCTTCCGGGCCCTTCTATGGTTCTTTCCGGGCCGGTGCATACAAACGGAGATCTGTATCTTGATGGTGGCAACGGTTTAGATATCTCTGGACAAGTTACCACCGCCGGAAATCTCTATCGCGGACGAAAAAACGATAGCACGTGTCTGAATAGGAACAATCGCGTAATTGATCCGGTCAGCTTGCGCGCATTATTTCCATCGTGCCCGACGCGCCGATTAGTCAATGCTTCAGACGTAACGCTTTGGAATAATATGATTCAAATGGGAGTTCCGGTGGTGTCGGTTCCTTCCCCGGAAGAGCTCGATGCCGTACCCGGAAAGACCTATTTTGATAAAGCCGATCTTCGCTTGGTGTTGCGCTTGAATAACTCTCACGTAGCGCAGGCGATTGAGGTGCGAGACACAAATAATGTTAACGTCGCAGCAGCGACGGCGTCACTTGCAGCTTGTTCCGGTAACATAACTGGAGTTTTGGGCGCCAATAAAGCGGTCAACGCCGTGACCGCGTTTAGAGATCGACGTGAGAATCGGAACATGACTTTGCTCGACGTAGATATGATCTCGTTGTTGAACTGCCTACACACCAACCGCGCTACGATTTGGGGAGGAAAACTTCTAAATGATAATACCGAAGGAGGTTTGGTATTTCACTTCTCCGTATCCGGTCCGGATTCAGCGCTACAAAACAGCCGTTACGGAGTGCGCGTCAGAAACGGAGCGCAACTGAGGCCCACCGTCGGCGGAGCCTCCAATCCGATCGGAATGACAATTGTCTCCGATGGAGCGTTCTATCTTTTTGGAAATTACAATTCCTCTAATAAGATTCCGGCTGCAGCACTCGTTGATACGTTTAATGTAATGTCCGGTAACTGGAACGACGCAAACTCGAACTCCGCGATTGGTAGTCGTGTTCCGACGAACACAACTCAGCAATTGGCCGTGATGGCTGCAACAGATTCCACTGGTGGGATCGATGGCGCAGGCGGACAAGGCGGAACGTACAACGGAGGTTTGGAAAACTACCCGCGGTTTCATGAGAATTGGAACGGTTCGGTTACGTATACGTATCGTGGATCGTTTGTTAGCTTAAACCGACCTCGGCATTCCAACGGTCCTTGGGTGTATGGAAACCCAGTCTATACAGCGCCGGTGCGTAACTGGAATTACGACACGTCGTTTAATACCGCCCAGAATCTTCCCCCGATAACCCCTCGATTCGTCTATCTTAAACAGCAGTTATTCGTGCGGGATTATGAGCAGTGATGCGAAGCGAGGAGTATAGCGCCAACTTGGTCCCCGACGGCATCGCTCTGAATTTTATCCTCGCAGCAACGTGAGGGCGAGCGCCGGCGCTTGGTTTGCTTGAGCGAGTACCGAACTTGCGACTTGTTGGGAGATCTTTAAGGCGGTTAGGCGGGCACTGTCTCCAGCGATATCGGCGTCCCGAATCCGAGCAGCCGCTGCGCGAACCTGCTCGCCT
>JBGSNS010000010.1:0-3043 GCA_041739515.1 Bdellovibrionota bacterium
AGGCGAGCAGGTTCGCGCAGCGGCTGCTCGGATTCGGGACGCCGATATCGCTGGAGACAGTGCCCGCCTAACCGCCTTAAAGATCTCCCAACAAGTCGCAAGTTCGGTACTCGCTCAAGCAAACCAAGCGCCGGCGCTCGCAGTGCAGCTACTCAGAGGATAACATCTCAGTGTAAGCTTAAATGGAACGCAGTAGTTTCCAATCATTTCCCGACCGCTAGCGCTCTGAGACGGGAATCGAACTGTTTCTCGGTAACCCCCCGAGCTAGCGACCCTCGCAGAGGCACAGCGTTAGATTCGAAAAACTTTTCTACGCAGTCTAGCCGTGCTTGGACTCGCAGGAGTTGTCCCCGTTTAAGAATGCCAACGTCTCTAAAATGATGTCTGGTTTTCGGGCTAAGCACGGTTGGAGTGCTTCGAAGAGGGTTACCCTGCTTTCTCGCTGTATAGATCAGCAACTCACAATCATGCCCAGCCGTTGCTAGCGGAGCGCGAGGAGCTTTGGATAATCTTGTTTCAATCGTGACGGCTTTCCCTCTCTGCTGAACCTTTAGCTTCAATTTTAATTTCGATTTTATTTTCGACCCTGGTTTCGGCGTCGATTTCGGTGTGGATCTTGGCAATGGAGTAATCTCTGCCCGAGACGTGGGAGAAGGAATAGCGATAGGTGTTGTACTGGCGATAGGGCGCGGCGTAGTTGTTGGCGATATCGTTGAAGTGACTAAAGGGGTTGGTGTTGGGGTTGAAATGGGTGGCGTGGTGCTGGTCGGCTTAGTAGTCGATGTCGCGCTAGCCGTAGCTGTGGCCATCGGCGTAGCTGTCGCTGTCGGTACAGCCGTCGGTGTCGAAGAAGGGCTCGGACTAGCGGTTGGATTCGGGGTAGGAGCTGACAACGGAACCAAAGAATCAATCCACGGTAAATATTGTTCGAGATTTTGAGCGTAAGTAGCGTCGCCATAACGGGCCGCATTATCAGATCCACCGCTGATAGACTGCATTATCCCCGCAAGCTCAAGTTGTCCGTCGCTCGCTGTAACGAACACGCCGCCACCGGAATCTCCCGGCGCTGCTTGCGCTTCATACGGCATAGCGTCGGAATCAGTAGGTCGGGAGAACTGAAAGGCGAGATAGTATCCAATCCCTGAAAAGGTGTTTCTGCCCCACCGCAATTGCCTAGAGCTTGACCGACGGTATCCAGCGTTATCGGCCAACGCCTCTGCGCGCGTTTCGCCGTTTCCCCCTATGGTCAGCGCCTCTCCGACCGATAGCGAGCGCCGGACAAGTCGGTGCCAGCGTCCTGCTGGTAAATCGCGACTAAGCTTTACTAGCACCATATCTCCGCCTATGTACCGATGATACTCAGCGGCCTGGTAAGCCTGGCCTTCGAACCAAAAATACGAAGTGGAGGATCCACCGATATGATTCATGGTAAGAATCCAACGGGAGGCGATCGGGACACCGCTAGATCCAACCCAGCTTCCGATGTAACCGTTTGATGGGGCAGGCATGTCTCCCTCCGTAACGAGCGCAGAAGCCGTGCCGTAGAGAAAGAGTAGACAGAGCGCGATCAGAATTAATTGAAAACGCATAAACACCAAGTAAAAACCTACTAGCTCACAATTTCTAAGCTACCGGCGATAACATGCAATCACCGTGCGACCCGCCTCGACGCTCCCTGCCCACCCTAATCGGACAGTTATCCGCGTTTGCTTCAGTTTAAGTGAAAATATTGCGTAGCAAGTAGCGTCGGCGCCTGGCGGCTGGGAATCCTCGCGCGAGCCTCCGGCGAGCCCAGAACGGCTGAATTCTAGCTGAGCGATGACACGGATCGGAAACCGTTTGACGTTTTTCCCCCTACGCAGCGATGGTGTTAATGATGCCCGTACTAGTAGAATCCGCTAGCCCCGCATTCTTTTATGATTCTAGTAACCTACCTCTATCTCAGCCCCATCTTAGCTCTCCTTCAGATTGGCCATTTAGTGCTGATTCGGACAACGACGAACTGGAATTTTCAGGGTCTAGAAATTCAGCTAACTAGCCGAACTCCCTTACGAAGGGTGTTTTCGCGCGATGTTCGTGCGGGAGAACTCTGAAGTATAATTGTGGAGCCACGGATTGGCTATTACGATCGGAAGTAACATCACTGCGCTTGGCGTAACTCGTCGACTGGACGAGACAGCCCAAGGTGTAAGTCGCGTCTACGAGCGACTCAGCAGCGGCTCGCGAATTAATCGTGCCAGCGATGATGCCGCCGGTCTATCGATCGCTTTAACCCTCAACGCGAAATCACGAGTGCTCGGGCGTGCTCGCGCCAACGTTGCTGACGGCACATCGCTTAGTCAGATCGCTGACGGCGCGCTAAGTGCGATCGGAGATGTCTTAATCCGCATGACGGAGTTGGCGCAGCAGGCAGCGAATGGAAGCTACTCAAATTCGCAGCGCCGAGCGCTTGACGGAGAGTTTCAACAACTCGATCGGGAAGTTAGGCGGGTAATATCGAGCGCCTCGTTTAATGGCCTATCCGTGCTCACCGGAAATCGCAGCGCGCGCGGACTTGAAACGGTCTTTGACGATTCGCTCGCTACGCTTACCGCTCGATCCATCTCATCCAACGGCCGATACGGGTTTTTCACCGATGATACCGCTGGTGCTGTCGTTCTGTATCGCAAAGATTTCCAGACCGGCGAACTAACCACACTTCCACAAGAGTCGGGAGTACAGTTGGCGGGTTTTGGCTCTCAGGTACTTGATAACGGGGATGTCTTCTACGCCACATTCGGAGAAGATGGGCATTTTGATCAGCTCATCAATCGGTGGAGTTTAGGGCAATCAAGCGGAGAGGTACTAATCCGTGGAAGCTTCGTAGATGTCTCCGGGTTCGTGGTAAGCGCGGATGGAAGCGCTCTCTTTTTTACTCCCCAAGTTGCCGACTACGTGGAGGGCGGTACATCTTCGTCGGTCTATACCGGTTCTGATGGGTTGACTTTATACAAATTAGACTTAAATACGCAGCGGATTACACGTGGGCCACAGGAGTTTGCAT
>JBGSNS010000066.1:0-4147 GCA_041739515.1 Bdellovibrionota bacterium
GTATGGAAGAACAACGACTCATCCTACTCCAGCCCGCCTGTCGGTGAACCTTTAACCGGAGAGCCGTATGCGGGAAATCCGCCTGTACGGTTCGGAGGGAAGGGAGACCTGTGTTTGATCAGGTCTTTCTTACCCCTATCCAGCTATACGGTCCCGGGGGTCAACTCACTCGGGAGATCGTCAGATCGATGATTGCCCTAAGTCCGTTAATCGCTTGAATGTCGACGTTAGAGATAGAATTCGCCGCTTGTTCTAAAAGTACTTTGCTTTGAGCCGCTGCCTCGCGGGCTAACGTCGTTGCTTTTTCTACGATTGGGCCGCCGCGCAGCTCAAGTAAGGCCGCTTCTACAAATTTCGACTCATCCTCAGACGTTGGGGTCAACAGTCGCTTCGCTAAAGTTGAACCACTCTCTACCCAAAGAACGTTCACTATAGATGGTTTGCGTTCTACCAAATCCATACCGGATTTCTTGCCTAGGAGATTTTCGTCAGCGGTTACGTCGAGAATATCGTCTAAGATCTGAAACGCTATCCCCATCTGCTCACCGCAAGCGGCGAGTTTTGCTGTTGCTTCATCCGATGCTCCGGCGACATGGCCACCAGCAAAGCATGCAAGATTAAACAGTGCGGCGGTTTTCTTGCGCGCTACGGTCAGAGACTCCGCGAGAGTTGTATTTGGGGCTTTGTCTAAGGAGACTTCTAGGATTTCTCCTTCAGTGAGTGCGACGCATGCCTCTTCGGTCGCTCGGATCACTGTTTGATCGAGTCTCGCGCATAAACCGAAAGCCCGAGTTAATAAAAAGTCACCCGCGAGTAAGGAACTTTCAAGACCGTATTCAAAAAAAGCGGAGCGCTTGCGTCTGCGAAGCGGGGATTTGTCGATGATGTCGTCGTGCAGAAGAGTAGCTAAATGGATTAGTTCGATGCCGGCTGCGATGTTGAGCAGTCCTTCGTTTGGCTTGCTTAAGCCGCACATTCGTCCGACCAGTAATGCCAATACGGGTCTGATTCGTTTGCCACCTAGTTCAAAGAGGTATTTGGGGATTTGGCTAAGCAGTGGTGCCTCGCTGCGAAACGCATGGGCTACGATTCCTTCGACCTCTGGGAGTCCGCGGGCTAGTTCGATTAACCCGGAGAAGTCGGAACCGGAGCCAGAATTGTTTTTCATATAGTGTGAATGATCCGGGCTTTGGGTGCCTTAACACGGGTTCGAGTACTCCGTTTCAATCAATTGACCCCAACGGGATTCGAACCCCCAAGTCTTAGCGGTCCTATGACCGCTAAGAAAAAACAACACGGGTTCGAGTACTCCGTTTCAATCAATTGACCCCAACGGGATTCGAACCCGTGTTCTCACCGTGAAAGGGTGGTGTCCTAGGCCAGCTAGACGATGGGGCCCCTTTGCGGAGTGGACGGTAACGGAGCCTGGCTTCTGGGTCAAGGAAGCAGCTTAAAAAGACGCATCATGGCGTTAAGAAATCCCGGTCGCACCATATCGCCGACAAACACTCCCGCCCAAACGCTTAATCCGATAGCGGGCGCTAAAAGCATCGTGAAGGTGAAGGATTGCGCGCTACGATCGTCCGCTGAGTTGTTGGCGCAAAAATACGCCACCAACAGCACCCAGCCGAATAAGACTATCGCGGCGAGCGGTAAGTATCCGTACAGTAGGCTATCGACGTTTCCGGCGCCGGTCAGGATGAAAGTGATGACGGTGAGCCGCCCGGAATGCTTATAGTTCAACCCATAAACGATCCACATCGCTAAGTTTACCGGCGTCAACGTGTAGGTCAGCAGATTTAGGGCATTTCCAGTGCTTAGCCCCATGCGGAGAGAGACACATAGCAGCAATCCGAGGATGTAGAATACTCCTAGACTCGTCATCATCGCGAGAACGGTCGACTGAACCTCAGGAGAATCAAAATTTACGAGGTTATACTTGAAGACCTGTAACCAAACCGGCACAAACAAAGTTAGTATCATGCAAGCAATCAAGGACGGAGCGAAGGAACGGTGTCCCTTAGCCATTAACTTAGCGGTCGTATACGACGGCGCTAGAGTAAGTCCCAGAAAAGCCTCTAGGAATGAAATTTGTTGATTAGGTCTAACGGTGATTTGCACAGGTAAGGATAGTAGCGCCGAAAATGCCATCGCTCGTCAAGCGGTAATTGATGCTGCGCGAAATGTTGGCGCCGCAGCCGTC
Organism: Bdellovibrionota bacterium; assembly: GCA_041739515.1. Classification (GTDB taxonomy): domain Bacteria; phylum Bdellovibrionota_C; class UBA2361; order UBA2361; family UBA2361; genus JBGSNS01. The sequence continues at coordinate 2,204 of JBGSNS010000066.1, forward strand.
AGTTGGACCTCGCGCCGTTTGGCTGGGGATATCGATCATTTGCGGGTTTGGCAGTCCCTGGGGATGCATGGAGAAATGAAGTTTATGGGTCGTCAGTTGAGCGGTTCAGCTGCGGTCTTATTGCCGTCAGAGTCTTGCGAGAGCCCGGCTCAATCGTTAACGGTACTTTCCTTAATATTCCCGTACGTTGGAGCGCCGGCACTGTTGAGACTGTTGAGAATTGGTGGGAACTCAGCCAACGGTCGAAAGCTTTCACCCGGGCTTGGGCGCATAGCTCGATACGCATCCGGCCCAGATTACCACCGAGTATTGCCGAAGAAGCTAGACGCTTTTGTCGAGCAGATACGAATGAACCGTGCGGGAATCGGGCATCGCTGGAAAACGTTTACAGACGCTGTCCCAACGCTTGAGCGTGCTTGGGCGAAAAGTGCTCGGCTGGGATTTCAAGGCAAAAACACAATGGTTATCCGACCTGGAGTTGGATCATTTTTCTTCATAGCCGAGGTCGTCACCACAGCTACAATCGAAGGTGAAGGGGAGACAATTGCGGAGGGCAATGGATGTGGATCATGTCATCGCTGCGCTGCTGCGTGTCCGACCGCAGCTCTTGAGACTCCGTACCGTCTCGATGCGCGACGATGTATTTCGTACCTGACAATCGAGAAGCGAGGACTGCTCGCTGAATGGGAACGTCGTGCGCTAGGGGAGTGGTTGTTCGGTTGCGACATTTGTCAGGAGGTATGTCCGTTCAATCACGATCCGATGAAATCGCTTCCGGAATTCGCAGTGCAGAAAGTTGGTGAAACTGTGAGTCTCAAAGAGATCTTTATGATTCGTACGGATCATGATTTTCAACGATTTTGCGGAGGAACTCCGCTTGAGCGAACGCGTCGCGCCGGATTAGTGCGCAATGCGGTATGCGTTGCTGCAAACCGGGAAGAGCGCGATCTTTTTAGCGATGTAGTTTCCATGGTGAAGGAGGATGCATCACCGACGGTGCGTGCGACCGCCGTTTGGGCAGCGGCGCAGTTGATCAGTGGAGGGGATGATCGGCGTCGATTTGAAGCAGCAGTTAATTGTGCGCTTCGAGATGTGAATCCGGGGGTTCGTGAGGAAGTTGCTGTACTCCTGGGAACGCGAGGCGATCTTGTCCGCCGTAGTTTGATAGGCTGATGCCTCGCAGTCTAGCGCTGTACTTTGCGACAACTTTTTTCAAACGAGGAGCACAGAGATTTGAAGCTAGAGTTCGCGTTTGGATAAATCCGTGGCTGCAAAGAGGTTGTCTAGACTGCGAGGCAACGCCTCGCGGTCCCAGGGAGACTATCGGGATTTAGCTTCCTCTAATTCCGTCATCCGTTTTCCGAGGCGATCTAGTGTTGGATCGTAAAGCAGTGGATCTCTGTTGCGATTCTTTTGAAGAAGGTTAAACGCGGTAGCTAGCTCCCCTTTATCTTCGTACCATTTCGCTACCGATCGAATTCTGTCAGACACGAGCGGACCGTCAACCTCCGCTGCATCAGCTGCCATATAATTCGTAAGCGCAGCATCGACGTTGTCTCTCCGTAACTCCAAGTCGCCGATCAAGATTAGATAGAACGCGGGGTTTTCCCACCCGGGGCGAGATTTTTGCTTGCTGCGCTCCTGCATGTGCAGCCGATATTCAGTGATCGCGTTATCAACGTTTCCGAGTCTCGACTGCTCTTCAGCTTTCCGAAGATGGTACGATCCTTGAGGGCTGCACGAGAGTAGGCCGGTCAACACTAGGAGGCACGATAATGAAAGGGTCGCCCAACGGCAAAAGCGATTCGAGATACGGAATGTATTTGCTTCCTGAAAGTCGTTCACGGCTAGTAGTTCTCCATCGTTTATGAAACCAGACCCATTGATTCGGATAGAGGGCGACTGTCGCGCTCATGTTTTTTTGAAACTGTTCAAGCACCGTAA
>JBGSNS010000018.1:0-5583 GCA_041739515.1 Bdellovibrionota bacterium
GATCTTACCGTTGAAGCCATCTGGCTTACGCATTCGCATTTTGATCACTGCGGCGGAGTAGCCGCATGTCTTGCTGAGTTCCAGGGGGTGCCGCTTCTAGGGCATCAGGCAGAGCGAGAATTTCGGGCGAAAGCAGCGGAGATAGCCCTGATGTGGTCTTTGCCAGGGTTTGCTGCGTGCCCTGAGCCAACCCAATATATCGCTGGTGGGGAGACTTTATACGTCGGCGACATCCCGTGTTCCGTTCTGTTCGTTCCTGGGCATTCTCCGGGCCATGTGGCGTTTTATTTTAAGGATTCCGGGGTTCTTATCGCTGGGGACACGGTTTTTCAGGGGTCGATTGGGCGCACCGACTTGCCGCTGGGCGACCATGCTCAGTTAATAAATTCGATAAAACGGGAGATCCTCTCATTGCCCGATGATGTGCTAGTGTTCCCAGGGCACGGCCCCTCCACTACGGTTGGAGAGGAGCGTCGAACGAATCCGTTTTTATCCCAATGAGTCTTTATGGCCGATTCTGTATCAGTACCTGAAAAGAAAAATATCGTACTTGCGATTACTGGCTCGATTGCTGCCTACAAAGGTTGTGAGCTCGCGCGCATGTTGGTCTCTCGCGGATACAACGTACGAGTGATTATGACCGAGGCGGCGCAAAAATTCGTCGGCGTCGATTCGCTTCACGCCATTACCGGCAACGCGGTAATGACCTCGCTTTGGGAGGAGCATGAAGCCTCGAACATGGAACATATTTCGCTTGGAGACTGGGCTGACGGAATCGTGATAGCGCCAGCGACCGCAGATTGTATCGCAAAATTTGCGGCTGGATTCGCTGATTCTGCGTTGCACGCAGTTTTGCTTGCTTCTCGCGCTCCGGTGTTAGTGTGTCCCGCAATGAACGTCAATATGCTTGAGCATCCCGCCACGCAGGAAAATATTGAGATTTTAAAGAAGCGCGGTGTGACTTTCGTTGATCCAGAAGATGGAGCGCTTGCTTGCGGCTGGAATGGATCTGGAAGATTAGCGAGTCCGGACGAGATCTTCTTTCATGTTCGAAGATTACTCTCGGTGCAAGATCTTTCTGGCAAACGCGTGCTCATTACTACCGGAGCAACTCGAGAGTACATGGATCCGGTGCGGTTTATCTCCAATCGATCCTCTGGAAAAATGGGTGTGGCACTAGCCCGCGAAGCGTTTCGACGCGGTGCCCACGTCACTCTTGTGCATGGTCCGATTACGAGTCGAATCCCAGCGATGATTGAGTGTGTACCAGTAATTACTGCGCAGCAGATGCGGGACGCAGTATTGGAGCGGGTTGGGGCAGAGGATGATCGTCCAGAGATCGTTATTATGGCTGCAGCGGTTGCGGATTTTAAGCCAACCCGAACTAGTGGTGAGAAGTTAAAGAAATCTAAAGGCACCGCTGCAGCGCCCATAAGCTTAGAATCGAACCCAGATATCTTAGCTGAAGTCGGCGCATTGCGGGGTGACGAGAAGCGTCCGCTGCTCATCGGATTTGCGGTTGAAACCGGGGAAGTTGAGAATTTGCTCGCTGAGGCTCAGAGAAAATTGGCCGTGAAGCACGCGGACTTAATTATTGCGAACCTAGCCGATGAGGCGTTTGATTTAGATACTAATCGGGTGTGGATCGTTGATGCGCGTGGTTCAAGCCATGAAATAGCAACCACGTTTAAGAGCCGAGTGGCGCAAAAAATAATAGATGCGGTGCAAAAGTTAGAGTAAAAATGCCCGCACAACATATTGGTAATTTTCCGATGGATGTAACAGATCTTAATCCCCAAGTCGTTCGATATATTACGGAGCAGTATCCACACGGGGTTCCAACTCGACTACTCAAAGCCGCCGCTGTCGATCGCGACGCTACGTCCAGCGGCGCTTCGATAGTTTTTTCTGGACCCTCTGCATCGAAGCTAGCGGTTGTTTTTTTTGAGGACCGACCAGACCTTCCCGCGGCGCGAGATCTGGTGGTTAAGGCGATTACGAGCGGTCTAAAGCGTTCGATCGCAGAGGTTTTGCTGGTACAGTGTAGCATCGGAACGGGCAGCTTCGGCACAACGAAGGTTTCTCTAGCTGACTGTTCTCCAAAATGCGTTTTGATTGCGGGTGGTGAGGCGTCGTTGGTCTCGGATGTGGCGGCTGCGGAAGTTATGACCACGGATTCGATTCAATCCGTATTGGTTGATCCGGAAGCGAAGAAGCGGTTTTGGCACGCGCTACAAAAGGCTTGGGAATGCAGTCAAAGTTAACGTCAACTGTAAGGAGTGGAGTGATTCGTACATTAGTAAGTCTCGGATTTTTAGTTTGTGGACTTTTCTCCTCATTAGTTTCTGCTCAGGAACTATCGGTGGTCGTGGTGCCGATAAAATCGATTATTCTTCCAGGGACCGAGGAGCAATTTAATCGTGGACTGGAGCTGGCGAATGAAACAAAGGCAGCGGCTATCGTTATTGAATTGGATACTCCGGGCGGCGTGTTGCAAACCACGCAATCGATGACCCAATCGATCTTTAAATCGAAGATCCCCGTTATCGTTTACGTTTCGCCGACTGGCGGAAGTGCGACATCGGCTGGAGTTTTTATCACCGTTGCGGCGCACATAGCAGCAATGGCCCCGGGCACTAGTATCGGGGCGGCTCATCCAGTTAGCGGTGACGGAAAGGATATTGAAGGAGACATGCGCAAAAAGGCGGAGAACGCGACCGTGTCTATGGCGCGTGGTTTAGCCGAGCAACGCGGCAGAAATGCAGCCTGGGTAGAAAAAGCGGTGCGCGATAGTATCTCTGTAACATCTAGCGAAGCGGTTAAGGAAAGGATCGTCGATTTCGAGGCGGCCTCACTCGATGATGTGCTTAAGATGATCGCGGGCCGCAAAGTATCTGTCGACGGTGTGGAAAAAATATTGCTGGATTTGAGTAAGGCTAGCCGTATCATCGTAGAGCCGAACACTCGCGAATCAATTATTAACTTTCTCGGTCATCCGAACGTCGCTGCGCTGTTGTGGCTAGCGGCTACGACAGGGCTGTCAATCGAGTTGTATAATCCAGGCGCGATCCTCCCAGGTGTCGTGGGGATAATCTCACTGGTATTAGCATTGGCTGTAAGTCAGATAATCCCCCTAAACGAGGGAGCAATCATGCTGTTTGGGGTCGGTGCACTTATGATTGGTTTAGAGTTTTTTGTCCCAAGTTTCGTTCTCGGTGTTGGCGGAATTGCCGCGATGGTAGCGGGGGCTCTTTATCTAATTGATTCAAACGCGGCGCCGGGGATTGCGGTATCCGCCGCCGTGGTGCTGCCGTCTGCGATCGTGCTTGGTGGGCTGATGTTGCTCGCAGTAACGGTTGCCGCTCGTGCTATGCGACGTAAGGTTACCTCCGGTGTTGAGGGTTTCGTCGGGAGAGAGATTCTCCTTGAAAAGCCGTTAACAGCCAAAGGTTCCCTCAATATCGAGGGAGAGCTGTGGAGAGTAGAGCAGGAGGGGCAGAGCGCCGAGCCTCTTGCCGCTGGCTCCCGAGTTCGAATTGTGAGAGTTAAAGGGTTAACCTTAGTGGTATCCCCAGTCTAGTTTATTAGATCTCTGGAGTTATTTTTATGTTTTCAGCCAGTCTAGTAGTCCCGTTGCTTATCGTAGCCGCGATTCTTAAGAGTGCGATCCATATCCTTCAAGAGTATGAACGTGGCGTAGTCTTCACCCTTGGTCGTTTATCAGATCTGCGCGGACCAGGAATTAACTTCGTGTTTCCTTTCGTGCAGCGTTTGGTGCCCGTTGATCAGCGCGTTATAACGATGGACGTTCCGTCGCAGGATGTGATCTCAAAAGACAACGTGTCGATTAAGGTCAACGCGGTTCTGTACTTCAGGGTCGTTGATCCTTCCAAGGCACTGGTGAACGTTGAGAATTATTTGGTTGCGACAAATCAGTTAGCCCAGACCACGCTTCGTGCGGTTTGCGGTCAAGTTGAAATAGACGATCTCTTGGCTGATCGCGAGAAAGTTAATCACAGAATTCAGGAAATAATTGATGAGCGCACCGATCCTTGGGGAGTTAAGGTCTCGATGGTTGAGATTAAACACATCGATTTGCCGCAAGACATGCAACGCATGATGGCGCAGCAGGCCGAAGCCGATCGTGAACGACGCGCGAAAATTATTAAAGCGGACGGAGAGTATCAGGCGGCAACCCGACTGCGCGAAGCAGCTGACATTCTTTCTCAGAATCCAGTTACGATTCAACTTAGATATCTCGATACCCTGAGAGAAGTATCAGGCTCCGCGGCCTCGACGATCGTGTTCCCGATGCCGCTTGATGTTAGCCAGCTTTTGCAGAGCGTAGTTCAAGCTAAGAAACTTCCGCAATGATCACTACTCGTTTAGTGAGATAAGGTGAGTGCTCCGTTTGTTTACGTTCTGCCAGACGAACGGATCGCTCAGCGTCCGGTGTATCCGTACGACTCGGCTAAGTTGCTATGCGTGCACGGCTCAGCGGATAGTGTTATTTCGGATTCCGTTTTTTCAGCGCTTCCAACGCTGCTACGGAGAGGGGATCTATTAGTCTTAAACAACACCGTTGTTAGGCCAGCGAGGTTTCTAGGGAAACTTCAAACCGGCGGTGGCGTAGAGCTGCTGATCGTTGGTAAACGTGGTGAAAGGGAATACGAAGCGATCGCCCGTCCCATGCGAAAGCTAGAGGAGGGAACCAGCGTTATTGTTGATAGTTCGCTTGCATTTACAGTAGCCCGAAGAGTTTCAGATAAGACGGTGCTGGTAAAGGCTGAGATAAGTCATGAATCTGATTTGAATTCTCACGGCATTATGCCGATCCCTCCTTACATCAGAGGCGGTAAAGGGGACGACCGCGATCGCGAGGATTATCAGAGTCGTTTCGCAGCGGCTAGCGGTGTTTCAGCGCAAAGCACTCTTGAAAATTTCGGATCGATTGCAGCGCCAACTGCGTCACTACATTTTACCGAATCATTAGTGGCGGCCCTCGATGAGCTAGGAGTAAGACGCGAATATTTAACGTTGGATGTCGGACTTGCAAGCGTTCTATCCGTGGTTCAGGAAGACGGCTCGGTGAGACCTCCGGGGGCGGAGCGGGTGGCTGTGCCACGCTCCACTATCGTGGCGATTGAGCAAACTAGACAATCAGGTGGGCGAGTCGTGGCGGTCGGGACAACGGTTGTTCGTGCGTTGGAAAATTACGCGCTCAATCCGCAAGCGGAGTTCGCAGATATCTTTATAAATCCCGGGCATGCCTTTCGCAACGTTGATGCGATGATTACTAATTTTCATCAGCCCGGAAGTTCTCATTTATTGCTAGTCGAAGCATTTATCGGAGCACAAAAGTTGAAAACTGTGTACGAGTACGCTCTCGCGCACGAATACCAATTTTTAAGTTACGGCGATGCAATGTATCTGCAGCGATAACCTGGGACCGCAATGGAATGGACTCGCCCTCTTAACGCGAAGCTGTAAAGCTTTGCGTTAAGAGGGTGCAGAAAAACCCTTGATATTTTTTATCTAAGGCGGGTGAGTCCATGAGCGAGATTAAACTAATAGCTATCGATT
>JBGSNS010000315.1:0-4712 GCA_041739515.1 Bdellovibrionota bacterium
GCTACAAGCCACCCGCCCCAAAAGCCATCTTGCCCGCAGCGTTCATGCCGCCTTACTATGGGGAGGTGGCAGCATGAACGCTGCTACCTTGAAACCGCCGGGCTATCAAATCTGGTGGACCACTCCTGAGGGGCAGGCCAGGGCCAACCAATGTTGAGAGCAATACTTCAGTGCAGCGGCTTTGGCCAACTCGCCACCATCGCCTAGCTGGATAACTTCGTAGGCCGTGCCTTCCGCACAGTGAAGAAAGCCGCGTCGCCAATACCCTAGCGAAGCTTCGTCGTCCAAGAAATTGGACCCAGTGCTTTCGGGTGGTGCGGGCCATTCCGACGCAAGCCGACAGACTGTCAGGCTCTTTTCGTCAATGCTGACGTCATTGCTGCAGCTGGCCACCAAAGCAACCACGAAAGCTGCCACTAATCGCGATGTCACAATATCCCCTAGCGCGGGGCTAGTACAGCAAGTTTCGCTTTTGACCGGCCCGTTCAACTCGTACCAAGAGTTGCCTGAAAGTCTGTCTTCTGGAAAGAGGGGTCTGACCTGCAGGAATCCTCCCCCGCACTCGTGTGAAGAAATCGGGAAGCGGAGTCTTACACTAAGTGTTGCCCCTTTCGGCTGGAATGATTGCTGCTTTGGCAATAAGCCGTGTTAGATAGACTAGTCGCTAAGGGCCATATCGGCTCTGAGCGTCATCCCAGGCGACCGGCAGGGTCAATCCGATCTTGTCATTCGAGAGCCTCTCCGTGACTAGGCCGGACTTCGCTGACAATGGACGGTTGCTCGGCTCCTGTTTCGTTGAAAGTCTTCGACTGGGCCGGTAGGCTGGTGTGCACCAAGCCCGATCCGGACAACAACCCATGACTCAGACCGACCTGGCACGCTCGATCGCCGAGGCCTATCGCTGGCAACGCCGGCTGGGTAACACGCAAATCGCGCTGCCTTACTGCCACATTGTCGCCGATCCGGTTCACCCCCACGTTTGGGATGCGAACCACGCCGACGAGGTGACGGCGCAAACCGACGCCGAAATTGACTTTGTCCTTCGCGCTATGGACGAGCATTTGGCCCACACATCGTGGCGCGTCGTGCACACGGATCACTTCACGCCCGACACGTTTCTGGCCCGCCTAGCACTCGACAATTATCAGGAACGCCCACCCACGATCCAGATGGCACTGCATGGGAACGTAACTGGCACTGGCTGTGCGATCGAAATGCGCCCCATCGCGGACGACGCCGATTGGGAAGCTCTGCTGCAGCTCGTGCTCGTGGACCATGCCGAAGGCCGACGCACTAGCGGACTCAGCGTTTCGCGGGAGGTGAGCGCCGGCCTGGTCGCTGGGTATCGCTCCAAAAGCGCCAGCTACAAGTTCTGGCTGGCGATGCAACACGGTCAACCAGTCGCCTATGGTGCGCATGCAGCGGCGCCTAACGGTGCTGGGATGATCGAAGACCTGTTTACGCTGCAATCGGCAAGGCGACAGGGAATCGCGACGGTCATGATCAAGGTTTTCGCCGACAATTTGCGCAAGGCCAACTGCCACACAATCTTCCTGGGTGCGCTCGCCGACGAAGATGCCAAAAGAATGTATGCGCGTTTGGGCTTCCGTCCCGTTATGCTCGCCCGGTCATGGGTAAAGGACTTGTCGGACAATAATTCAAAAGGATAACTTCAATTTCCCGGCGAGCCCGGCCTGCATTCTGCTCAAGTAGTTCAGTGCCGATGATGGCTTCGGGCCAGGTCGGCGATGATCGCAATTGTAGATGGACGGCAGGGTCGCCTCAGTCCAGTCATTGGGAAGCCAGGCCGCCACCCGGCGGGAGTTCGCCGCATCCGGCCTTCGGCATGAAAACACCCGCTGAGGCATTCGCGTTAGCGGTCTAAGCTGAGCAGAATCCGCTCGGTCGATACAACTGCGCTATGGCCCCGACGGCTAGCATAAGGCATTCCTGAAAGTGCAGGTTGCCAACGGCTTGTACAACAGGTCCATCACTCTTCACTCAGTGTCTGCTGCGCCAGCCAGCGTTGCCGCAGCGAGTGGCATTGCTCGCAGGTCGGTTCGCATCCGGTCCGGCACCCCTTCGCCGAGGGCACTGTCCAGGCGCGCATGTGTCTCGCGCCAGCTTGGTAAGGCGGCTTTGAGCAGTGCCACGCCTTCGCCCGTGATCTGGACAAGACGATTGCGCCGGTCCGCCTCGTCCACGTGCACAACGACGAGGCTGCGACGCTCGAGGGGCTTGAGCGGTAAGCGTCCGGCCTGACCGCCCTTGCGGTCTTCCCTGATCCATTGATGCTGGTGTGTTCGATAGAGGGCGATGGTGTCCACTATCGGTAGTGGACACTTGGGGTGGGGACGTCGATGGCGGGCAAGCGGTTACGCCGTTCCTGGGCCGAGGCCGAGAAGGTGATGATCGTGGCGCAGACCCGGATGCCAGGCGTATCGGTGTCCCAGGTTGCGCGGCGCTACGACGTGAACGCCAACATGCTCTTCAAGTGGCTGCGTGACCCGCGATATGCAGCGGGGCCGGAACGAACGGGTGATTTCCTGCCGGTGACGATTGCAGTCGATCCTGATCCTGCGCCGTTGAAGACTTCGCGTCCGCCCGCTTCGGCGCTCTCAGACATATGCATTGAGATCACGACACCGGGGGGCTGCAAGGTGCGCGTCGAAGGCGGGCTCGATGTCAGCCGCATTTGCGAGCTTGTCCGCGGGCTTGAGCGATGATCCCGGTTCCGGCCTCGACGAAGGTCTGGCTGTCGGCCGGCGTGACGGACATGCGCAAGGGCTTCGACGGACTTGCCGTCCTGACCGAGAAGGTGCTCGAGGAGGATCCCTTCTCCGGCCACCTGTTCGTGTTCCGCGGCCGGCGCGGCGACCTCGTGAAGGTGATCTGGTGGGATTTGCAGGGCGCCTGCCTGTTCTCGAAGCGCCTTGAACGCGGCCGGTTTGTCTGGCCGGCTGCAAAGGACGGCAAGGTGCATCTCAGCCAGGCCCAGCTCTCGATGCTGCTTGAAGGCATAGACTGGCGGATCACGAAGCAGACCTGGCGTCCTCTCACGACGGGATAGCGCGATTTTCCGGATTCACCGGCGGCCCGAAGCAGGGTAGATTCCTGCCCATGTCGGATGTGGCTGATCTTCCCGATGACATCGAGGCGCTGAAGGCGATGATCGCCGCGCAAGGCGACCTGATTGCGCGCAAGGATGCCGAACTGCATCAGCGTGATATCGAGATCGCCCGTCATGAAGCACAGCTTCGCCATCACCAGCTTCTGATCGAGAAGCTGAAGGCACGCCTCGACAAGCAACTCCGCGACCGGTTCGGGTCTTCGGCCGAAGGCCTCGAACAACTCCAGCTGATGCTGGAAGACCTCGAGATCACCCACAGCGCAGGTCTCCCGGCCTCGGGGCCCGAGCCTGCACCGAAGGACAAGCCGGCTCGCAGGCCGCTCCCCGATCACCTGCCAAGGACCGAACAGATCCTTGAACCCGGGGATTCTTGTGGTGATTGCGGCGGCAAGCTGAAGCGCGTCGGCGAGGATGTCACCGAGGAGCTGGAGTACGTTCCCGGCCGGTTCGTCGTGAACCGGATCATCCGTCCACGTATGGCCTGTGCCTGCTGCGAGAGGTTCCATCAGGCGCCGCTGCCCTCCCGCCCGATCGAACGCGGACGCCCCGGTCCCGGCCTCCTCGCGCATGTGCTCGTCTCCAAGTATGCCGACCACCTGCCGCTCTACCGCCAGAGCGAGATCTATGCCCGCGAAGGGATCGATCTGGAACGCTCCACGATGGCTGACTGGGTCGGCAAGGCTGCCGCCCTGCTGGAGCCGCTTGCCGATGCGATCGGCGCGCATGTCCGGGCCGGCGCCGCGATCCATGCTGATGACACGCCCGTCGACGTCCTCTCGCCGGGCCACGGCAAGACAAAGACCGGCCGCGTCTGGGTCTATGCCCGCGATGAGCGTCCCTGGGGCTCGGACGCGCCGCCGGCGGCGTTCTACAGGTTCAGCATGGACCGCAAAGGGATCCGTCCCGCCGAACACATCAAGGGCTATACCGGGTTCATGCATGCCGATGGCTATGCCGGGTTCGAAGAACTCTACCGCTCCGGCACGATCTCCGAAGTCGCCTGCCTCGCCCATATCCGGCGCAAGTTCTTCGACGAAGCTCAGTCGAAGGGCACGCCGATCGCCGCCGAGGCGCTCACCCGCATCGCCGCGCTCTACGCGGTCGAGGCGGAGATCAGAGGTCAGCCACCCGACCTGCGCGCCGCGGCCCGCCAGGCCAAGGCAAGACCCGTGTTCGAGGACCTCATCCGCTGGCTGCAATCAGAGCTGCCGAAGATCTCCGGCAAGTCGGATCTCGCCAAAGCTATCCGCTACGCCCTGACGCGCCTGCCGCGGCTCGAGGTGTATCTCTCGAACGGGCATCTCGAGATCGACAACAATGCGGCTGAGCGCGGCATGCGCGGGCTCGCCATCGGCCGTAAAAACTGGATGTTCGCAGGCTCCGAGGGCGGAGGACATAACGCGGCTATCGCCTACACGCTGATCGAGACCGCAAAGCTGAACGGTAATCATCCCTGAAATTAAACGGCTTGAAAACTGGACTTCTCCGGCATTGATTGAGCTTGGAGAGAGACATGAAGAAATCGAGATTTACCGACGCGCAGATCCTCGCGATCCTGAAGCAGGCAGAGGGCGGCGTGCCT
>JBGSNS010000140.1:0-13681 GCA_041739515.1 Bdellovibrionota bacterium
ATTGCTTGAGGCTGTGCCGAGTGAGTCTCTGATCGCATTGAGCGATCCAAGTGATGTTGATGGTGACGGAATCTCTGGTCGGCTAAGTTACGTTCCGAATCGGATCACGGGAGCTAAAGATGTCGGGCGATTCGGGTTTAAGGCATCGCACCCGACCGTTCTGCAGCAGAGCGCAGCGGCGTTTTTCAACGATATGGGAATGACGAACGCGCTATTTTCTAAGCGCGATTCATCACAGGAGGTTTCAGATGAAGCGCTTGATGAGACTACAAAGTACTTACAGTACGCCGGGGTGATCGAAGCTCGCAATCAGACGGATCCAGACGTGATTGCTGGAAAGGCACTATTTCAGCAAGTCGGATGTGCGAAGTGTCACACCATGACTCTAGCAACCGGTGAAAGTTCCGTTCCCGAAGTAGTGAATCAAACGTTTCATCCGTTCACAGATTTATTGCTGCACGATATGGGGCCTGGGCTTGCGGATAACCGACCAGAGTTCTCGGCTAGTGGCCGAGAGTGGAGAACTACTCCGCTTTGGGGATTGGGAATCGAAAATCAGTTAAACGATGAGCGAATTAGATACCTACACGATGGACGGGCTCGGACGTTGACAGAAGCGATTCTATGGCACGGGGGTGAGGCCAGGCGATCGCGAAATGCGTTTAAGAATTTAACTAGCGGTGAGCGGGGGCAGTTAATTACGTTTCTTCAGTCATTATAGGTGGACTGAGAACGTATTGCTGGAATCGCGATGCGCTGCTTCGCAGTCTAGTGCGGTACTTTGCGGCCACTATTTTCTCAAGCAAGAACGACGCGAACAGCTAGCCAATGCGGCAGGATAAATACGGGACTTCAAGGTCGTTGTGAAGACTGCGAGGCAGCGCCTCGCGTTCCCAGGGGGGTGAGAGCTAAGATCTTGCTCTCAACGTAGCCATCATCTCTACATGCGCCGTTTGTGAAAACATATCCAGCACAGCGATGTGATCCAATACGTATCCTTTAGCCGTGAGGATTTTTAGATCACGTGCAAGGGTGGCTGGATTACAGCTTACGTAAACAATAAACTGCGTATCTTTCGGTGTAAGCGTTTCCGCTACGATTCTCGCGCCGGCGCGTGGAGGATCAAGCAATACAAGCTCAGTGAATTTACTGAACCTACAAAATTTCTCACAACTTTGAGAAATAAATGTCACGGACTTGCTAAGTCCTGCCTCGGCAGCCTGGAGAGTCCCAGCAGCAGTTAAGTTTTCATCCAACTCAACTGCTCTAATCTTCCTACCATTCTGAGCAAGCGGAAATGTAAAGTTCCCAGCTCCCGCGTAAAGTTCAGTGATTGAAAGTTTGAAATCTTTATCGGCGAATTGGCCGAGGACATAACTTACTAAAATCTCATTTGCCTCGGCGTTAACCTGAGAAAAGTGGCCTGCATCTGATTCGTTGAGTTGATCGTGAAGTACTGGAACTCCGAGCAGCTCTAAGGTGGCAATCTCACTATCAAGTTCAGCGTCTCGAACGCGAGGTTTCAACAAGATACACAAACAAGATTTTCTTCGTTCAATTTTTATCGCCGCTACTCGTGCTGCGAGATTTTTAGAGAATGGCCTGATCCTAGCAACTAGATCGTTTATCCCGTCCTCTGCCAGCAAACATCGCTCAATATCTACGACTTCACCGCTGCCGCTTCGATAGAATCCAAGCTCTCCCGCGGTATCTAGATGCAAAAGAATCCTATTTCGGTAACTAAATTCCGGTAGGTCCTGCCCCAGAAGTGTGTATCCGGACTGCGGAGTAAGTTTTGCTTGGCGCAGCATTAACGACTGCACCATCTGAAATTTTTCTGCGCGTTGTTTGTCGATCGACATGTGCTGTAACGTGCAGCCACCGCATGCAGGGAGATATTCGCACGGGGTGGCGCGGCGCGCGGTATGCGGTGGCTTAATACTAATCAACTGTGCGCGCGGAAGGCTCTCTGGAAGCTCCTCCGAATAGACTTGAGTTTCTAAGATCTCTCCAGGGATGCTCCCTGGCACCGAGACTTTCTTACCAACGAATTCGCCTGTTGGGGCGATTATCTGACCTATCCCCGTGCCCTCTGAGGAGAGCGCTACGATCTCGACGGTGAATGATTCAGGTGTATTCTCCACTATCTCTCGCTGTTCGTTGAGCCGCTCGAGCTTGGGGCGGTGTGTTCGACAACCGGAAGTTTCAGAAGATGTCGTCTCACAACATCGAGCGCCATCCATGCTGAATACTTGCGAATGTTATTGCGAGTCGATCCAAGAAAAAAACGATAAGCAGCAGAACCCTTTTTATCTGCGAAGCCCACGTAGAAAAGTCCTACTGGCTTCTTTACGGTTCCTCCGTCCGGTCCAGCGATACCGGTAACAGAAAATGCCATATCCGTGCCGAATTTATCCATGGCGTTTTCAGCCATCGCTTGTGCGATCTGAGCGCTCACAGCACCATGGAGTTTTAAGTATTTTTTCTGCACCCCAAGCTCTTCGTGCTTAACATCGTTGGAATATGCGACGATTGAGCCAAGAAAATACTTTGATGAGCCCGGAAGATTCGTTAACAAGCCGGAAATATTCCCTCCGGTGCAAGATTCTGCCCCGGAAATCGTTAATCGTCGCTTTGTCAGAACTTGGTGGATGACTTGCTCGATACCGCCTTCGCTACTCTCGGCGTATACGTGATCACCGATCGAATTTTTAGCCAGCAAAGCTGCTTGTTCAACTTCCCTAGCGGTAGCACCCTTTATAACGACTTCAACTTCAGGAAATGCCACTCGAAACGCTACGTTTAAGTGCTCTGGAAGTTCAGCCGCCGTAACGCGTGATCCAACTACGGATTCGCCCAATCCAAAAACACGCAGTGTTCTCGAATGTCGCGGTTTTATGTTTCCAAATTCCGCTTTTAGGAGAGGCAATACTGTGTCCTTAATCATGGCGCGAAGTTCCGCCGGTACGCCGGGCAGAGAAAATAGCCATCGCGAAGGTTCCCCTGCAACATCCAGTCGGAGATAAAATCCAAGCGCTGAGCCCGCTGGATTTGGAATTGTCATCGCAGTGTCGGGAAAAAGCGCCTGCTTGCAGTTTGAAGGGTCAAACGGTCGTTGTCGTTTTCGAAAGTACTCCTCAAGAAGCGCTAATACGTCCCCGTGTAGGATTAACTTTCTATCGGTAAACTCAGAAATTGCATCACGGGTAATGTCATCACTTGTTGGACCTAGCCCACCGGATACGATTACTACGGTTGATTGATCAAAGAGATACGCAAGCGATCGCATGATATCGGGGATAGAATCACCGCACTTGGCTACCCTGTGGGTGCCGATCCCCATCGTGTTGAGTTGATCGATTAGATATGGAGAGTTGGTGTCCGTGATCCGGCCGTCAAGTACTTCAGAACCGGTAATAAGGATGGACGCTGTGGGTGCTATATTCATGATATTTCGGTTCCGCAAAGTGCTACGTAGCCACCGATCCGTCAACACTAACCCTTTACGAAGACATTACTTTTTAGCAGTTCTGCGGTATTAGAGGGTATGATTCTTGAACAGTTTACCTCCGAAATTAAGGCTGCAGTTTTGCGTGCGGTAACAAGGCAGTTCCCTGATGCGACCGATACAACTTTAGCAGCTTTCGAGCGCCCAAAGAACGAACAGTTCGGAGAGGTGGCGTTACCGTGTTTTCAATTGGCTAAGTCCCTTCGCAAGGCACCCCCGATAATAGCTAAGACGTTGGCCGATGCTCTGAGCAACGAACTACCCCCCGGCGTTGCGTCCGTGAGCGCTGACGGTGGTTATTTAAATTTTACGTTAGTACTCACTGATGTTGCTGAGAGGCTTTCCGCTGCACATCGTTCACTTGAACTGTACGCAAATCGTCCAAGTACTAACAAGCGTGTTGTTATTGAGTACTCGCAACCTAACACTCATAAGGCATTTCACGTCGGACACACCCGGTGTGCTTCGCTCGGAGATTCGATTCGGAGATTAAAGGAGTGGCGCGGTGATTCCGCAGTTCCGGTCAATTATATAGGCGATGAAGGCACCCACGTAGCTACCTGTCTATGGATGTTGCTGCGCGAAAACATCACTACGTTCCCCGAAACTAATCGTGGAGAGTTTCTCGGTTCGAAGTACGCCCAAGGGGTGGCGCTAGTATCGCTAGATTCTTACACCGACGCCCCGGTTAAGGGCGTAGTAGTGGGTAAAGTCCTGACGCTTAAGGCCCATCCGAAACGATTGGAACTGACTGTGTGTGAGATCGATATCGGTGGTCGTACAGTTCAAGTCGCCACCGGTCAGAAGGACGTGTCGGTAGGTCAACTGGTCCCAGTGGCTCTTCCCGGAGCGGATATTCCCGATCGTCAAATCAAGGACGGCGAAGTGGCAGGTGTTAAGAGTGAAGGAATGCTCTGCAATGCAGCTGAAATTGGTGTCAGTGATACGCCGGTAATGCCATCGATTGAGAAATCCACAAAGTTAGGGCTCGAAGTTGCCGAAGCTTTTAGAAAAAAGTCAGTGCCAGAGACGATTACTTCCGTTCTCGAACATGTGGCAATCCTAAAGCGCGAGGTCAGCGAGACACTCAAAAAAATCGAACTCGGTGCTCCCGAGATTAAAGAATTGCTCCAAAAAACTCGTGTGATGTCACTAGAAGAATTCAAGGGAATATACGATTGGCTCAACTGTCGCTTTGATCATTATTTTTTCGAATCTGAATTTGCAGAGCCGGGGAAAGCGCTCGTCAAAGAGGGGCTTAAGCGCGGCGTATTTACAGAATCAAATGGTGCTATCGGCGTAGATTTATCCAAAGAGAAGCTGGGCTACTGCTTGGTGCTGAAGAGCGATGGGACTGCGCTTTATTCGACTCGAGATCTAGCGCTCGCATACAAGAAGCGTGAAATGTATCAGCTTGATGAATCGCTCTATATAGTAGACGTCGGCCAATCGTTGCATTTTTTGCAAGTCTTTCGATGCTTGGAGCTACTTGGGTTTGAGCAAGCGAAGAATTGTAGGCATGTGGCTTACGGGCAGGTGGTTTTGCCGGATGGCAAGATGAGTAGCCGCAAGGGAAGCGTGATTCTTCTTTCTCAACTAAAAGCGGGACTCGAGGCGCGTATCTCAGAACAGTTCTTAAGCAGGTACGAACCAGGCGAACTCTCTAGTGAAGATCGTGAAGAGATTCTTCGCGGTGTGTCGCTTGCTATAGTTCGTTACGGAATGTTGCAACAGAACTCAGAAACCAACGTCGTATTTGACCTTGAGAAGTGGTGCTCACAAGCAGGGAACACCGGTGCATATGTGCTCTACGCGCTGACGCGAGTGAAGGGCATTTTGCGAGGTGTTGAAACCACAGCTAACCATGTCCCGGACTTTTCTAAGCTCGCTCATCCAACTGAAGAAGCGATCATTCGCATGCTATTGAATTTTGAACCCACAATGATTCTAGCGGCTGATCAGTTGGCTCCGCATTATGTATGTGCATACGTTTATGAACTGGCGAAGTTATCAAACCGATTCTATGAGGAATGCCCTATAAAGAGCTGCCCGGATGATGCTGTTAAGCAGGCCAGGCTGTCCCTTGTCGCGATCGTAGAAGGGGTTATGCAGAAATGCTTAGATCTAATCGGTGTGCCTGCGCTAAAGAAGATGTAGCTCACCGCATCGCCACCAGATGTTGCTCCTCTAGAGCCTCTAGCATTACACGTAGTTGTTGCGCCGGCATTTTGGTCTCGGATCCGGTCCGAGGGGCGGCATTTCCAAGCGGATTAACATATTTGCCGCGATCAAATAATCCAAAGTGCAGATGCGGACCTGTAGCCAAACCCGTCATTCCAACTGCTCCAATTATCTCTCCACGACTAACCGGAGCTCCGCGCCTTGCGGATCTCGATATTCTAGAAAGGTGCATATACTCCGTTGTCCAACGCTCTGAGTGACGAATTCTAATCGTGTTTCCACCTCCGTTAATCCATCCGGAGAACGCGACAATTCCTGGAGCTACGCTACGTACCGGTGTGCCCGTGGGGGCAGCAAAATCGACTCCGCGGTGTGGACGACTACGTTTTAGAACGGGATGAAATCGCGCTGTGGTAAACATCGAGCTTATACGGGTGAACTTTAGTGGATATCGGAGGAAGTAATTTCCAAGCGCTTCGCCGAATTCGTCGTAGTATTGGAATGTGCGTGGCGTTATTTCGTATCGAAGAGCAGCCATCGATTTGCCATTATTTCGTAGTGAGGCCGCGATAATTGGCCCTGCAGGAAGTTCCTCGCCATCAAATGCGCGGCGCTCTATATATTTAATGACGAAGGAGTCTCCGGGTTGAATCGAACGTGAAAATTCGACACGTCCACCGAACAGATCTACTACCTCGTCGATTACGTCATACGGCACGCCACGCTCTAATGCTGCACCGGAAAAAGTTGAAACGATTGTTCCGTTTACTACACGAAGCTGCTCAAACGATGCACGATGCTGCATCCCAAATCGCAACGTCCCATCAAGGCTGCGTTGAATTTCTAACGCAGTATTGGAGCTTAACGCTCCGCGCAGTCCTATCAAGGTTCCGTCAGCGTCAACCTCTACATTAAGCGTCTTCCCCGCTATCAACTTTGGATCGGATTTTAGTGTCGAAGTGATGCTGTTTAAGAGCTGTGCCGACTGACTTTTCGAGGCACCGTATTGGCTTAGGATGGACGCGAGCGTCTCGCCCCGCTTTATCGAATGGTTGAGAAGCCTCGACAGCGGTGTCATAACCAGCGCCTGAGCGCGTTCGCTGATGGACTGGGGTTGAAGTGGTGTTTGAGACGACGTCGCTTCTATGCGATTGGGATTGATTAAATCAAGATGCGCCACTTCTTGATCCTGCCACGCAACATACATCGCCAAGGCTAGGCAGGAGAGTAAAAATATAGCGAGGTTTCGTAACACAGTATTAATTAGTAGTATGATCTAAGCTCGGAATGACACAATATCTATGCATCGATGTAGGGGACAAGCGGGTAGGAGTTGCTTTTCTTAGCTCCGAAGTCGGCATAGCGTTTCCACAAAAGCCGCTGTTGAGACACGAAGCGCTAAACAAACTTATCCTGTTAGTCTCGGAAAAGCGGATCACTACTATTATCGTCGGCTTACCGCTGACGGCTGAGGGGAAAAGCACCCCACAAGCGCAAAAAGTCAAAAAATTCATCGAACAGATGCAATCAAAAGGCGTTAGAGCCGATATACGTTATGTAGACGAACACCTGTCATCAGAAGATGCAGCGGAACGGCTGCGCGATGTTGGTAAGTCTGTACAGGATGCCAGGCGCTCAGGGGAGCTAGATTGCCTGGTAGCGGCCCTACTTCTTGAAGGGTATATCAAGGGTGAAATTCCAGAGGTTGGAGGGTAAAATTCCTGCATGAATCGAGCTATCAGAATACTATTAGTTTTAGGCACGCCAGTGGTGTGCGCCGGCGCTGTTTTTGTCGGGATGACGCACTTTTTTGAGAAACCTGCCAATCCAGCGGATACAAAGGAGCGACTAATAGAGATAGCTCCCGATAAAGGTTTCGGCGAGATTTGCGCCACGCTGTCTGGTGCAGGTGTGATACGGAGCTGTCTTGCGCTGAAAATTCTCGCTCGTCTTCAGGGACTTGATACAGCTATTAAGGCCGGTGAGTACATGATGTCGCCGGCGATGACGCCTCTTCAACTTCTTCGCAAGCTTGAGAAAGGAGATGTTCTCAAACGTAAAGTGACGGTTCGAGAGGGCGAGTCGATTTGGAATATCGGAAAGCTCGTGGAAGACGCAGGGATTGTATCGCGTGATGCGTTCGATCTTATCCTCGTAGATAAGACTTGGCTTGCAAAGCTTGGTGTCATCGGAGATTCGTTTGAAGGGTATCTATTTCCTGAAACGTACTTGTTCTCCAGGCCAATCACTCCGCAGCAAGTTGTCTTTAAGATGCTTGAGCTTGGGGAAACGCGATGGACGCCTGAGTATACAGAACGTGCAGACGCTATGAGACTTTCAAGGCACGAAGTTCTTACCTTGGCATCTATCGTTCAGAAGGAGTCAGGAAACGAAGAAGAGCAGCCACTTGTAGCCTCAGTATTTTTAAATCGGATGCAACAAGGCATGAGACTGCAGTCGGATCCTACCGTTATTTACGGCATTCCAAACTTTAACGGCAACTTAACGAAAGCGGATCTAGAAACCGTCACACCGTACAATACGTATACCAATCCTGGGCTGCCTCCGGGGCCCATCTGTAATCCCGGTGAGTCCGCGATTAAGGCGGTCCTGTTCGCTCCTGCTACGAATTATTTATTCTTTGTAGGTAACGGCAAAGGTGAACACGTATTTTCCACGACGCTTGCAGAGCACAACGAAGCGGTTCGAAAGTTTCAAATCGAACCTGCACGGCGAGCGCGAGCAGAAGCGGCAGCTAAAGCATCAGCCGCAGCAGAATCAGTCGATAGTACGGAGCTTGAGAAAGGTCCGCCGGCTTGAGTGATAAATTACCCACAGAGAACCGGGACGTGGGAATCGTAGACCCGATATTGTCGCAACTTCGAATGCGAGTATTGTGGCTGAGTACTCGACCGTTGCTTCTATCGAGTATCTCAATTCTGGTGCTGTTGGTGTTGTGGAAACATCGCTTTGTCGTTTCACGTGATTTTTTCTTAGCTTTTTGCACCGTTGTTAGCATTCTGTGTGTTGTGGCTCTGGTTCGTGGACTGCTGATTTCACGCAACCGCTTTCTGGAGCGCAATCGAGTAGCGGCTTTGGTTGATTCTACTCTTGGGCTAAAGGAACGAGTTGTTACTCTTGAAAAATCATCGCTATCCGAGGAACAGCGAGGGCTTTTGCAATCGCAGCTTGGAGATAAATTCACTGCTCTAAAACCACACTTCGTTCTTCCAGGAAAGTTAGATTGGAGCGAATGGATATCGTTAACTTTGAGTGTTGTGGCCGTGATCACTTTCTTGTTTGCATCCCAGCTAGCGAGTGGAAACGGAGAGTTGGTCGAGCGCTTATCACAATTAAGCACATCTCCTGAAATTTCACCGGAAGCAAAAGAAGCGCTTACCTCTGTAATCGAAGCCGCACGTTCAGGAAGCGATGAATTAGTAGAGAAGATAGAAGTAGCGCAGGCTGCGCTCTCTGCAACTCAAAGCCCATCTGATTCCAAGTCATCTTCTTATTCGTCGCAACTTTCATCTAAGAGTCAGGCATCTTCTTTAAGTGAATTATCCTCTAGCTCACTAGCAACACCCTCTTCTTCCTCGAGTACGGAATCGTCCAAGTCTAGTTCTGCATCGCAGCAAAGTTCTTCACAGAGCTCTTCTGCTAGTAAGCAACAAACCTCTGGATCTAATTCTTCAGGTTCGAGTCAGTCCGGAGATGGAAATGCTCAGGCTGATAACTCATCATCGAGCGGTGACAGCAGCGCCAGTAGCGGTGGCGATCAGAATGGTAGCGGGAGTGAGCAGAGTGAGCAAAGTTCCGGTAGCGCTAAGGACGATGGAAAGCAGGGCGGGCAATCCAGTACTGGAAAAGGAAGCTCAACAGGAGATCAAAAGCAATCCGCCAACAGTAACGGATCGGGGCAGAGTTCATCAGATAATGGGAGCGATGGTGCCCAGCCCGGTGGGCAAAGTAGCGCTAGTCCAGGCTCTCAAGGAAATTCTTCCGATCAAAACAAAAGCGAACAGAGTAAAGATCAACCTCCTCAATCAGCGAAGGAAGAAGCGCTTCAGATTCTGTCTGAGATGAAGGATTCCAAGCCCTCAGAGGCGTCTAGTTCGCAGGCCGGGAGCCAGCAATCATCCGGCGCAAGTCAGAGTTCGCTAAATAACTCATCAAAGGGACAGAGTTCAAATTCTGGCGGAAGATCTTCTTCTGCAGGAGGAAAGAAACCCGGAGAGGCCACCAGCCAATCCAGCAGCGCGCCTAATGACAAGAGCAGCGCTGGTAGCGGCGATGGAGCGAAAGGCGGCGTTTCGTCGTCTGCAAAGCGTTTCGAAGACGGTCCTGGCGGAGACAAGGGCGATCGTGGTGAAAAATTCGAAGAACGCTCAATAGCTCCGAAAGATGAAAAGCTAGATGAGCGATTCACAACTGGTAGCGGTGAGCTATCTAAGGACGAGCAGGCAAAGCCCGGAAAGCAACTTACGATAGGCGATCTTCAACGAGCAAAACCTGAGGCCATTGATGATCCGTCAAAGCAGCGAATTCCGCGGGAGTATGAAGGTATTCTTAGCGGCGCACAGAAAAGATAGTAGTCAATACGATTTGTGCTTTCGTGATCCACTCATTCTATACTTAAAAAATCCAGTTCGTTAACTTGTAACGCAGACTTACGGTCAATCTCCGCGAATCGTTTTTGTAACGTTTTCTTTGGAGAGTTGTATGGGAAGTCCAGCTGAGTCATCAAATCCAAAAGGGGGCCGCATTGTGGATCCGTTGAGTGATACCGGCCTGACTCGTGCTTTGAACGCCGATGGAGTCCCGATTGAACCAATACCGGAAACGAAGCGCGCTGCGCCTAGTTTGGCGATAGTTAATAGTCTTGAGCCGCTGGAGGCGTTAGCGACCAGACTTCAAGAAAAACGTCAGCTCGGGCGGGTCGTAGAGACAATGGAGTCATATTCTCCGATCGGATTCGACGGATTGATCGAGGTGATGAACGCGAACATGCCGAGGGACGCGTTCTTAAAGCCAGATGTCCTTAGAAAATTTCTCCCGGAAGGCTGGCTACCGATTATTGAGCGCAAGCCGTCTGGAGAGTTGGTGATCGCACTAAAGGCGCATGACAATCGCGGTGCTTTGAGGCCCGCCGACATGATCTCACTTCCGATCCATGACAAGCTTGATAAATGGATGACGGATAGTAAGCTCAATCATCGAGTGGTGCTTCTGCTTGTCGATGGAGACACATTTCAATCGTTATCCGAGCTCGTGTTGGACGAGGGTAAGCGCAAGAAAGTATTAGGCCAGCTAGATTCAATCGAATCAGCGAGGGAGAACTTCTACACCGTTTTAAACCGTGCAGTTAAGCAAGGAGCTACGGATATTCATATCGAGCCGATCGATGCAAAAGAATATCGGGTTCGGTACCGCATTGATGGAGCACTTCAACACGATGGTCGAACTCTACCGGCTGCCAGAGGTAAAGCGTTGGTGAGAGCCATTCGAGTAATGGGAAACGCCACCATTGATGACCCACGAAAGCCGTGGGATGGAAGTATTAATCCAAAGGAGGACTTACTTGAGCTACTGCCATTTATGCGCGGGCGTAGTTTGCGAATTTCGACGATGCCGACGCTAAACGGTGAAGATGCGGCGATCAGAATTTTGCAGTCTGCGGATGTATCGAACCTGAAGCTCGGTGATTTGCAACTGCCCCAGAAGGTTGAAGCGCGTCTACGACATTTACTGCAGGCTCCTAACGGCGTGCTTTTAGTTGCTGGACCCACAGGATCAGGAAAGACAACGACGCTCGTAGCGGCACTTCGGGAGCTAAATAAAATCGATGTTAAAATCGTGACCCTAGAAGACCCGGTGGAGCAGCTACAACCGGGAGTAATTCAAAGTCCGATGGCTGCTGGATTGGGCTACAACTTTGCCGCAGCGCTTCGCAGCACGCTGAGACACGATCCAGATGTAATCCTCGTGGGCGAGGTGCGGGACGCGGAAACGGCACAGGTTATGACGCAAGGCGCGAACACCGGCCACTTGCTCCTGAGTACGATTCACACAAACGATTCGATATCGGTATTCAAGCGTCTGCGAGAGCTGCAGGTAGATGAGTCCCAGATTCTTGCAGCACTTCTCGGTGTGTTGTCTCAACGTTTGGTACGTTGTCTCTGTGGAAGTTGTAAAGAGAAGTACAATCCAGCTGATGAGCTTAAAAAAATGTTGATTACCGGGGATGAGTCGTCATCCGGGGAGGCTGCGCAACAGATTAATAGGTACGGCAAGGAATTGGAGTTTTGGCGAGTCGGACAGCACGACAAGGTTGCTGCATGTCGTGATTGTCACGGTCGCGGGTATAAGGGACGAGTCGCCATTCCTGAGCTGTGGGTAATCGGCGAAGGCGAGCGAGACTTGATCTCTCGCGGGGATACCGGCCATCGCGCGTTGTTCGAGGCTGCGACGAAGGGCGGAATGATTCCGATGTCGATCGCAGGCTTAGATTATGTGATGGATGGAATTACTGATTTAGCTGAACTGCGAGCGAATGTGATCAGACCAGACGAATTGATTAGTAAGAGAGCGATGTTTATCGAGTATTTAAAGGAAAGGGCAGGAGATACATAGGGATCTCCTCGCTGATTCTCGCTTCTAGTTTGCGTCGTCCTGACAATTTTTAAGAATCTGATTCACTTCAGTGGGCCCGGCATCCAGCATGGTACGCTCCAATAGATCCCACCGATCAATCAGCTTCGCCCAGGTTGATGAAAGCACTGCTAACTCGGAAATTCTCGCTTTCCATTCCGGGACTCGCTCAAAAAGCGCCAAGCATCGCTCAAAATCCTCAGAATAAATAGGATGATGAGGATATTGTTCCGTGACGTTTATAATTTCCGGATCACGACGGAAGAAATTAAAAATGGTTATTGCGGATAAGCCTGGCCCACTCGAAAAATATCCTTGTTTTCCACCCAGTTTATGCCCACCGAGCTCCGATCGCACAAAATTGTATCCCTTCATCTGTTCGCCTAGCCATGCATCAGCACGCGCATTAGCTTCTGGAGGAGTTTCAATACCCGCAGTCGGAAGCTTGATGTCTGGGTCGGTGACAATCAATCTGACCCCCTCAACCCCCGGGACTGTTTTAAGCGCTTCAATCAGCTCTTCTTGCGTACCCGCGTAGCCTCTTACTGAAATTGATAAATGTGTCGACATGCCTTCTGCTCCGTTAATCAAGCATAAATGGTACAGCGTCCTTATTAGTTAATCACTTCGTGGCGCAACTTGGTTCGTTCTCGGTACTGCCTTCCATCTTAAGAGCCATCAACTTCTAGTATTCAGAGGACTTAACCCGTTCTCCACGAGGCTTCCCCAATGAATTCAGTAGCTTGCTGGTTAGCTGAAGAGTCGAGCTGACGTGAAGAAATGTTCGAAAAGTTGGGGTGCGGTGCGTCACGAAGTTGCCCACGAATTCGTCCCACGAGCGGTGCGTCACGAAGTTGCCCACGAATTCGTCCCACGAATTCGTCCACCCCAACTTTTTCTGTGATTAGAAGCGCCCACGAATTCGTGCACCCCAACTTTTCCCGTGATTAGAAGCAACTTTTGCCCATCGTCCTCGATTACCGAGGCATGCGACAAAGAAGAATGTTTCAGTCAATGGCGGTGTACGAAGTGTGCTTTAGGGCACGGGAGGGACTTCCACTGCCGCCCCGCCGCCTTGTGAAACTAGTAATTGACTCAGCGCTTGCCCGCACGCAGAGAGACCATAAGGTGATCATCTGCGACTACCTCTGGATGGCTAACCATCCACATATACTCTTAATCTCTCAGGACGTTACAGCGCTTAAGAACTTTTACGGGGAGCTTAAGAAGCGAATAACGGACATGCTTAAACGCATGCTTGGACTCGATGCTCTGCACCTATGGGAGGATAAGGGAGCCCGTGTCATGCAGATCTTAGACCTTGAGAAGGCGAAGAGACAG
>JBGSNS010000211.1:0-8772 GCA_041739515.1 Bdellovibrionota bacterium
GACTGCTGGAGTATCCGACAGTGCCTCTTTTATAAGATGAGTAATATTTCTTCGGTGCATGGATAGATATTATCCACCTTGTGGATAATATACAAGCATAATCGATCGAATCTCTATGAATTCTAATAAGTTATCAAACACCGCTATGGGAACCTCGAACTCCGCACACCTGGCAACAGCTCGGGCATCCGGCCACTCGATCTTAAATTGCCATAATCAGCATATTCAAAAGCGCCAAGGACAGGCTCTTCAACAAGGTCGCCGCCATTAGGAACGCGCTCCTTAGAGAGGGCCTAAGACCGGCTTAAACAATTCCTGGCAAACGCTGTTGTCGTAGCGTAAATGGCGCGCTACCTAGTAGGCATGGCAAGCAGAAACGCCGCGGTAAACGCATGGGTTACGGAATGCGCTGAGTACTTACAGCCGAATGTCATTAAATGGATCGACGGGTCGCAAGCTGAGTCGGACGCGCTATGCGAACAGTTGGTCGCTTCCGGTACCTTCACACCGCTTAACCCAGAGACGTATCCAGGATGCTACTGGAGCAGATCACACCCAAACGACGTGGCGCGGGTAGAGGATCGCACTTTTATCTGCACTCCATCTAAGGATGACGCCGGTCCGACTAATCACTGGGCGAGCGATACAGAGATGAGCGCAAAGATGCGCACTTTGATGACGGGATGCATGCGGGGGCGCACGACCCTGGACCGCTGGTCCGCTTGATCGAATTCACCTAAGCGATCCGAGCGGACCCGCGGTCCGCGGTCCCAGCGGGAGTCAATCCAACGCTTCGATCGATGGACTTCATCGTCGCCATCTTTTAAGATCGGCCACATGATTCAACTAGTAGCACCGTTGCTTCTCTCGCTCTTCCTCGTGACAGAAAGCAGCCTCGCCGAGCCGGTTAAGCTCGGGGTACTGACCGATCTTTCTGCTGGGATGGCTTCATGGGGTACGCAGTCCCGAATCGGGGCCGAAATGGCACAAGATGAGATAAGGCGAGCAGGCGGCGATCTGATCCTTGTCTTTGGGGATCATCAGTTAACCGCCAAGAACGCAGTGGGTGAGATTCAGCGATTTTCTGAGTTTGATAAAATCGATGCTGCCTACGTCGAATTTACTCCAGCAGCGGTGGCGATCGCGCCGATATCTAACGCCAAGAAAATTCCAATAATTTATTCCTCCGCAGCAATCTCCCCACTTGCGACCTCACCATACATGTTCAAGTCCTTCCTCGATTTCGTTCAAGGCTGTCGCCTAGTAGCCGAAGAGTGGAAACGTGCCGGCATTGCTGTTGTTGGCTCATTGAAAGTGACTCTTGAATTTGGTGAGTTGTGTTTAACCGGATCCAAACAAGTTTTTCCCAATATTATTGAGGTGTCATACAGCCCTGGCGATGACGTTTCAACTCAAACGCTAGTCCTAAAGAAAAACGGAGTACAGGGGATTATGAACGTAGGCTATGAGGCTGACTTTATAAGGATGCTTCGAAGTCTAAAAAATATTGGGTGGAGTCCCAAGATTGCAGCCCAAGATAATATAGGAAGCGAGCTAACTCTCTCTCAGTTCCCCGACGCCTTAAGTAGGGCATATCTTTTTTCTCTTCCCACTTTGCCTGCAGAATTTATTAAAAAGGTAAAGGATCGCAATCCACAACATAGCGACGTTTCTGTATCAGCCGCAGGGTTGGCGTATCTACACGTCAAGCAGCTCTACGAAGCTCGAATAAAATGCCAGAAGAGCGATGCCGATTGCATGGTGCGCGAAATCGGCGCCGCTAAGGAGGATAAATTAACCGGGTTTGGTGGGTGGCATGATCGGATCGCTAAATTTGATATCAACGTCCGTTCCGACAAAGTTGATCGGCCGTGAGGCGTGAACTCCTGGGACCCCGGACCGCGGTCCCAGGGAGAAGTTAATATCTTTGTCCTTGCAAGGCCTCGATCGTTCGACTGAGATCGACTTCACGCACCATCATTACGATTTTATCCCAGCAACTTACTTCTTCGACGATATTAATGCCGTGTTCAGCGAGCGTTGCATAGACGTATGAAGTAACACCGACGGTGGTCTCGATTTGAGGACCGAAGTGCAGCTGCACCATAGATAGCGCTGTATGGCTCTTGATTACTGCGGCGGGAAATTCACGCTTCATTTGTACGACGTCGTCCTCTGCGCAAAATACAACCGCAACGTTTGCTAATTCGATCAAATCGAACGTTTTATTTTTAGTTTGCGCCCGCTGTTGATAGTTACGAATTCCACGGTTGAAAATTATACGGTCGAGACTTGTACGATCCAGTATTATCGCCCCTAGTCCTGACTCCGTGCTTAATCGCGCAGAACGAATCACGCGCATTAAGGAATCCTCGTTGCTTCGCTCAGAAACGCGTCTCCGTAATCGCCTGAGCGCCATTACCACGGCTGCCCGTTCATGTTTGAATTTTGTACTGGATTCCTCAGTTATAACACGTGCAACAGCGGATAAATTTAACAGGCCGCGCTTGAGACAATCCTTCACACTCGGATGTTTGCGAATATACCGCACCACTTCATCGCTCGCCTTCCCACGCGCCTCAGAGAACTCTTCCAATTTTTTAGCCATGCTGACGATTGTCTCATTTGTAACATTTAGTTGCAATTTCTGTTTAGCCTTAAACACACTGAACAGTCGACGCATTGTTTGTGATCTGTCCAACAGACACTCTCGACCGATGTCGTTATCCCTCACTCCCCAAACACCTCTCCTCACCCATTCCGCTGCAATTGAATCGCCCACTGAGAAAATACTAACAGCATCGTTTGCTTTTCCGGCGCTCGGACGAAGCGTGGCTGAAGCAAATGGGTACAAGACAGATCGTCCTGTGATCATAACCCATAATTATACATCGGCGCAGAGCATAGACGAGAACGGATCCCCGATTCGTGCTCCGCATATGAGCCCGACACCACAGTTAGACTTTCCGGTAAATTATCTGGCGGCGGCAGCGGTAATGCCGGGCGAGAAAGCGTTAACGCTTACTCTACCTCCTGGCATTAAAGACTATCTTCTTGAGCGCGGCCTCGTCTCATCAGCTGACCAGTTAATCGAAGTAGATCCGAATCTCCAAGCGAATGCTAAGCGCTTGGGGATCGGTTTTACAGACCCCGTGGCCGCTGCTGTGCGGGATGATATCGACTTACGGGATCATCTTTTCGTTGCAAGTTTTCCTACCCCAGCGGTGCGCGCACAGGCGCAACAGCTTGGCGCAACACCGGTACAAAGGTTCGATCCGGAACAGGGCAACGATAAAGTGCGATTGCATGAAGATTGGGCGCTTCACGGATTAAACCTCGCAGATGCTGCGGTCGTGAGAACAGAACTGGATATCGCCCGCGCCTCAGAAGAGCTAGCAGGTTCGCAACGGATATGGCTTAAGGCGCCACGAGGAGTTGGCGGCGACTTAGTTGAGATGGTCGATATTACGGAAAAGCATCCAGCGATCATCGCAGAGCGAATTTACAAGTTCCGAGAAAAGGTACTCAGCCAATGGCAGCAGGCGGCATCTCACACCAGCATGTCGGACGCGTCGGTGAACGCGTTTTGGAACCCGAACGATTTCATGCCGTCACATATGCCACTCTTAATTGAAGTGGACGCTAGGGTTCCTAGCGATCGAAGCCAACCTCTTGGTAAGCGAGAACTTGTCGGCAGCAATATCATGCTCATAAATCATAATGGAACATACGAAACGTTCGGGGAATTTATTCAAGATACGGATGACCAGGGAGGTTTTCACGGCAGTCAATCAAACGTCTTATCGCCGGAGCTAAGAACGCTTCTCGCCCACGAGATGAAAAAAGGAGCTGATTACTGCGCTAACGTTCTCAAGATCAACGGCTTTGTCGGCTGGGACTACATAGTTGTAAAACACGCAGACGGCTCGCGTGAATTCAAAATCATAGAGCTAAATGCCCGCCCGTCTGCCTCCCTCTTCGGTGCGATGGTCAGCGCAAAGGCGCGATTCGCGGTTCATGAGCAAACGACTCTCGCTTCTAGCGCCCCCATAAATTCGTTTGGGGATCTACTCGCAGCTGTTGGCTCAAGGGATATTCTTTTTAGTGATGGGGTAGGCGCAATTCCAGTCCAGTTATACGGGCTTCATCACAGCTCCGGCCGTGTTATGTTTGAGTCCCCCAAGGTAAAGTTTGTGATTGGTGGGGAGGACTTTAAGGAGGTCGCAGCCATTAAGAACGCACTCCTTCGAGAGGGCCTAAGACCAGCTTAAACAATTCCTGGCAAACGCTGTTGTCGTAGCGTAAATGGCGCGCTACCTAGTAAGCATGGAAAGCAAAAACGCTGCGGTCAACGCATGGGTTACGGAATGTGCTGAATACTTACAGCCGAATGTCATTAAATGGATCGACGGGTCGCAAGCTGAGTCTGACGCACTATGCGAACAGCTAGTCGCTTCCGGCACCTTCACTCCGCTTAACCCGGAGACATACCCAGGATGCTACTGGAGCAGATCACATCCAAACGATGTGGCACGGGTCGAGGATCGCACTTTTATCTGCACTCCATCTAAGGATGACGCCGGCCCTACTAATCACTGGGCGAGCGACACAGAGATGAGCGCTAAGATGCGCACCTTGATGACCGGATGTATGCGTGGGCGCACGATGTATGTGGTGCCGTACCTAATGGGTCCGGTTGGGTCCAAGTTTAGCAAAGTAGGATTTGAATTAACGGACAGCCCATACGTGGTTGAGAACATGCGAATCATGGCTCGCATCGGCAAGCCAGCACTTGATGCGCTTGGATCAGCTACTAACTTTGTGCGCGGCGTCCATTCGATCGGCACGTTAGATCCTGAGAAGCGCTACATCTGTCACTTCCCTGCTACCCGTGAAATCGTGAGTTTTAATTCGAATTACGGCGGCAATGCGCTACAGGGAAAGAAATGTTTCGCGCTTAGAATCGCTTCAACGGAAGCTAGAAAAGAGGGCTGGTTAGCTGAGCACATGCTGATTTTGGGAATCACTACTCCGCACAAGACTAAGCACTACTTCTGCGCAGCGTTTCCATCAGCTTGTGGCAAGACGAATTTCGCTATGCTTATCCCCCCGCAGGGATACCTTAACAACGGGTGGAAAATCGAAACCGTTGGCGATGATATTGCTTGGATTAACGTAGGCGAGGATGGAAGGCTTTACGCTATTAACCCCGAAGCAGGATTTTTCGGTGTTGCTCCTGGCACCTCTGAAAAAACTAATCCGAATGCTCTGGCGAGTGCGCACAAAAATACCATCTTCACCAACACCGCGTTCGATCCGGTTCGCAAAGAACCGTGGTGGGAAGGGCTTGGTCCTTGTCCCGAGCGTCTAGTCGACTGGATAGGGAACGAATGGAGCCCTGAGATGGGCACTAAAGCCGCGCATCCAAATTCACGGTTTACGGCCCCAGCCTCACAATGTCCGAGTATCGATCCAGCATGGACGAGCCCGACCGGCGTGCCTCTTTCCGGAATAATCTTTGGCGGCAGAAGACCGACGGTAATGCCGTTGGTGCTCGAAGCACGGGATTGGAAACACGGCGTGTATTTGGGACTCACGATGGCGTCAAATACAACCGCTGCAGCAGCTGGAGCTGTTGGAACACTTAGACGAGATCCAATGGCGATGCTTCCGTTTATTGGCTACAACGTCGGCGATTACGCGGCGCATTGGTTATCGTTTGAACATAGGCCGGGAATCAAGCTGCCGCGTATATTTCACGTCAACTGGTTTAGAACCGATGAGGATGGACGCTATCTATGGCCGGGTTTCGGCGAAAACATTCGGGTCTTAGAATGGATGGTCGCGAGAATCGAAGGGAAAGCAGAAACTGTTCAAACTGCGGCTGGATCTTTGCCGGTAGCAATCAGTCGCGATGGATTGGAAGCATCAGATTCCGATATCAAAACGCTTTTATCAATTTCGAACAAAGATTGGATATCTGAAGCCGCATCACAGACCGAATACCTCAAAACACTCGGTTCAAGACTGCCTGCCGCGATGTTCGAAGAGAATGAGAAGTTGATAACTCGGTTAAACGCAGCGTGAAATCGTTGTGAACACCTCAGTACTAGTTCACATCGTTACGTTTAATCACGGCGCCGTAGTGGGGCTTGCGCTCGATGCGTTATCGAAAACTATCGGAGTTAATTTTGCGATAGTAGTCACCGACAACGCATCGACCGATGATTCAGTGGTGATCTCAAGACGTGCTGGGGTAGACGTTCGGGAACTAGCAAAAAATATCGGATTCTGTGGCGGACAAAATTCTATAGTTGCTGATTTTTTAAGCTCCGAGCACACACATTTGTGCATTCTCAATCCGGACGTTGCGGTAACTCCGGATTGTTTGGCTAAGCTAGCGAATATCTGCACGGATATCGCAACGCCTAAACTTTTGCGCGGAAATAGCAAACTAGAGTCTACCTCCCCTGCTACGTTGGACGCTGCGGGGATGATACTAACAATCTCCCTTAGGCACTTCGATCGCGGGTCGCAAAAACTTGATGGCGAGAGCTTCTCGCACGAGGAGAATGTATTCGGAGGGACCGGCGCGTGCCTTATGCTGTCTAGAAAAGCGATAACAACTCTGCTGCTGCCAGATACGCCACATGATGAAATTCTTGAGACCCTACATCCGGGAATTTTAGAAGGTACGGAGAAGAGGAAAAAGATTTTTGACGAGGCGTTTTTTGCGTATCGCGAGGACGCAGAACTTGCCTGGCGCGCACAACGACTCGGGTTGAGTTGTCGGTACTTTCCAAGCGCTGTTGTGGCTCACAAACGCGCCGTGCTTCCGGAAAATCGCTCCGAGGTTTCAGCTTTTGTTAATTATCTAGGCGTTCGCAATCGATTCCTGCTTCAGATGCTGCACTTTTCAGCCGCGTACACCGGCGCTCTCATTTCCGGATTCGTTATTAGAAATCTGATCGTGGTGATCGGTGTACTATTTACTGAGCAAAGCAGCATTTTGGCGCTTCGCGACGCATGGCGACTACGCCATAGAGCACGGTTTCTACGCAAATGGATTACTGCACGCTCTAAAGTGCCGGATTACAAAGTCGCCCGTTGGTTAAATCAGGAGAGTGAGCCGTGCTAAATTACAAGGGAAAGCTATCATTGGTAACTGGGGCATCTTCCGGTATCGGAAATGAGATCGCTAAAGAGCTCGTCAGACGAGGCAGTCGAGTGATCGCAGTTGCGCGGCGCGAAGACCTGCTACAAGAGCTGCAGAGATTTTGCGGCGAAGATGCGCTTGAGTATCTCGTAGCGGATCTATGCGAACCGGCTGATTTAGCCAAAGTGGAGCGATTAATCGAAGAACGGGCGGTAGACGTAGTAATAAACAACGCTGGGCGTGGAAGTTTTGGCAAATTCGAACAATTGGCGCTAGCGGACGAGCTACAGATGGTGGAGCTCAATGTGTCGGCGTTTCTCGGCATCACCCACGCTGCGTTATCGGCATTTCGCAAACGCGGGCAGGGCGCGATATTGGGCGTTTCATCAATCGCTGCGTTTCAGCCGATACCGTACCTAGCAACCTATTCGGCTACCAAGGCGTTTGAATTTCATCTCTACATGGCACTGCGCGCCGAGGTTGCAGGATCTGAAATTATCGTTTCGACCCTCAATCCCGGCCCCGTAGCGACCGAGTTTGCCGGAGTTGCTAGAGTTCCGGGTACTGCTACAGGGTTTGATAGAGACGATGCGCGAATGGTCGCAAACAGCGCGCTCGATGCACTTGCGGGCAACCGAGCTTTCGTGGTGCCTGGGTGGCGATCGTATTTTATGGCGCTTAGTTCGCGACTACTCCCAACATGGCTTACAACGCCTCTAGTAGCGAAAGCGCTACAAAAACCGTTGCAAACACTTTGACCGGTGCTGCTTTTTCGGAACCAGCCCATCCGATTTTGATCTCCCTACCAAGGCCCTACCAAGGATTGTCTGGCCCGTTTGCTGTGGGATACACTGTAGGATGTGGTAATGCGATTGGCGAAAGCATCACCTCAGGGCAATACTCATTATGAGGGACGCATATGTAGCCAGGACCGTCGTTAGACGGACAAGCCCTACGCCTGGGACTGCGAGGTGATCAACTTAGTCCCTTCTGAATTTGCATAGAGTGCTCGATCTATGAGCCACAACTAGGGGGAAGGACTGCGCATAAAACGCATCTTGAATCATACTCGGCCCGCCAGAAGCAGATTCGATCTAGAGTTCTTGAGTTTATCACTGATGATCATTTAAACCCTCGCCTACTGAATCAAATCGAAAGGGGGGCTGATTCGCCTGCTAAGTCTAGTAAAATCTCAAAAATAAAATTACTAGTTGAGAACGTTCCTATGGTGACTACACACCTAAAAGTGACTACACAGTATCATCATCTCTTAAGAACATAGAGACACTTCAGTTCTCAATCCGAGGAAAGAGCGGCGGCAAATTTTTAATTGGTCCGCCCGGCTCTATCAGCCCCCATTTTAGTACCTGATCCAAATTCGGCTGCTCTTCTTGGCCTAGGCGAGCGAGGAGCTCACCCATCTTTGTGGGCATAACGGGAGAAAGTAAAATAGCTGAGATTCTGAGAACCTCGAGAGCAGCGTAGAGACTTTCTCCAGCGCTTTCCAAATCCTCTTTAGCTGTCTTCCATGGGGCGATTTTATCCAAGTACTGATTCGTCATCGTCAATAGTTCAACAACCGAACCAATGGCAGCCTGAAGACTCAGATCATCAAC
>JBGSNS010000225.1:0-7555 GCA_041739515.1 Bdellovibrionota bacterium
GAAATCTGCATGTCTACTCCGCGATGATCGCTACGCGCTGGCCCCCGCCAGAACCAGCGGTAAACAATTCCGTCAAGCCCTCCAACAAGAACGGAATCTCCCAACGCAGCGAACGACTGCGCCCTCGTAACAATTCGATTAGTGGCGTTCACTACCAGCCCGGTCCGAAGCGAATACACCAAAATTGAGAGATCCGGGCGTTGAGCGAAAACAAACCCGTCGTACGTTGACATCCCAAGCATTCGCCCAGGAAGCTGCCAGCAGACGGAAGCAGAGGCGTCTTGATCAAATACGCGCAGGGAATTTGAATAACCTGCTAGGTAACCGTCAGTTCGATTCCCAATTTGCCGGATGGTGTCGAAAAGAATCGGATTGTTTCCGTCTCTACTGGTCCCCGAGCACTGTACCTTGGTTAGGCTTTCAGAGGTCACAGGGCCTCTGCTGTCCTGTATAGGTTCCGTCTTGGGCAGCGAACCCCTCGATATCGAATCAGCACAACCGAGCATCCCCAGGCTGCAAACCAGCACCGAACAGACCAGATGGGAACGGGCCAAAATAGTACGGAACAACATAGTACGGAACCGAGCAGCGGAGAAAATGGTCGAAAATGCGGCTTTGGACATATCTTGCGTCAACGGGTATACCAGCATGGCAGGTGAAGGTAGCTTCTCAGCACTCGACCCGACCGGTACGAACGATTGAACCGGTCTATCTTCTTGATAGACACTAAACGGTAGTCTGATTTTTCGCAAAGTTACATAAGTTTGCGACTTAGACTCAGGAAATCACTTCGGGGAAATCACTTCGGTATCACGGGGACATAGGGCGTCTCGAAATGAGATCGCTTTAAAACGCTGAGCCGCAACGGAATACCTGGCATAAGTGAAATAATAAAATGTTTAAAAATCCGAACGTTCTGCGTTGGCAGTTCGTTCTTGTATGAGAAAAAAATGGAAAATACTGAAAGCACTGAAAACACGCCTGCCTCTGGCACGACCCCTGTAAAACTAACCCACACGTATTATGAAGTAGGTAACGATGTCCTCGCAAAGCCGGGCTCACTTTGTGACTTGGTGGAACTCCACGGCTCACCTGCAACTGCGGTATTCTGTAATTCCCCGTCGGATGCAGACTTGGTCGATGTGGTGCTTAAGAAGCGTGGAATTTCTAGCGAGAAACTAGTTGGACACGTTCCTCCCATGCGAATTTCTAAAGCTGTAAAGCAAGCCAAGAACGGCGAAATCTCAGTAATCGTTCTTACCGATGTATCTGGCCAATCGATCGATACCGAGGAGCTTGATTTGGTGATCAACTACTCGCTTCCTTCTGAACCAGAAGTATACCTGCACCGTTGCGGACAGACGCGTCCGGATCAACGTCTAAAGGCGGTATTAAGCCTGATTAACCCGCTAGACCTAACAAACCTTCACTTCTTGAAAAAAGTCGTAGATTTCCCAATCGAAAAGGGAGAACTGCCAAGCAAAGAGCAGCTCGGTGGGCAGGTGCTAAAGAAATTGACTAAGCAAGCAACTGACGCGGCGGCTACGTTTGAGGCTCGCATCACGGAGTTAACCGAGCAGGTGCTAGCTGACAAGGATGCCAAGTCCATCATTGGGCTTCTACTACGAAACACGCTCGATGTTATTCCGACCTTGCAGTCGATGAAGTCTAGTGAGTCGCGCGGCGAGGGTGATGGATATCGTGGCGGACGTGGTGGAGATCGCGGCGGAGATCGCAATAACGATCGTGGCAGCGATCGTGGCGGTGATCGTGGAAATCGAGATGGTGGACGTAGACGCGGTGGTCGCAATCACTCAGACGAGATGCGCGCCGGCGGAGATGAAGGATTTAGTGGTGGCGACGAGGGATTCCGTCGTGATCGCAGACAGAACCTTCCTCCACCTGAGAAGCATCACCGATTGTATATCGGCGAAGGCTCAAAGAACGGACTTACCAAAGAGAAACTCTCTGAGGTAATTACGTCTCAAGCCGGTGTTCAGGCTGAAGCGATCAAGAACATTAAGATCCGACCAAACTACACTTTCGTTGATGTGACGGAAGAAGCGAGTGAATTGGTGCTTAATACGTTTGATGTTACGAGCGGAAAGAGCAAACTTTTTGCGCGACGTGCAACAACCGTCTCAGCACCGCAGAGCGAGCGAGCACCGTCTGAGGCTGGTAGCGAAGTAGCTGCAAGCCCAACTGACGAAGCTAGCGCGATGCCGGCTTAGCGTCTTCTGTGGGACTGCGAGGCCCTGGGACCGGTGAGGCCCTGGGACCGCGAGGCGTTGCCTCGCAGTCTTATGCAGACCTTGCTTTTGCATTCCGTGAAAGTTGATCGTTATCCGTGAATGCCCGTGTAGGGCGTTTAGATGAATCCGAGTCTGCAAAGTGGTTGTGTAGACCGCGAGGCAACGCCTCGCGGTCCCAGCAGCTCCCGCTCCGTTATTTTTTCAGCAATAGATAGAAGAGCTCGCCGGTTTCGTACAGAGTATTAGCCGCCGCTTGCGCAGCAGCGCCGGTTCCCATGAAAACGTCTGCGCGTCCCGGCCCCTTTAGCGCGCTACCCGTGTCCTGATCTAAAACGATTCGTGTTTGAGTCAGTAGTGCTATCGTTCCGTCCTCTTTAAGTTGTGGAAATTTAGTCCTCAACACACTCAAGCCCCCAGGTATTAACATCGCTTTGTCAGTGGCTATTGAGTGCTCTGGAATAACCGGCACACCGAGACTCCCTACCGGTAGAGTATGGGAATTCGCCTTAAAGAAAATAAAACGATTATTTCGCATCAAATACTCGTCTAAATCTTCGGGATGTTCCGCAAAGTACTCGCGCAGCTGAGTCCAGCTGATCTTGCGCTCCGCGAGCCACGCTTTAGAAAAGCCTACGAATTTATGATTTGTCGCGTTATCAAAGCCAACGGCCACGCGCTCACCATTCGGCATCTCTAGAATCGCCGAACCTTGCAGATGAATCATAAACGCTTCAAATCTTGATGGTAGAAATGCGAGCTCGAACCCAGCGAGCTTGCCATCAATACCCAATCCTTTAGGGCCTTCAAGTTCCCATCGCTTCGGATGCGGTTCGGGCCACTCGGAAAAATCAGCGGGCTTCGTAAAAATAGGATACTTGAAATGGTGGCTCGGGGTTCTACTCGCTAGATAGACCGGTTGGAAATATCCAGTAAATCTTACCGATCCTTGCCCATCGTATCCGACAGACTTGTACACAGCGAAGTCGCGTTTCAAGCTTTCCGATAACTGTTCACGAGAAGTAGCCGTTCCCAAGAGCTCACGGAATCGGCGTACGCTCGCAAGCAAACGCTCCGGCGAGACACCCGAGGCTCTAAGGCGCGCAGCATCCTGAGCAGCCTCTGGCCCGGTCAGATAATGAATACTAAACTCAAGCCCAAGCTCGAGACTTTCCTTCTGCTGCCAAACCTCCGGCTCAATCGTCAAAACTGAGTTGGCCTCAGCACCCGAGATCTCACGTAACGACGCCTTCGATTTTTTCTGCGCCTTTAAAGGGACATTCTTAGTAGGGGTAGATTGAACCGACGACGGCTTAGCTGAAACCGGATCCGCACCGGCGATCCTGTCCGC
This sequence comes from Bdellovibrionota bacterium, assembly GCA_041739515.1. Taxonomy (GTDB): domain Bacteria; phylum Bdellovibrionota_C; class UBA2361; order UBA2361; family UBA2361; genus JBGSNS01. Next base: position 3,601 of record JBGSNS010000225.1, read on the forward strand.
GTTAAGCGTTACAACACACCCTAACAGAACAATAACCCGCGGTAGTTTAAAAAATTTTCCCGAACGCATCTGCTCTATTCTGCCTCGCTATTTACCTATAACCAAACGCTGCCCAACCAATAGGCGGGTGCTGTTGAGTTTGTTTAATTCCCGAATTTGCCCAACGGTGGTTTTGTAGCGCTTTGCAATCGCGTGCAGAGTGTCGCCTGGTTGAACTACATACTTTACAACCGCCGCCGGTGTTGGAACCACACGCGGAATAGGTAACAATTGTCCGGAATGGATATCCTCACTACCACCGTTGGCATCGATTAAATCACGAAGGGGCAGACGGTATCGCTTCGCGATCGCTGCGAGAGTGTCCCCCTTCTTAACGCGATACGTTGCAACGTTAAAGTCTCGCGCACGCGCCGGGCCGCGAAGGCTTTCGTCCGGCGGCGAGACGGCTTCTATAATCGCCGGTTTATCACGGGCCTTAAGCGGCACTCGCAACCTAAATCCAGCCGGGATCGATAACTTCCCCTTCCAGACCGGATCCATCAGAGAATAGTTAAGCTCTTTCAATCCTTCAATGTCCACGCCGTACAGCTGCGACACACGCGAAGCTGACGACGCCTTATTAATCGTCTCCACGCGGTACTGAGCCGGTGCCTCCGGTCGGAAATCCGGAAATAACTCATCCCTACGATCCCAAACTTCGACTGCGGCCAAAAACTCTGGATAAAAATTCGTGGAGGCGAATCCAAACGGTCGCTCCCCGGGACGCTCGACCAGCTGCACGATATCAGTAGATCCAAACTTCTTAATCTTGCGAGACACTCCGGCCACACCATGGTTGTACGAAGTAATCGCCAATGGCCAACTACCCAGAGTAGCGTACGCAGATTTTAGGTACATCGCTGCCGCATGGGTGGAGCGAAGCGGATCACGGCGCTCATCCACCGCTTTACTAATAGTCATGTAGTGAGCGCCTGTGCGTCGCATAAACTGCCAAATTCCAGCTGCGCCAACGGAACTATACGCCTTGTAATCGAACGATGACTCAATGAATGGTAATCGTGTCAGTTCGATTGGTAGACCGTACTCGTGTACGAAGATTTTCTCGATGCTAGGAAGATATCTTCCGGCTCGCTTCACAGCCTCACCGTAACGCTCTCGAATTCCAGTTTGTGTGCGAATCAATTCTGGATCCGCGAGAATATCCCGATAGTTCTGTTGTGATGAGCCGGGCACCAATCGCATCGCGTTTTCGACGCGTCGCTCAAAATCACCTCTGGGCGACTCTCCAGATGCGAGAGATCGAATCACTGCAAGTACACGTTTGGACAAAGCAGAGATCGCATCTTTTCTGTACCGCTCAAGCTCTCGCTCACTTAACGTGTCAGCTTCCTGTCTAAAATCGAGTCGCGCAAAAATCGCTTGTGGGTAATGACGATGATGCATAACAACCTCGAAGCGGCCATGACGGGCGAAGATATCGATCCAGAAATTAACTCGCGGACGAAGTGCGGCGGGCACACGAAACTGGTCGCTCGAAACTTGTGCGTAACCAGCGATCGGAATCGCTGAAACAAATATCGCTATCAAAAGCGGAACCAGTGCCACGACGAGCACAGAATACGTAGAGCGCTTTCGTGGAGGGATCGGCATCGTGGGGACAACCTTGTTAAATAGAGAGGGCACGGAAAGAGTTTAGAGGGAGACCTTACTCCAGGACAACCCTGCAACGAACGTTACGGAGCTTAGAGCGCTGAAAGTCGGGTAACGATACGGTCCTCAATATCCTTAGCCTTTGCCGTATCTCCAACCTGATTCTGAATGATCGCAAATACGATCGGCTCGGTTCGCCCGTAGACAACCCCGGCCAGCGAGCTAACGTTCGATAGACTACCGGTCTTGGCACGTCCAGAAACACCCATCAGGCGTTTTTTCATCGTTCCACTCACCCCGAACTGCGGCAGAGCTCCAAAAAAAGGGATCCGCTGATCAGTTCGTGCATACTCTCGCCGAAGGACAGCACAAAACGTTTGGGCACTCGCTTTGTTCGCTGGCGAAAGTCCGGAGCTGTCTACGATATTCATTCGAGGGGCAGCACTCCCACGTTCCCCATACTTACGGACCGAATCCTGCACGAATTCTTCAATTCGCTTCATGCCAAGTTGTCGTGAAAACTTCCCATTCTCAGCACCCAAGAGGGCCGCGAACATTTCAGCCATATTATTATTACTGAAATAATTCATATCCTTGAGAAGCTCCTCAAGCGGACGGGATCGAAAGCTAAACAGTCGATCAGTATCCGATGGAACTCGCTTCCATGATACCGCCTCAGCCTCAACGCCAGCTGATTTAAGAATTCCGCGAATTACAGACGCCGTATAACGCCGCGTATCCACAGCAGACACATATTCTTCCCCACATTTCCCCCGTTCGATGACTCCTGAAGCGGTGACGGAGCCCCCGTTAGCAGATTCTGAAGCGGAAACGTTCGTTCCCTCGCCGATTCTTACCTTTCCTCCGAGTGCTATCGGAAACTCAAACGGATCGATCATCAACGAGGCAGCTCCGGAGCGATTGCGGGCTTCGCCGCTGCATGCTCGTACGGTGTAAGAGTTCCAATTCAGCCCGAACGCTGACACTCCACTTAAGAATGCCCTGGTCCCCTTTCGCTCGCTACTATCAACAAGCGCTGAATCATCAAGGGACAGCTCCGCGATCTTCGCTATTCCAAAGGTCCGAATCATGCGACCCAGGAGATACACTCGCTCAGTGGTAAAGCCGGCATCTACTCCGGCTTTAATAAATAACTTCGAAACTTTATTGCCCGCCAGCGGCGCTTCTCCGAAAACCTCGGTAGAAGTGGAATAAACAGGGCCAAGATCAGTTAGCGCAGCAGCGGATACTAGTAGTTTCTGAATACTCGCTGGGGCCAAAGGAAGTGCTGCGTTATAAGAAGCATAAGACTTGCCGGTCTCCGCCCCAACGGCACAGAGGCCAGACGAATTCGATAAACCTTGCGATCCGGTGATTACTTCCTCAGCGCGCACGCCAGCAGCAAACAGCAACGCTGATAATACAATGCTACTTAGAGGTACAACGAATTTCATCGAGCTGTTCATCCGAAAGGGTAACGAGCTCTTGCTCAGCAAGCGGCACAAATTCCTTCATATCTGAAGGCACACCGGTATCTTCAAAAATCGCCTCGACAGGACACTCAGTCTCGCAAGCTCCGCAGTTAATGCACTGATCGGGATGGATCATGATCATTCCGAGCTCGTCGCCAGGGGCTGGAGCGATGCCGAACTTGTCGTTTAAGGATTTCTTTTTAATCCTGTAGAAACAATCGACCGGGCAGACTTCAACGCATGAGCGATCAAGAGTTCCGATGCAAGGTTTGGTAACGACGTAGGCCATAAAAATAAATCCCCGTGGGGGTATAACAGAACAGAGAAGACGGGAAAACCGTACTGGACACAAAATATTACAGTCGAGAAGTTGCTGCTGAGAAGCGATTTAGATACGCTCCGGGCCACCCTAGGGTCCCCGGTCGCACGGCGTTGATGGCTCTCTTGCTGACGCAAGAGCGCTTGCTTGGCGACGGGTCGCGCATGTGGTTAAAGATAGCTTCCTTAGAGGCCCGGTCGCCAAGCTGGTCTAAGGCAATGGTTTGCAAAACCATTATTTCGCCGGTTCGAATCCGGCCCGGGCCTCCATTCTCCCCTTTTTGGACCCCTTTCACCTGTGCCACTAAGAGCACCCGTGCTGTGGGTCCAAAAAGGGGAGAATGAGCACGCAACAACGATACATGGAATCCTATCCTGGGACCGCGAGGCGTTGCCTCGTATATGGACTCGCCCTGAGAAAGCAAGGGAATTAGTTGTTCGATTCTAAAAAGAAGGAAAGTGCACAGACGTATATCCGGTATCAGGACGGAGACTGGTTATTAACCTGCCTCGCC
>JBGSNS010000238.1:0-2886 GCA_041739515.1 Bdellovibrionota bacterium
CTTAGGATATTTGAGTCCATTACAGATAACTCTTGCGAACTATTAAGCCTCGAGCACATAGAAGCTGTACCGCTATCAGCTCTTCTTGGGCGATGCACTTTAACTGTCTCCGAGATCGTCGCTATTTTACTCGAAACAGCGACAGCGCTTGAGGCGCTTCACAAGATTGGTGTTGCGCCTTTTGGTCTCTTTCCCGAAAGAATTCTGGTTCAACGCTGCGGATCGGTTAAAATCGATCCAATCGGCGTTGGTCTACTGAAAAACGTCTCTGTTGACCGATTCAAAGGAATCCCGCATCGATACCTAGCGCCGGAATGCACTGATGAACTCACAAAGTATTCCGATCAATTCGCGTTAGGCGTTATAGGATCGGAGCTTTTGCTGGGTCGCTCTCTCGTACCGCAGCGCGGGCTACTTAGTCGAAAAATCAATGAGCTATGGAGTGCTGCACGATTTAGATTAAGACGGACTGCAAGACCAACGGATGCGCTACTCGAAGTGGTCAGTACGCTGCAGTCTAAAGATCCCGCCGACCGATTCCCTGAGATTTCTGATGCTAAGCACGCATTGGCGTGGATTGAAGCTGAAATTCGCAAGGAACCCCCAGCGATCTCTAAAGTGTTCGATAATCTCCTTTCCGCTCTGAATAAAACGCGTTTTGAGGGCATATCTAAAGGACTGGTCTCGTCGCACAATTCTGCGCCAGAAACACACGTTGTACCCCTCAAGTCGGCGGAAACGGGCTCTCTCGTGGAATCTCAACGCCCAACCGCAAATGCGACGGTGTTTGTGTTGATGGTGGCCATATACCTTCTAGGTGGGATAGCCTTGCTTAGTTGCTATCTCATCGTAATGGGATAACGCCCCATTGCGTAGACGAGCTCATCTAGAAATCGGACAGGCAAATTATGATCGTTGTTGCACCCAAACTGTTTAGTTTTGAATCAAAACTCTACGGATTCGGGATGCGTTCGAGGTTTGGCCTTACCGCAACGGTTTCGAAATCAGATCAGGCGCAATTTTAAATACCTCTAAGGAGCACAATCATGGCAATCGGTGATTTTAACGAAAAAAACGGAACGCTTAACACCACATCGTATACCTCACCCACGAATACCGGGGTCTCTTCCCGAGCCTCGATTGGTCCGTCCGTCTCGATCAATGGAGAAATCTCCGGCGAAGAGGACATTCTGATAGAAGGAAGCGTCGAGGGTCTTATAAATCTTAAGAAGAACGTTGTGACCGTAGCTGCTTCAGGTAAGGTTAAAGCTGCGATCTACGGCATGGTTATTCACGTCGAAGGTGAAGTGACCGGAGATCTATTCGGTACCGAGCGAATAGTTGTTCATAAATCCGGGAAAGTAACCGGCAACATTACCTCACCTAGAATTTCACTTGAAGACGGCGCACGATTGAAGGGGTCCATCAGCACCGAAGGCACGGGAGCTGAGACTTCAACGAACCGTTCATCGAATTATACTCGAGTCGAGGAATTGTTAACGGATAGTGCGGCCAACAACAAGAAGTCTGGATTTGTAAAACCTAAGGATGCGCCATCTGCTTCGGCCACTTCGACTGCTTCAACCACTACGGCTTAAGCGGTATAACTGGATAACAATTGAACACATAACCACCGAGGAGAAGTTCTTCTCGGTGGTTTTTTTGTGTAAATTTGCCCACTCCACTTTGCCATACATGTGCTACTGATGAGCTCATGAGAACGTCGGACTACCAAAAATTTGAAATAGCCGAGAGCGTACGTATCGCAACGGGGGGCACTGGGATAGCGGATGGTCATCCACAGTTTGTAACTCTACGTAACCTCTCTACGTCGTGCGAAGCAGATATTTATTTGTACGGAGCAACAGTCACGGCGTGGCGAAGAAATGGCTCGCAGGATCTCCTCTTCCTGAGCTCAAGATCTGATCTCACTGGAAACAAACCAATTCGAGGTGGAATTCCGATCATCTTCCCGCAATTCGGCAACGGCCCCCTTCCCGCGCATGGCTTTGCTCGCAATAATCCTTGGAATATTTCCGTCACAGGGATTAATAGCCACGAAGCTCCCTTCGTAACTCTTGAGTTAGTGTCGTCACCAACCACTATGGCGATTTGGCCGCACGAGTTCATCGCGGAGTATACTGTTACTCTATCGGAGACGCTGAACTGTAGTTTTAAGATCACAAACACCGGGTCGAGCTCCCTCTCCTTTCAGTTCGCGCTACATACGTATTTTGCCGTCTCAAATATTTCTGCTGTGTCCGTGCATGGCCTAATTGGTGCTGATTACATCGACAAGGTAAAAGAAAACGCAAGATTTAGAGATACCGACGAATCTTTAAGCATAAACTCTGAGACCGATCGGGTTTACTTATCAACTCCGAACACGATTGGGTTCGAAGACCGCGGTGATTCTGGAGTCAAAAAGACCGTCTCAATTATTAAATCTAATCTTTCCGACGCTGTGGTCTGGAATCCTTGGGAAACCAAATGCGCCAGCATGAAAGACTTAGCTCCTGAGGACTATCAGAAATTTGTTTGTGTAGAGGCGGGGCAGATTGATGATTGGATAACCCTTAAGCCACAAGCGAGCTGGACAGCGAGTCAGACGCTGGAGGCGAACTAAGTAGATACATGAATTAACTGGAATGTATTTGGAGGGAATGTAACATAATTCGTGGAAGCGATATTACGTCAAGCGTCCGACTCTTCTAATATTTACACAGGAGCCCGTGGAGAACACGAAGCCAAATCAACGGGTTATCTACTGAGTTCTCCGCGAGCTCCAGTGTAAAAACATCCCGCCCTGTGGCGCATCTTTGTTCGTCTTACACACTTTCTGTTACAGACTCTCCGACTCTTCTAATATTTACACAGGAGCCTCTG
>JBGSNS010000022.1:0-17859 GCA_041739515.1 Bdellovibrionota bacterium
TCTAAGACGCACCCCGTGGGCGCGAGCGAAAGTTGAGAAGATGTATCGTGAGCACCTAGAGGACCAGGCCTCGCAATAGGACTAGTATTACTAGCAAAAGTTTCCATAATTTTCAGTTACTTAGACTGCTACGAAGTCCGCTCGTTGAGCTCGGCACTAAAGCGAGCAATGGACCCATAACACCGATGAGTCGATTAATTGTACGACTACATTTGGAGCCACTTCTCTCTTGTCAGCCTTGTCTGCCCCACGGATTGTTGTTGGCCTTACCCGGGCATCCGCGTCTGCTGCCGTTACGCTATCGCCTGAATCCGTGGTGACGAAACCCGCAATGCTTGAGTCCGTATGTACCTCGATTGGAAAGCTCAGCCCATTTTCCCCCGAACACATTGGGCCATTAATTGCTAAGCAACTATCAATTGAGTCTGGCCTACTAAAAGCTCGGACTTTCGTGGAAGTCTCAGCGTCCACCTTAATCGGCTTTTGTGCGTCATCAATATTGTTGGGAACTGGCGGCCTTTTAAACGGCTCGGCGCTAGAGAGTCTGTTGCAACTGGGGTCCGCAGCCGTGGCGGGATCTGTAGTCTGGACGTTTCGCAAAGAAGTTGGGCGTTCGGAGGACTCAACTTCAAAACGGATCGGCAAAATGAATTATGCCTATTTAGGCGACTACCCGAGTGCATCGGAGGCAATCGACATATCAGATGCTAAGTCCCCTGGCTCGATGGAGCATCTCATCGCTCTTCGTCAAGCACTAACTCAGATTCCGCTTTTGCATGGGGCGGACGCAAGCGCTGCCGCCTCCAAAATACTTAGCCGTGTGGAAAGTTCATATTTCGGAGACCTAGTACACATCGATGCAACCATTGGATTAGCGCTATCGATTCATCCGAGGATTTCCCATTCTGAGTTGAAATTACTGTCGCGAAATCTACTCGCACTTACCGCATCTACGCATGATCCAATCGATCATCTGGATATTAAATATCTACACAGCGATGAATACCTGCGTCGCGAGGAGCTCCGTAATATCTCACCGAGTTTGGCGGAACGATTCTTTAAGATGAGATTTGACAATCCAATTTGCAGATGTGATGCGTTAAATATAGCAAGAGAGTTAATTGAGACAATGCATCGAACACGAAAAGATTCGACGCTAAATGCGTTGTCCGCAAATTGCATCGAGGCCTTACTCGGCGTGATTCCTACTATTCCATCTTTAGACCAAAGAGCTGAGTATCTCACTAGGGCTCGGACAATTAATGGCTTACTACCTGATCAGCGAAGTCTACTAGCGGCAATGATAAAGGGTGTGGATGAGGAACGAATCGCGGTAACGAATGCAGAGGATTGGACAATATCCCTGCCTCTTAGGTTCCCACAGAAGTGGAATAGCGCAGCATAGGAAAGTTCCTACCCCCGAAGGTACGCCTTGCGAATCGAAGCAGCGCTGCCCTGCAATACGACGCGTCCAGTCTCGAACACGTAGGCGCGCTTTGCGATCGGTCTCACTGGCACAGCAGTCGTCGCCATCGTCGTGCCACTCGAAGTACCCACGGCCATTAATTTAAGCCGGGGATGTTCAGAAATTGGCTCAATCTATTTGGACCGCGGACCGCTGGTCCGCCCAATCGGATTCTATCACCCGATCAAAAAGAATCGCCGTGTCGATGGGGTCTAGTTAGGGCCCGGCTGCTCTGAGGATGTCGCGTCTGAACCGCGAATTACGACACACTCATCCGGCCCTCGTTCGTGATTGTATACCGCCTGTGCCGGATCTTGCAGCGCAATCAAGCTGAGATTGTCTGAGTCAAAATAGCGTGAAGAGACGTAGTTAAATACTTCGGGGCGATTGCTGATTCGGAACTTAGTCCTACTTTCATATGGAACTACAATTCCATTATATCCTGCGGCCTTCGCAAAATCCCACAGATAGTTGCAAATATTTTCGAATAGGCTCGCCATGGAAATTGAGTTGACGGCGGATTCATTCGGATTAAATGCGCGAACCATCAGGTAGCGTTTGTCATCCCGACCCGTTACGGCGATCACGCAAGTGCCCCCAAAAAAAAGTGGCTGCGACAGCGGTGCATCGGGCCACACGAAGGGAAAGAACAACATCTCGGGCTGTTCGGCCAATGGCTCCATCGTACGCGTTGCGCATGTATCGCAATAATATCCGGCCAACGACAACTCTAATCCATCAGTAGGATATGACTCAATAACAACGGTTTCAGGTCGCTCGGTGTTCCGGAAATTAGTGAGAAGCCGATCGAAGTGGTTTCGATATAGAAAGCGCTCGAATAGACTATTGAGCCTGTCATGGTTGCACGGCTCGATAATCTCCAGCGCCGCCCGGTTAGCGAAACCTACAACCTCGGATAGGAATGCCCCGCGGTACTTTATCGATCTCAACTCACGTAAGCGCAGCGAGGCTGGAAGAGGCAATAAGGAGGTTTTTGCATTAATAAGTAGGAGGTCTCTAATCGAATCCGAAAGTCGATTTAGCCGCTTGGGATTTTTTGCCACTAGTGGCTCGTTTAGTACGCCCCTCAGGAGCGAATGCGGATCTTTTAGTTGAGTGAGTCTCTCTTTTGCTTCACCTAGAAGACCCAGACGCACTGTTAGTCGTCCATTCTCTCCATTCGACTGTAAATGCTTTTGCCCCTCTGCGATTTCGTTTTGCAGATCTGCAATGATAGCTCTAGATATATTAGCTACGAGCTCCAACGATGAATGGGAGATTCGGCGCCCCAGAGCATCCTCTAGTTCATCAAGTCGCGGTTGCCACTCATGAATAAGGTCTTCTGAGGAAAGGTGTGCGGCGCCACGCCTGATTAACATTCGTTGTGGCTCCGCAAATTGTGACGGGATTGCAATCTGAGATCGGCGCCCAACGGCAACATCGGTCTGACGCTTTGGCAGAGAGCAGAGCGCATAGGTGGTTAACGCTCTGTCTACTTCTTCACAATCCTTTGGATCGGCGATTATTAAATCGGGTGGGAATGAATTGGCTGGTTGAAATTTAGCCCGTAAAGCCTCAACCAGTGCCGCAATCGGTTCATTAAAATAAGGTGCACGATGAGTTCCGAGCAGGTGGGCACAGATCTCCAGGTCAGTTTGATCCCGACGGGCTAATTTCCCTGGCGTCTTGCGAAGCATCTCATAGACCGCAAGACGACGATTTTTAACCCAATCGATGAATTTTCGTGGACTCATCGACTGATTGTGGCTTAATCCAAGGGATTGGCGCGGGCTGCCTAGATAAGCGTGATTACTCTGCAGGCGGATCTGAATATCCTGTGCCGCAAGGCCGCGGCTAAAGCCAAAAAAATGTCCCGCCAACTCGGGAAGGCAGTTTGTTCCCATAAATCTAAAATAGCGGGCGATAAGGTCTAATCCACGCAGCGGCTGCTGCGCGCGTGCATTTAGGTCGTGAGTAAGCCGATCTATTCCCGACTTAATTGCCCGCTGTAGGCCAGCTGAGCCAAAGGCTAGCCGCGCATCCAATAGATAGAGTGAGGCCGCCACATCCATCGCAGAGATCAGATGTCCGGCTGGGCTGGGCTCCGATGAATTTTGACGCCGTACAGTCTTTGAAATCCTCCCTAGGGCAGCAAAACCACGGCCAAGTAAATGGTCGCGAAAAAAGGTCGAGTATGACTGTCGGGGATTATCCGCTTGGCTATCTTGTATGCGAAGGCGCTGCTCTCCAACGACTGCGGCGATATTATAAAAGATGTTAGACATTAGAACCGCGAATGTGGCGTCCTGATCACCTAAGACCACATGAAGTTTTTTCGCCGATTCATCGCGAGAAAAATCATGGGGAAAGAGAGCAAAGAATGGCCCAATGGCTGCAACTGCCTGTGAAAGTGAGATCGCTGTCTCATGATCTGGCGCATGGGTCACTATATTACCTATTAACTGCACACGCCTGTCACTGTGACTTGCAAAAAGGCGGTCGGTTGCTTCCGAAGCTATGCGTTTCAGATCATCAATTCGCCGTTCCTTAGAATGATTTGTAAGTGTAGCAAGGGCAACCTCGGCCAGATTCGCGGCTGAAGTTAAATCAGCAAAAAATTTTCGACCCGATGAGCAATTGGAGGGCAAATCATCAACAATGCCCCGACGCAATGAGCAAGCGTAAGTTGGCATCGCGCCAAGGACCTTAAAGGTTTCCTCCGCGCATATCGCCGCCGGAAGGTGAACTCGGTCGCGTAGGCCTTCTATTACTTCAAAAACCGCTGTCAGCATGGCGATCGAAAAATTGGTAGGTGCCAATCGAATTAATGGATCTGGATCCCAACTTTTTACATTGCAGATCGGATGGGCGATAACTTGAGAAAGCTCCTCGGGCGCAAGGCCGGTTACAAATGTACGTTTTGCAATCTCAACGGAAAGGGGACGCGGAGGATAATTTTTAAAAAAGGTTACGGGATTCATCCAGGATTGATAAGGCTCGGTGCCGATCTTGTGGTCGTACGCTTCCGGAGCGACGCCGCTTTTCGTTAGAGCGTAGAATGCGGCCTCGTCGGCAGGGTATCCAAACTTACCCTTAAGGGTGCGCAATCGTCTTTGAAACAGCTCCGAGTGAGGTTCCCGGTAATCAATGAGATCAAAAATCTGATCGCAGATCTGGTCGTTTCTCGAAGTGCTCCAAAAATGGTGCAGACCCCTAGCATACGACCCGAAATCGCGCATGATATCATAGGCTCGACCTATGACGCTGGCTTGGCTCGGATTATCGAGCTGGGCTTTGAGTAAAAGCGTCAGTCCAAGTCTCGACCGCGGTATCGCTGATAGGCCTGGCGGTCCATACAGAAGGTATAGAACATCTACCGTGACACTATAAAAACTTTGCTCCTGCTGTCTCAATATTGATGGCCCACACCAACAACAGGAAGACTTCCCGGTGCCGATCTGATCGGGACCAGAAAATTTTATCATACCGTGAAATGGACGTGAGATGCCCCTGTGCTGAAAACCGTCATGCATTGTACCGCAGAATTTATCGAGTTCGCCACGACCTTTTAAGAAATCTATCAATTCGACTACGTCTTTAGGATTCTGCCCCAGTGAATCCGCAACGAAAAAAAGATGGCTCGCGGGTTCTTCCTGTAGATACTCAGATACATAACTAGTTCCAGCCTCCCAATCTCCTCGCGATGCGGTTTGGCGCGAAGTCGATCTCTGGTCTTCACGCTGTGGATAGCGATCGGAGTATCCATGTTGAGCTGACTCCAGTCCCATAGGCGCCAATCATCCTTTATCAAGCAGATCCGCCGTCGAAGCAGATCCAACTGCGCTGCCTGGGATCATAATTGAACTGGAGATCGTAGTCTAATCTAACGAGACGCGTCGGGGATTGATATTCTCCGTTTGAAAAACCTTGGGGATCAATCAGCGCGTTGACTCGGCCACTCGTTTATCTTTATCCGCAACTGTTGCTTCTCTTAGCCGCCGATTGAAAGACCTCATGCAGCCATCGAGGGAATTTCTGTCTCGTCCATGGGAGCGCAACCTTACCGAAGTAACCTTGGATTGAGTCTCCATAGTATCGCATTTTAATTTGGCACGAAGAAGAACTCGACCGTGGGCGCGCGGAATTTTAGCACTGGATCTATGGGTGGAACCCGCTTCGCTGACTATGCCAGAGATAAGTTATTGCTACCTAACTTATATCACGAATTTTTTGGAGCTTTTATTGAGTTATTTTAGTATTGGGATAGGTAATTTGCTGGATTTGCAGCGAAAAATCTAATCTCGATATGCGTTACTACCTTTCTGGTTTGAGCCATAATCCACCACTCATGCTTCACTCCGAAAGGAAACCCCTAGTGGCGGGGACTTGGACACCCAAGTACTCTCGCGATCTAAAACCCAAGGATCTAACATTTTGAAATGACTGATCATTCGTCGCAGCGATCTTTGGGTGTCCAGAGTTGTCCATTCAGCTTTTTGATTAGACTGCAAAAACATGAAGTTTTTATTGAATTTTAAGGAAGCATTCATCCATTTGCCCAGGCCATTCTAGAGTAGCTCTGAGCCCTAAGGTACGCTTCACATCTCACAAATCTTTTTGAGTTCAGGTTTATGTTTGCTGATCGCGCCAGTTCAAGATTCTCTGCAAACGAGGTATCCAATCCTCGGCTTCCAGCGGTGGTTAAGCAGTACGATCGGGATGTTGCAAAAGAAAGAAGTCGAGAACTTTTGCGTCATACTATTGAACGTGAACTTTTGCCGCATATCCCGTCGCACAAAATCGAAGTGCTTTGTCTGCCAGGTACAACACTTGCTGAGATTCAGCAGGTATATGACCCACTAAATATCCCTAGGAAAAATATTCTTGGATTAGAGCGCGATCCTGCAATAGTGGAGCTCCAACGTAGCTTTAACTCAGGGATCAACATTGAGAACGTCTCCGTTGAGGATTATTTTGCAGGTAAATCTAGTTGCCGATTTCATGTAGTGAATTTGGATTACACTGGGAGCATGTTGCGACAACAGAGTGAAATAGTACGCGCCATGGTGCGAGCGAATAGCGCCTCACGATACGTGTTACATGAATCGCATTCAGCCCGACGAGATCCAACAGCAATCGGACTTTACGCATCGTTCGATGCGGCGATTAGTCGCGAAGAAGGCCCGGATAATGCTCCGTGCTTGTATCCAATTGAGAAATTTAATCGTGAGGCATTGAAACAAAATGCGGCTTCAAATGGAGCAAAGGTCAGAATGCTTCAAGAAGGAAGCGCCAAAACTATTCGCTCCGATGGTCTCACCAGCGGATTACTTCTGGCGCTCGATAATCCGTTTGACTCACGAGATTTATTGAAAATGTTTCACCTGAATGGACAGGAATTAGGTAATAAACAAATCAAATTCATAGCTGAATCTAGTAAAGAAAGAGGACGACCGTTAAGTGCTCTTCCTGGCGATCCCAACTGTCGGGCATTTTCGCCTGAATTTCAATTTTGGCTCAGTGCAGCTCAAGGAATTTTAGCTAACAGATTAGAGACGAGCGGCGCTTCTAAGGAAGATGCCGTAGTGGTATCGCAAATGTTGATAGGCACGCTTACAAGCAAATTTGCTTATGGCGCAACTGCAATTGAGCGCTATGCCTACGTATCAGAGAGCGGTTGTCCGATGATTGGCGACATCATTTCAATACGCGATCACCCTTCTTTTCGCGTAGGCATTCAGCGACTTGCGAATCAATTTCGTGAAGGCTTCATGAATCAAGGCTCAATCTTTCAAGCCATGCAGGAGTGGCTAGAATTCGTGACCCCATATATTGATCTACGAAGAAGGGCGCTTGAGTCTGACCGAGCCTTTCTTGGGAATGCCTCGCGCCCACTTCTAACAAAAGCGCGGGCGCTTGAGGAGCTACGTGCAGGTACCTCATTAGATGAGATTCGCACAAAGTATCGTGGAGCAGCCGACAAACCGTTGGCTCAGTGGAAAGTTCACCTTACGATGGGGACCTACGATCCGCTAACGGTCGGAGAAGAAGGCGATTTACTTTCTAAGGAGGATGCAATTCAACTTATTGTGAGCGGTATCCCAGTCACCGAGATTGCGGCGGCATACCCGGGGTCGTTTAGTATTGGTCAATTACGCGCCTTCAAAGCTCACGTCACAATGAAAAGTTATGATTAACAATGGATACTTGAACACTCAAGTACTCCCGCGATCTAACATTTCGAGATGACAGAACCCTCGTCGCAGCGATCTTTTGGTGTCCAGGAGTTGGTCTTTACTCGGCGTGATTCTAACTATTCAACCTTTAGGCCAAAGAGTTGAGTATCTACTTAAGCATAGATAATTCATGGCCTACTGTTCGATGTTGGTAATCGCCTATGCCCCGAGGTACGCTTCTCTAACCTTCGGATCCTCACGAATCGAAGCGGCGCTGCCCTGCAATACGACGCGTCCAGTCTCGATTACGTAAGCGCGCTTTGCAATCGATAGCGCTAACTCTGCGTTTTGCTCGACGAGCAATATCGTCATGCCCTCGGAATTTAAGGCTTTGATCGTTTCAAAAATTCGCTCAATCAAAATCGGAGCAACCCCCATCGATGGTTCATCAAGAAGTAGTAATTTAGGTTCACTCATTAACGCTCGGGCGATGGCTAACATCTGTTGCTCGCCACCCGATAACGTGCCGCCAAGTTGCGATAGTCGATCCTTTAAAACGGGAAAAAGCGTCAACGCTCGCTCCAGAACAGCAAGAGTGGGTTTGTGTTGTGGGCGAGAATACGCGCCCAAAAACAAATTTTCTTGCACGCTTAAGCGGGAGAATATTTGGCGTCCCTCCGGTACATGCGCGATTCCTAATTTGGGAAGTTCGTAAGCAGGTACGGCTAATAGATTCCGCTCTGAGAAATTGATCTCACCAGAGGTCGCTGGAATTAGTCTGGATAGGGTGCGAAGAAGTGTGGTTTTACCGGCACCATTCGCCCCAATAATCGTGACAATTTCGCCTGCAAAAACTTCGATTGATACTGACTCCAATACGGATACGAGCCCGTAACCAGCATTTAGGTTGTGAGCCTTTAGTAACGGTTGCTTCTCTGCCTCGATTGCGTTCGACATCACTGCGTATCTCCCGCAAACGATGCTCCGAGATACGCTTTGATCACGTCTGGATTCGATCGGATCTCAGCGGGAGTTCCATCCGCGATCTTGCTGCCGTAATCGAGCACCGCGATGCGATCTGAAATTCCCATTACGACCTTCATATCGTGTTCGATCAGTATAATAGTGGAGCCACCATCCGCGCTCTCGCGGATGCGTTTAATAATCTCCATCAGTTTCGCTGATTCAGTGGGGTTCATGCCTGCTGCGGGTTCATCAAGTAGAAGAACTTTTGGTTTCGAGGCTAAAGCTCGTGCGATTTCAAGCCTTCGTTGCGAACCGTATGGAAGGCTTCCTGCAATTTGATCGCTGTACTTTTCTAATCCTACGAATCGCAATAACCCTAACGCAAACTCTCTAGCTCGGCGCTCCTCTCGAATGACTGCAGGTAGTCTGAATAGCGACGAGAAAAATCCGGAAGCGAATCCTGCGTGCATTCCGATTAGCACATTGTCGAGTGCGGAGAGTTGCGGGAATAGCCGAACATTCTGAAACGTTCGCGCAAGACCGCTACGCGAACAAACTTCCGTGTTCCGCCGTCCGGCATACCAGAGGCTGTGACATGCAAGACCGCCAATCGTCGCGCCGATAATCAGCGGAAGTACAGTATGAGTTAGCGGCTGGGCAACAATCGTGAAAAACATTGCCCTAAGAGCTGATGTCCAAGTAAACGGTTCTCCGAAGACGAATAACTCGTTGATGCTCGCTTGCCAAACTGCAGTTACGTTGACGACTACAAGCGCAGAGAGTCCGGAAATTAGCGCCACATACGCGGTCTGTAACCGAGAAGCCATTGACGGTTGAAGACACGGCTCAATATTTTCGACGCAAATTTTTCCGGCCGAGGCAGGATAAATCCCGGAAATAACGTTAAATAGCGAAGTTTTTCCAGCACCATTCGGGCCGATGATAGCGAAGATCTCGCCGCGATTAACGGTAATATTGACGTTATCGACAGCGACTAATCCACCGAAGCGTAGCGTTACATCATGAGTAGTCAACGCAGCGGTCATAGAACACCACCCTCGCTTGGTTTGCTAGGGAGAAGCCCGTTTGGTCGTAAGCGCATGGTGATAATCAACGCAGCTCCTAGGACGAAATACTTCCAGTTGGCTGGTGAGGCGAACACATTTTGCGTGCCTGAAAACCCGGCAGCTCCAAGTCGCTCAGAAAGTTCAACTAATACGATGCTATTAAAGCCCACCATTATAATTGCACCTACCAGGACACCCGCTACTGAACCGAGACCACCAACGATGACGATACATAACGCCAGAATCGATAATGCAAAATCAAAATTTCCGGGCTCGCCGGTAGAACCCAATCCGCTTGCCCATAATGCACCGGCGAGGCTACATAGCGCTGCTCCAAACGCAAAAGCTTTAAGTTTCGTTCTTACGACCGGCACGCCCATGCAACCAGCGGCGAGCTCATCATCGCGCACAGCTGTCCAAGCTCGCCCTACGGCGCTTCGCTCTAGGTTGCGCATCGTCCAAGCTACAAACATTACGATACACAAGATTACTAGATACGAAACGATCGGTGAATCAAGTCCGCGCTCATTGGGAAAAACCACTAGTCGCGGAAGGGGATTAATACCCTGACTTCCTTTGGTGATTACTTCTAGATTACGCAAAATGTCTTGAACTATCTCACCAAATCCGAGCGTTACAATCGCAAGATAATCCCCACGTAGTCGAAGAGTAGGTAGCCCCAGCGCAACTCCGGCTGCCGCTCCTGCGCAGCAGCTTACGAGTAAGGCCGGCCAAGCACCGATCTGAAACGGATAGATTGAGACCGTTAAGATGCCGAATGTGTAAGCGCCAATCGCCATAAACGCGGCGACTCCTAGATTGAGCAAACCGCAGTATCCGGTGACGACGTTTAATCCAAAACCAAGCACTGCAAAGACTAGTATCGGCTTGAATCGATCGCATGCTCCGAGCGATGGAAATATCATTTCAATAAAGACCGGAAGCATTAAGATGATAAATATCTTCTGCAGATCGCTAGGAGCGAAAGACTTCAGTTTTGACAGCGGATTCATACTTTCTCCCGAGTACGAGAGCCAAGCAGCCCTGACGGTCTAAAGATAAGTACGACGATTAAGATCCCGAATACTACGGAGTTCGTCCATTGAGTTGCGATGTATTGATCGCTTAGCGCGCGAACTAGTCCGATCAATAATCCTCCAAGACAAGCACCAGCGAGGTTTCCGATTCCACCTAAGACTGCTGCCGTAAAGGCATCAACTCCTACCCGAAATCCCATCTGAAAGAACACTGTGTTGTAGGTAAGGGCGTACACAACGCTAGCAACTCCGGCCAACGCTCCACCGATGATAAACGTTATTCCGATTACGGAATCGACGTGAATTCCCATCAACCGAGCAGCGGTCGGATTCTGCGCAGTGGCTCTTAGCGCCTTGCCGGTAGCTGTGCACTTAACGAAGTAAAGCAGTGCAGCTAAAATCGGAATCGTAACGAGCACAACGAGTAACTCGCGCCATGTAACAAAGATAGCGCTGTCCCCAAGAAGGTTATCGAACGGCAATAGCGCTGGAAAGTTTTTCGGCGCAGCCGCAGCGCTGCCGTAACCGAAAACCTCGAGCGGTAGGCCGCCCCAAAACAATCCGATATTAATAAAAATAAATGATACCCCGAGTGCTGAGACAAGCGGTGCCAATTTGGGGGAATTTCTAAGCGGGCGATAGGCGTATCTATCGACGCACCAATTTATCGTTGCGCAGAAGGTTGGCACGATAATAAATAACGCCGCGATTGTGATAATGCTAGCGATACCGCCCGGCTCGACATCCACCATGCCCGATACGCCAAGCGCCGTTAAGGCAGCAAAGCATCCGAGCATGAATAGATCACCGTGTGCAAAATTGATTAGCTCAATGATTCCAAACACCATCGTATAACCGAGGGCGATTAGCGCGATTATCATCCCGTTTGAAAGACCGGTTAGTAATTGCTGAATGAGTACTTCTATATCTGTCATGCTGAGCGTGAGAAGCGACTAAGTTAATCGGCTCCGAGTAACTGAGAGAATTTAAATTGACCGTTCTCGACGATGTTGCCGCTCATCGTCGTTAAAGTTGTATCTCCATTTTCATCGAAGCTCCATCGACCAAGCGCCCCTGAAAAATCGTTATTGTTGGCGACAGCCTCGATAAGCGAAGCTCGTGTGAAGGATGGTTTCCCATAAGCCTTTTTAATGCCTTCGATAACGACTCGACCTGCTTCGTATCCGTATATCGAATACGACTCAGGAGCGCTTCCGAACTTCGCTTTATAGTCGTCGTAGAATTTCTTGCCCGCTCCGGTTAATTGCTCAGGAGGAACTCCACCGAACGTTATATACACCCGCCCATTAATATTGTTAGCCCCAGCGGATTGAATAAAGGCCTGCTCGAAACAGCCATCCGGCACCATTAACTTTGCTGTCACTCCACTAGCTCGCAAATCTTTGGCGATCTGACCAGCATTGGTTTGCGTGGTACCTCCATAATAGACCAGGTCTGGTCTACGCTGGCGAATTTTCGTTGCAAGCGAGCGATAGTTTGAGGCTTTCGGATCTATTCCTTCGAATTCCAAAACCTCCAACCGGTTGGCAGGAGCGGAGCGTCTAAAAATTTCAGCCACGCCTTGCCCGTATAGCTCGCGGTCGTGAAGAACATATACCGTTTTCATTCCCAGTGTTTTCGCCCACTGCGCTGCGACTAAACCTTGAATATCATCAGCAGGGACGACTCTGAAAAAATTTCGCTTTCCGCTAGGGCGATAAACGGCAGGTTCGTTCGCTTCGCCGACCCCAGGTTTTGTCAGTCCGGGCCAAGTTACAGACGGACTCACGTGCAACAGTCCAGCAGCGTTTGTTTTCGGCATCGATATTTTTGCCGCTCCAGAATTATACGGCCCGATTAATGCTACGACCGACGGATCGTTAATGGCTTTGTCAGCATTCGCTGCTTCCAACGCCGGATCCCATGCTCCACGCTCCGGCGAGGCATCGTCCCAATCCTCATAGATTATTTTTGCATCACCTATCATGCCACCAACTTCGTCGATCGCTAGTTTGATTCCATTAACGATCGATGTGCTTTGGGAGTTAGCGCTCCCGGTTCGAGGAAGCGATGAAACGATCTTTATGGTTTGAGGGTCGCTTGGCGCGCTAAAAGCGGGATCGCTCGCTCCGATGATAGAGAAGGAGAGAGCTGCAGATAGAATGAATAATTTGTGTTTTAGCATTTTGATATTCCTTTAGCCCCAGAACGGCAAACGTAGGCGCGGTCGTTTATTTCAACCACAAAGACCACAAAGACCACAAAGGAAAAATGCGCAACTCCTCAATAATAGCAGTAGATTGATACGGAGCCGCTTTCGTAACGGACGCTACGCTGGTAGGTGTCGAGCATGGATTCAAGTTCAGAATCATCCACTTCACCGGTCCTTGTCGCTGAACATGCCGCTGTTACAGCGTGTGGCCTGGCACACAAGATTCGAATCGGAAACGATCCTCATGCTCCGCTAATAGTACTAGTTCACGGTCGAGCGGGTACATTCGATGTAATGTGGACTTTTAAGCGAGCTATTCCAGAAAGCTGGAATGTGATCGCTCCGCAGGCTCCGCTTCCTGAAGCCCAACCGTTAGGTGGTTACTCCTGGTGGGAGGTACGAGAGGGTAGTCGTGGCGAGCCTGCCGCGATGCAGGGTGCAGCCTCGTTGTTATCTACGTTTATGATTCACGCCAAGGACTATTATAAACTTGCTCCGAAGGCTTTGTTCGCAATTGGTTTCTCGCAAGGTGCGGGCCTTATATCAATTGTGTTGCAGCGTCCTCACCATCCATTTACTGGAGTCGGGCTACTTTCTGGGTTCGTGATCAAAAACCATCATCCGATCGACATTCGCCCCTGTCCCGTTCAGATCTGCCACGGCGAACGAGATGACGTAGTGCCATTCGATTTAGCACGAACTGGGGCGGACCATTTATCAGCGCTTGGGTTTTCAGTGGAAATTGCTTCCGATCCGGTCGGGCATAAAATAGGACCCGCCGGAGTCCGTGCATTGAAGACTTTTTTAGAAACTAATAGCAAGTAATTCAGGTAGTTAGAGACGCATACCGAGGGTTTAAATCGGTATCGATAAAGTCTACGCCGCTGCCGATGTTTATAACATCAAAATGAATGTGGCTGGCATAGAATCCGTTATTACAACGAAGTTCCTTTCGGCGCTCTCCCGTGCTGGAGCAGGCAGTACAACTAAGTTCGGTTCGAGTAGCTCTGACCAAGACACGGTGTCCCTCGCCCTACAAACCGGACTTCGTACTTATGTTGCTGCGGTACAGGGACTTAATACTGCTGCCTCATTTGTGAATCTCGCCCGCTCGGATCTCGGTCGCTTGAAAGATCTCGTTGAGGAGATGAAAGGCTTAGCAACGGCTGCAAGTAAGGCGGGCACCGGCTCCCAAGCTCGAAGTGAGGCTGACAATAGAATACAACGCCTCGGTAAAGAGTTTGAGACCTTTATTAAGACCGCAAAGTTCCAGGATCAAAACTATCTCTCGAAGGATGGGATGGCCGGTCTATTGGCCAACTTTGGGCTCGATGCAGGAAATTCAAAAACCATTTCAGAATCGTTTGAGCGTTTCGTCGTTCCGGACAAGGATGACGCATTCGCCAGTGAGCACGTGGACGGAGATAAATCGATCCTTATTCCGGATGAAGCTTATACGAATCCCGTCTCAGTTTCGCGCCGAACTAAGGTGACAGGGGAACTCTTTGATTCAGAACGGCGGATTAAAAACCGACCGGATGCTTATCGGTTTTTACAAGACCTCTCAGCGCTAGAAAAGCAGATTGATAACAACGTTAAGGCGCTAGATAATCTTCAACGGGTCGTAGGCGATAATCTAAAGCTGGTCCGAGGAACCGGTCTAGCATTTCTGGCTCAATCAGAGAGTCAGCTCGATAATCCGCAGGACGCAGAAGAGGTTGCGCGACAATTGCGAATCAAGATTCGACAAAACGCGGGCGCCGCCGTGGCTCAAGCCGGGAACTTAGAAGCCATCACAGTTGCGAGCTTGCTACTATCTCAGAGCAATACGGATGGATAGTTTCGAGGGTTACGAGGTATTCAGTTTTTAAATTTCGTGGGAAAATATAGGGGTAATTGCTGCCAAACGCGTTAATGAGTATAACCGGCGGCCCGCATAATCTTTAAAAGTTTTTAGATATCCTATATGAGCACCCACAGCAGTTCTGAAGGCAACGGCTCCTCCCACTTAACTGAAGAGTTCTCCTCTGCCGAGTCCTCATTCGAACAATTCGGTCCTAATGCCGGATTTGTTCGCGAACTATACGCTCTGTTTCTGCAAGACCCCTCCGCGGTTGGGGAAGGTTGGGCTGAGTTTTTTTCGAATCTAGGAAATGGAAGCGAAGCTGCGCTCGCCCGCGCTGTCACCACTGGAATTTCCGCCGCATCACAATCTACCAATGGACACGCAAGTTCAGACGTCGGCTCTTCACTGGTGGAGAATGTCTGCAGGTTGGCAGATGAATTTAGGACCAGAGGACATTTGGCGGCTAAGATTAATCCGCTCACCACTACTGCGGTTGATGCTCAGGCTTGGCAACAACAACCGCTCGATCTGTCTCCTGAAAAATTCAACATCTCAAAATCAGAGCTTACCCAATCCGTTTTCGTTGAAGGACAAACCGTCGTAGTTGGTCAGTTCATCAACGAGCTTAAGGAGGTTTATACCCACACCGTGGGATTTGAATATCAACATCTGACCGATGAGAACGCTCGCAATTTTCTGAAGGAAAAGATTGAAGGTTGGCGCTCAGCTAAGCTTACTTCGGCGGAAAAGAAGACAGTTTACAAAATGCTTGTCGATGCTGAAACGTTGGAATCAGAGCTGCACAAGAAATTCGTCGGACTTAAGCGCTTTTCGCTGCAAGGCGGCGAGTCGCTGATGCCGATCTTGGATACCGTCCTCAACGCAGCGGCGCGCTCTGGGGTATCCGAGTCGATCTTTGGAATGGCGCATCGTGGAAGGCTAGATGTCCTAGCTGGGATCGCTGGAAAATCGCTTGAAAGTATTTTTAATGAGTTTTTGGATAATACCAACGCGACGATAAGGGGTGATGGTGACGTAAAGTATCATCTTGGCTCCTCTGCTAAATATGCCGATGTGCAAGTGACCTTGGTGCCCAATCCGAGCCATCTAGAGTTTATCAATTGTGTAGTCGAAGGAATCGCGCGTGCTCGTCAGGATGTTGAATATGGCGCTGCGCGCGACGCGGTATTGCCCTTAGTAATCCACGGAGACACCGCGTTTGCTGGACAAGGTTGCGTGTTTGAGACGCTCGCACTTTCGGCAGTTCCGACCTATGCGACCGGAGGGACGATCAATATCGTAATTAATAATCAGATCGGATTTACCGCCCGAGCATCAGAGGCCCGCTCTTCGGTCTACTGCACCGATATGGCTAAGGCGGTTGAAGCGCCGATCTTTCACGTAAACGGGGATGACCCAGAGGCGTGTTGTTGGGTAGCCGCTCTTGCACTTGAGTATCGAATGAAGTTTCAGAGAGACGTAGTCATCGACATGTATTGTTACCGAAAGTACGGCCATAACGAGGGTGATGATCCGACGTTTACTCAACCGCTGATGTACAAAGAGATTCAAGCTAAGAAAAGCGTGATGAATCTCTACGCAGAGAAGTTGATTTCAGAAGGAGTTCTCACCGAGGAGTCCGCTGCGACGCCAATCGCTGAGTTTAAGCAGCGGTTCGGAGAAGCGGAGCAAAAAGCAACAAATAAATCAGCCGCTGAGGTTCCGTCAAAGGATAAAACTTCTAAGCACACGGTCCGGGCTGTAAAGGATAGCGAGCTGCTTGAAATCTCTAAATTATTGGTCTCTGTCCCGGACGGATTCACCATCCATCCTAAGCTTAAGAAAATCCTAGAGAAACGAAACGAAGGATTAGCCGGAGACACGATCGAGTGGGGGTTAGCGGAGGCGCTGGCTTTCGGTACTCTATTAAAAGACGGCTTCAGCGTTCGCCTGAGCGGTCAAGATAGTGGACGGGGAACGTTTAGTCATCGACATCTATTGTTAAGTGATAATGCAACAGCCCAGCATTACGCAGTACTGTCGCCGCTTTCGAATCCGGAGAGCGGCCCACGTTTCGATATCATGAATTCGATTCTCTCCGAGACCGCTGTGATGGGGTTTGAATTCGGATACGCAGCAACTGCGCCGAAAACGCTTGTTATTTGGGAAGCTCAGTTCGGAGATTTCGCAAATGGGGCTCAAGTCATTATCGATCAGTTCCTTGCTGCCAGTGAAATGAAGTGGGGTCAGAACTCGGGCCTTACGCTCCTTCTTCCGCACGGCTTTGAGGGTCAGGGTCCTGAACACTCTAGTGCTCGATTGGAGCGATTCCTTCAGTTGTGTGCGCAAAACAATATGATGGTCTGCAATCCGACTAATGCATCTCAGATTTTTCACTTAATGCGTATGCAGGGAACCAACCCGTCGCGACGTCCGTTAGTGGTGATGAGCCCGAAGAGCCTGTTGCGTGCTCCACAGGCGATGTGCGCGATATCAGACTTGACCGGCAAAGGCGCTGGATGGAAACCGCTGATTATTGAGAAATCTGACAAGACAGCTAGTGCTGTGATCGGATGCTCCGGAAAAGTTTCATACGATATCCTTGCAGCGATTAAGGATAGCGGTGCAGCGATCGATGTTGTGCGCGTTGAGCAGCTCTACCCACTTTCTAGTGACGAACTTATGGAATTGATCGGTAAGCGAAAATTTATTTGGGCCCAAGAGGAGCCGGAAAATATGGGCGCATTCCGATATATCCAGAACGCTATGCTGAAGCTTGGAATAACCACGCACTATGCGGGACGCAGAGCGGCGGCCTCACCAGCTACCGGCTCCGCTAAGTATCATGCGACAGAGCAGAAGAAGCTTGTCGAAGATGCGTTGACGCTGGCGAAGTAAGGTTTCGATCGCATCACAATCATAACAACAGGCACGATCCGTGGGATAATTCGGGACGATCCCTGAGTGATCCCCACGAAATTTGAGTCGGTATAGCGCCCGCATGAGCCGATCAATCGGTGCGACGTAGGGCTGTAATATTCTACACTGGAGCTCGCGGAGAACGCGGAGATCTTCGGATTTACCTCCGCG
>JBGSNS010000040.1:0-13437 GCA_041739515.1 Bdellovibrionota bacterium
TAAATCCAAAAGGTGTGCAATCCGATAGTAAGTCTTTTTTAACACGGGGGACGCGGTGGACACGGAGGAAATACAGAAGGACGGAAGGATCCAAAAGTTGCTCGTCCCCTTTTCCTATGATCGGGTTGTCTATATTCGAGGTCGAAGTTTTGGAACTATGATTGAGAGTAAGAACAGTACGACAAAGACGACGAACAAGACTTTTGCAAAATAAGCAGCAGTTCCGGCAATTCCTCCAAACCCAAGAACTCCGGCTATTATAGCTACGACTAGGAATGTTAGTGCCCAGTTTAACATGATGATTTCCTTTTAAAATTAGCGGTAAAGACTAGTTCCTACCGAGATCGAAGAATCTGTAACAGAAAGTGTGTACGACGAACAAAGATGCGCCACAGGGCGGGATGTTTTTACACTGGAGCTCGCGGAGAACTCAGTAGATAACCCGTTGATTTGGCTCCGTGTTCTTCAAGGGGTCCTGTGTAAATATTAGAAGAGTCGGACGCATGACGTAAATATCGCTTCCACGAATCATGTTACATTCCCAGATCGAAACAACGACGCAAAAAATTGGAGACTTCGACTGATGCTCCCAATTCCCTACCTTTCGCTTATACACCGCTTTATAAATTATTGTCCGTTTATTTTCTGGCGTGAGAAAATAGGAATGGTCCTCACTCCCTCTACAACACAGTCGCCACCAGGGCCCGATCAACACCACTCACCCCCAGCAGAGCCCGCCCTGCATGCTCACCGGAAACCAAAATTGTCACCTCGGGTGATAAGGGCAGCGTCGTTTCTAGATACGCGCCGACTTGATGCAACTCCGCTATCGCAAACGGATCGATATCGAGCTCACCGAACACAAACGAGACTCGCGCGTGCTGATTCCCAAGCGTGGTTGCTGGTTCTTGCGTTCCAGCGGCGCGCACAACGAAATTTCCGTCCGGTCCAGAGTACAACGAAACGGGAACTCTGCTACCGGAACGTCGCGCGATATAGAAAGGATCGCTGGCAGCTTTGCCGAGGGTAATCACGTTACCGGGTTGCAACGCGTTTGGAAGCTCAAGCGGAATCATTCGTAGCTCGCCAGCGAGCAACTGTAACGGCCCGGCGCTAAGATCTGTCTGGGTGCCGGCTCGCAACTGCCTGCGCCATAGGCCATCGAGCAATCCCACCATACGAGGGCCAAGCAAAAACGCTCCGTCTACAGTCCGCGCGTTTACACGCATCGTAAAATTAATCGATGCTGAAAAAAAAGAATCGAGCGCGGTTAGCTCAGTATCCACAAGCAGACTCAGGGGCTCTCCTCCAACCCAACTTTTCGACATCCGCGCAAGTAATCTTCGCCCCAAATATCCGAGACCAAGCGAGCGAATCTGCGGCTGTGGGCTTTGCAGAAACATCTCTCCCAACTGAGCCGCGCCGTGCTTCTCAAGCACTACTGCCATCGGCTCCCCCTGACAGGACGCAAAAAACCGCTCCTGCGCGAAAGTTGGAATCGATAACGATGGTTCAAGCTTAGTAATCGACGATTCCCATCCCAACGCGAGGCAGAATGTGCGCCAGTCACGATCTAAATCTGGAAACCATTTAAGTGGTTGGCAGCGTAGAAATCCCTTCGACCATTCCACCGTGCGCGGATCCACGCCGCCCAATTTGTTGGGATCCCACGGAATAACTTTCGCTGCTGCTCTCGCCACGTTTCATTACCCGCTTAACTAACCAACCCAGCCAACGCGTCTCGCAGTTCAGTCGACACGATTGCAAGGCGGATATCCGGATCAAAAGCGAGAAGCTCTTGGGAAGCCTCCGCTAATTCATTCCCTAATTTCCGATCTAGAGAAAGAATATCAGGCGCATCCGCACCGTCGCACAGCACCGCCACAGCTACCAACGCTCGCATCTCTCCACTTAGAGCTGAGAACCGCTTCATGAGGTCGAGTCCTCTGCCGCACCGCTATCGTCACGCATCTCGGAGAGCCTAAGCCTGGAGCTTGTCACCGACGGTCCACCGGGGAGCGCGGATCGAGAAAGATCTCCCGGAGAATACGGTTGGCCACCGTTGGAATTTCCTGCTCTAGCGGTACCAGACGCAAATCCGAGACCAGCGGCGATAATTCCGATCACGAGTACCATTCCGAATACCGCCATGTTCAATCCGAATATTTCGGATTGAGGAACTTTCCAGAAGAACAAAA
Organism: Bdellovibrionota bacterium; assembly: GCA_041739515.1. Classification (GTDB taxonomy): domain Bacteria; phylum Bdellovibrionota_C; class UBA2361; order UBA2361; family UBA2361; genus JBGSNS01. The sequence continues at coordinate 2,199 of JBGSNS010000040.1, forward strand.
ACGCGACAAGACGCGGCGCCTCATTAGCTTTGGTGGTTGTTTTCGGTCGCGCGTTCTCTAAAACGATCGATATGTTCTCGGCCGTGACACCCGAAGCGATTTGACGAACGAGCTCTTTTAGTTGGTCCTCTGCGATTGCCTCCCGAACCGTTACCACTAATGAAACAGATGGGGGCAGATTGTTATCTATCAACGAGGCACTTCGAACGACAGCGCGTGCACTAACAACGGACGGATGTGAAACGAGAAGCTCTTCGATCTCGCCCGCCACGGCGCGATCGATCTTTAACATCTCAATCTCTCGTCCCGGTGGAAGCAAGCTATCTGACGACAAAAGCTCAGCGACACTCGGACGGACCTCCCCCGGAAGCCCGGCGTCCCTAAGGACCTGGATCGCACGGGCATAGTCGTTGGAGCTAAGCTCAACTGCGTACGTTCCCTTTGATCCTTTTCCACGCTGCGCGGTCGATTCGATTCCGGAATCCGCTAACGCAGCGATCACGGCGTGTGCCTGCGCTTGATTAAGATCTTGTGCGACCGGAACCTCGTTGCACCCTAACAGAAACGCAGCAAAGATCAGCGGACAGCAAACCGAAACTACGAACGCTCGCGCATGTCGCATTATCGGAAGCGAGGATCCCGAAGAAGCTTTAGGAAAAGACGATAGATAGCTAAGCATTGTAAAAACCCACCATCATTTCATGCCGAAAAACCACGGGTTGCACCAGCCATTACCTAGCAAAAAAGGCGCAACGAAAGCTTTACCGACAGCCTGCCCACGGTACACATCACGGGGAAGGCATTTGGATGAGGAGTTATTCCATCCCAGCAGGGATTAATACGACTAGAAACTCCAGATCACCGAATCGAAGCCAGTCACCATGTTCTACTGGGATCGCTTCCTCTTCTTGGCGGTATTGATTTGAGCCTCGGCGGCGAACAAACACTCCCCTCTCGCTCATTAGATCCTGAACCGTGAGCGCACCATCGAGACCACAGCCTATTAATGCGTGCGGCGTTGATACGGAGCGATCATCGAGTACTAAATCGTTTTCCTTAATGCTCTTAGCGGTCACGAAAAACTTCCCTTCGCGAAGCTCAAGGCTCGCTCCCCGGGTATCGGCGTAACTGACCAACCATCCGACTAGTCGACCAGACCCAAAAACCTGAGTCTCGCGTGGGCGAACAACAACGCCAGGGGTTGCCACAACCGACGGAGTTCGTGCCAAGGCTGCGCTGCCAGATGATGCCACCCCGGATGATGTCTGTGAACCACGAACATCAGACCGTCGGGAATCATTCCCTCGTAGATCTGCGCCTCTTGATGATTCCCCTCTTGATGACTCACTGCCTTTCATATCTGTCCGTCGATTATTATTGTTTGATTGTTCTCTGCTGCCATGTTGCGAACCGGATCCCTGCGCCGTTGGCTGCTGATAACGACGCTCCGAACTATTTCTGCGGGCCTCAAACGGCTGTCTTGAACGATCTCCCTTTCCAGAGTCACCTCTGGAGCCGCGACTGCCCGTTGACGAATCATCTACGTCCCGTGAGCCTGTAGATCCTGCCCCCGCAGATCCTGCCATTGTCGTGGTAGCGCCACTTGACTGACTCTCAAGCGCAGCGCTTCCAACAGCAACGGGAGTTGTTGACTCATTATCTGCAGAACTTGGAGACGAAGAGCTTGTAGAACTGCTCGCTGCCGAAGAGTCGTCATCGTCTGTTGATGTCGACCCGGTCGATAGTTCCTCAACGTAAGCGCTGAGTGGATCTTCGCCGGTTACAGCCTCAGCCGAATCCTCATCTTCAGTGGTCTGCTTAGGATCATCAAATTTAATCACACCTGAACGATCGCTAGTTCCCTTGGTGCTCTCGCCTTTTGCGATCATCGCTTCTGAGGAACTACCTGAAGTTGACGCTGCGCCTGAGGTTGACTTGTCTGCGGTACTTGATATCGAGTCCGCGCTCGCGGTCGCCTCAAGGCTTGCTCCACACATCCTGCAACGAGTTGAAATCGCTGGGACTAAGCTGCGACACGAGGGGCAGCGCACAAACGTTAAATCTAAACTATCCATGTCTAATTCCTTCCTAAGTAACTTCCCGTTTCACTCACCAGTTCTCCTCTAAAGAGACACTAGGCTGTTAATTGATCACCCCAATCCATTATCGAAAGGATTCGAGCAAAAGATGACCCATGATTATAACCACCGCTATCAAAACCCCGGTGGCGGCCCAGACGGCCCCCCGCAAAACAGTATTATGACCCCGAAGGGCTGCAACGTATCCAGAAATAAAATCCCGTAACCACCTAAAATTGCCTAACCCACCAAAATCACTAGAAGACGACCCAGATAACCTTCGTTTCTTTGAAAACGCACCCTTTTCCAGGTCGAATTCCTTTAAATTGGCGTCAGTTAAGCAAAATCCGATTCGGATATCCCCTCCTAAATCCAAATGAGCCGGTCCCACGGCAAAAACTCGATTTTCTCCGCTCTTTAACGTCTCGCCGTTCACCGTAGTGCCGTTCGAACTCGAATCGGTGATCGTTAAACGTCCATCAAGTCCGAGGAGAATCGAGCACTGGCGTCTAGAAACGTGCGGTGCACCGATCCACATATCGCACGATGGATCGCGCCCGATCGTAACAGCGACCCCTTTAGTTACTGTGATCCGAGCGGGGCGGGCTGATTTACTATTCGACACTATGCACGGCAGCGGTGAGGAATGGGCTACTCCATCACTCTTGAAAGCTGCGGATTTTATCGGACCCTGTTCTCCAGCCCCGTCAGCGATCAAACGGATGAGTGTGGAGCGACCAAGCCGGAGATCCGCTCCGCTATTTAGCGGAATTCGTCCAGACACCTGCTGACTTCCGATGAAGGTGCCGTTAGTACTGCCTAGATCTTCCGCCCAAAATTTCCCGCTATCAAACGTTAATCTCACATGCGCAGCGGAAACATCCGGCGCATCGAGTCGCACATCGCACTGTTTGCCTCGTCCTGCGACGACTGAATACTGCGGAGGCATCGACAACATCAAAGACTGCGTACCTTCTTGGCGCACCATTAGAGCCGGATAAGTTTGCTGCTTAGGTAGGGCTGCGGCGCGGCGCATTAGTCTAATTCCAGCGCGATCGAGCGGCTCGTCTTGAAGCACTAATAGATCTAGATCGAGCGCGATTATGCGAAGTGACAAGCCGGAAAGTTCTACGTTACACGATCCACGAAATTCCGTTTTTTGAAGTCCTGCGGAGCCTTTGCGAAGCAGTGAAAACGATCGCCCAAGCGATCTAATAATTTCTACCTCGTCCTTCGAATCTGCCGGCAATACAACGTGTGATCGCTCATCGGGGCCCAAAAGCACGCGCGGACGACGAATCAGCATCGCTGCTTCTTGATTGCCGGATTGAATTTCGAGTGCGAACAAAACCGTTATTCCTCACCAATACTCTATGCCTTATCGGCTATTTTTCGGGACTAGAAGACCCTTTCTAACAAAATGGCTGAGCTAAGCTATAGAACCGTGTTACAACTCCCAAATCGCTGTAAACCCACTATTATAGAAGCGTTTCTTTTCTCCGTTGCATCTTTCACCAAGACCGTCGGATAACCTCCGCTTCTAGCCTGATTTGCTGTGACCACCGTTAACTTATGGAAAACTTGAAGAACATCCTTATTATTGATGATGACGTGACGGCGCTGGACATCGTCGATTTCCTGTTCGAAGAAAAGGGGTTCGAGGTTGCTCGCTATACAGACGGGATTTCAGCGCTTGCGAGCCTCAAAACCAAAACCCCCGATATCGTTCTAGTCGACCTAATGATGCCTCAGATGAACGGGCAAGAGACCGTCCGCCAAATGCGCGCCTCAGGCTTAAACGCGCCTATAGTCGCATTCACAGCCCTTGATGACCCCGACATACACCAAGAGGCACTTGATGCTGGATGTAATCTAGTTCTTACCAAACCGTGTAAACCAGCAACACTGGTTTCTGAAATCGAGCGATTACTTAAAGGGATTTAGACAATTCTCCCCTAATCCAGAATGTGAGATCGTCCGATGTATTTAAAGGTTAATCCTTTCCTTCGGAGCGCACATGAAATGCCCAGTTTGCAATAATGAACTTCAAGAATTTAACGCTGGTGCCATCACCGTAGATATCTGTTGCGATGGGTGTTCCGGTATCTGGTTTGATAGCGATGAATTTGAGAAGTGCGACCAAGACACAGAGCCGTTTCCAGCAGAGCTGCTCAGGATGCAAAAATCACCGAATGTCGTTATCGATCGCAGCAAGGCCCGACACTGCCCAAAATGTTCGGAGACCGGCTCATCTCCAACTTTATCGCGAGTGGTTGTTAATCCAGAAACCCGTTTTGAACTCGACAGTTGCCCACAATGTTCCGGTGTGTGGCTCGATGTGGGCGAGCTCGAGCATATTCGCAACCTCGACGCCGACAATAGCGCGCGAAAAGAGAAACTCGTGGCGTACGAAGAATCAGTTTTAAAGTCCGTGGCGGATGCGAAAGTTAAATTCGGCGTCAAAGCATTGCTTAAGAAACTACTCTAATTGTACCGCAATAATTTCGAGGATTTAGAATATGAAATGCCCCGCGTGCCTAGCAGAGATGAACGAGATCACGGCTGGTGATATCAAAATTGACGTGTGCGACCGCGGATGCGGCGGAATTTGGTTCGATGACGGAGAGCTTCGTAAATTCGACAACGGTAAGGAATTTGATCCGACATCGTTGCTTAAAGTCTCATCAACCGGACACTCATCCCCCACTGAAACTATTCGTAAATGTCCTCGATGTAGCGATTCAGTTTTAGTTAAGCAGTACTCAGATATCGAAAACAAAGTCCAGATTGATCAGTGCTGGGAGTGTAGTGGGATTCTTCTAGATCGCGGCGAACTCGCGATTCTTCGTAGTCAATTTAATAACGACGCGGATCACGTGGCGGCAGTAAACGCATACGCTCAAAATTGCATCGATAAGCAGATAAAATCCGTAGAAAAAGCTGGAGCTGAACGCATTAAACAAATCCGCGAAGAAAACTCGAATAGTTACAACGCATCAATTTCTGCTTTTAAAGAGCTGTTCGGCCGTCAAAAGTACTGAGCTTGTCCATCAGCGCCCAAATTCCTAGTATCGCAGTCGTATGAAATTCGAATCAATCTTAGCCACCATCGGCAACACTCCAGTCGTGCGCATCAACCGGTTGTTCAGGCCAGACGTTGAAGTGTGGTTAAAACTTGAGCGAGCTAATCCTGGTGCGAGCATCAAAGATCGAATTGCGGCAGCGATGGTCGAGGATGCTGAAAAAAGTGGCCGACTAAAACCTGGAATGACCATCGTTGAGCCTACCTCCGGCAATACCGGCATCGGTCTAGCGATGGTAGCGGCCGTTAAAGGCTACAAGCTAGTGCTGGTAATGCCTGAGTCGATGTCGATAGAGCGACGTAAAATCATGGCCGCTTATGGAGCGACGTTGGATTTGACTCCGAAGGAGCAAGGCATGAAAGGCTCGATCTCGCGTGCTGAGGAACTACTCAAAACGCACGCACCTTCATGGATGCCAGCGCAGTTCGATAATCCAGCGAATCCAGATATTCATCGCAGAACAACTGGCCAGGAACTACTGGCTGATTTTCCCACTGGCTTTGACTACCTAATTACGGGTGTCGGTACCGGCGGTCACATTACCGGATGCGCGGAGATCCTAAAGGCAAAGTTCAAAAATCTAAAAGTATTGGCGGTAGAGCCAGAGAAATCCGCTCTTCTTTCCGGCGGGACACATACCCCGCATAAGATTCAAGGAATCTCTCCGGGCTTTATAGCAAGTGTCGTTAATCGCGAAGTTTTGGATGGGACTGTGACTGTCACGGAGGAGCAGGCGTTCGAGTACGCCAAACGTTGCCCGCGCGAGGAAGGAATTTTTGTAGGAATTTCCAGCGGTGCCACGCTTGCTGCGATCGCTAAGGCGACCGTCGATATGCCCGCTGGCTCAAGAGTCGTTGGTTTCTGTTACGATACCGGCGAACGGTATCTTTCGATTGATGGCCTTTTCTAAATCTGCACAAGTCTAGTTCTACACAGATCTAGTTCTACACAGAGAACTATCCAAGCTGATTCGCGATCGCCTTGTAAAACTCAATCGGCTTGGGGAATGAGCGTTTATCTCGCGAAGCAACAACTGGCACGAGCGGAGATTTGTCTGGATTCGATAGATGCTGATCGGTCGTTAGGTGATGAAGAACTCGCTGCATTATTCTTCTAAAAATCGGGGCAGCTACAACTCCTCCGTAAATCGCTCCTCCCGGCTCATCTACGGCGATCATAAGCGCCAACTTCTGGTTAAGACCTAACGACGTACCGTCAGCAAATCCAGCGAATCCGGAAACGTATTTTCCTTCGGCATATCCGCGCCCATCTTCCCGCGCCTTTTGGGCAGTCCCAGTCTTGCCTCCGATTGCTACTCCAGCAATCGCAGCCTTCCCGCCCGTTCCGTGCTCATCGTCTACAACCGCTTGCATCATCTCAGCTATTGAGGCAGCTGTCTTTTGCGAGAAAACTCTAATGCCTTCGCCCTCACTGTCCCCTTGGACAACTCTTAGGCGTGGCAACATTCCACCGTTGACCACTGCGGCCATCGCACGGGCGAGCTGTGGAACAGTTACTGCAACCCCTTGGCCGAACGAATGAGTGGCAATGTCGACGCGAGCCCACTTGTTTACCGGACGTAAGATTCCGTTCGATTCTCCGGGCAATCCAAGCCGAGTATCCGACCCGAATCCGAGCATTCTTAAGCCATCGTACAAACGTTCAGGCCCCATACGCATTCCGATCTTAGCGATACCGATATTGGATGAGCGGATAATTACGTCGCGCAACGAGATCACTTTACTTGGATGAACATCCTTGATGGTTTTATTTCCGACCGTGAATTTCCCGTTCTCACAGTCGATCATTTCGTTTACAGATGCGAGCCCACGATCCATAGCAAGCCCAGCGATTAATGGCTTGATCATAGAGCCGGGTTCAAACACCGCTTCAACAGCTCTATTCGAAAGTCCTTTTGAGTCGAGTACTGCGTTGTTAATATTAATCGTAGGCGCTTGGCTGAGTGCCAATACATCCCCAGTTGTAGCGTCGATCAATAACGCGATCGCCCCCTTGGCTTTAGCTTCCCACCGGCCACGTTCGAGTTCCTCATCAACGATCGTTTGCAACGCAGCGTCGAGAGTCAGTCTTAGAACGCCACTCGCCTTCAAATCTGAGGCATTCGAGGCATCAGAGACATCGATCATATTTCCCAGCGCATCTTTGCGAACTGACGTGGCTCCTGTGCGGCCGCGCAATGATTTATCGAATTGTAATTCAAGACCTGACAGGCCCGCGCCATCTATACTTGTTTTTCCAATCAACGAACTTGCAGCCTCTTTGAACGGATAGACTCGTTTCGATTCGTTCAAGGAACCGATACCAGGAAGCCCTAAAGTCAAAACTCGATCTACGGTGGCACGAGGAAGTTGTCGTCCAACCCACACAAAAGATTTCTGTTCTTGCAATGTTTTTAAAAGATTGCGCTCTGAAATTCCAAGCTCCTTAGCCAAGACCCGAGCCACGGAAGCTGGATTTTTAATTTGCTTCGGTTTAGCGAACAATGAACCTGCCGGGACAGAGACCGCAAATGGTCGCCCCGAACGATCTAAAATCTCACCACGCGGCGTAGCTGTCTCAAGATTAGCTGTATGTTGTCTAGAGGCCCAATCACGCCACGATGTAGAGTCGGAAATCTGCAACAGATACAACCGCGCAGCTAAGCCAACGCACCAGAAAGATGCAACCACCATCAAGAGCACGAAACGCAGATCTCCGACCCTGCGGCGTTTAATTGGTCGTCGCTTTCCGACCTGAAGAGCTAGTTCAAGCTGAGCGCCGGTCATTAGAGGCTTGCCTCCACACTACCGTTGCGTACGGTAGATTTCGAACGAGAGATTTTTAGCGCCTGATTCGGAGCGAGCTGTCCGAGACCAAGACGGGACTTAGCTTCCGCTTGCAGCGTACTAGGACGCATCAAAACTGAGCGTGCCAGGCTAAGTTCGCGCATCGTTCCCTCTAAATCGCGAGCACGAATACGCGCTTGCCCGATGCGGTAACCTAAGTCAGTTATCATGGCCTGACTCCACACCTTAATACCTAGTACTGAGATCAATGCGAGAACTAAAACTACCTGCATCCTTGTTGATACGATGACCGAACGTTTGGAGCGGATATAAACCTGTTGATAGCCTAGTACTGCTGACATGCAACCTCCGCGTTAAATTCAAAAGCTCTTAAGCGTGCTGAACGCGCCGCTGGATTTCGAGAAAGTTCGGCGTCTCCGGCAACCACCGGCTTTTTGCTCAAAAGACGTCCAAGGCTCGGCTCTTGAGGAGCGATCCGGGACAGACTGGATCGCTCGCCACCACTCTCCCAACGTCGCATCGTGTTGGTTACAATCCGATCCTCAAGAGAGTGAAACGTAATAATAGCGCAACGACCGCCGGAATTTATCAAACTCGGCACCGCATCAAGCAACGCCTTAATTTGCGATAACTCGTCATTGACCTCGATTCGAATGGCCTGAAACGGAACCGTTGCTGGATGAGTTGACTCGTGTCGCTTCCAGGGTGGCACAGTCTCTGAAATAATCTCCGCCAAAGCTTTTGCTGTTACGATTGGACGTGCGCGAACGATAGCGCGAGCGACTGTCCCCGCCTCTGAGCCACATCCACCAACCTGCAGCACTTTCTTTAGCGCTTTCTCGTCGTATGTATTCACTACTTCATTTGCCGACAGCGGCTGAGACTGATCCATTCGCATATCAAGCGGAGCATCGTCATTAAACGAAAACCCGCGCACGCCCTTTAACTGGTCCATCGAGGTACCAAGATCGGCGAGAATTCCGTCGAATCGTTTGGGAGAATACAAGTGAAGTAGATCTGCAAACGAACCTTGAGCTACCTCGAATCGGTCGCCAAATCCGGCGAGTTTTCCCTTTGAACGTTCGATCGCTGATGCATCACGATCCAAAGCGAACAACACAGCGGAAGGATGAGATTGAAGGATAGCCTCAGCATGACCGCCGCCACCAAGAGTACAATCAAGGTATACGCCGCCGTGCTGCGAGACATTGAGCGCTTCGATAGATTCCGCTAGTAGCACCGATTGATGAATCGATATGAGCTGTTCGTTTGCGCTCATAGGTCGACATCCGAAAACAGATCCGGATTTTCCAACAAGGCTTTCTCAGCTTCGTTGAAGATGTCGCTCCAAACTCGCGAGTCCCACATCCGAAAGCCGTGGGTTGAGCTAGTGAACGTGACGTCCTTTGTCAGTCCTGCGTAAGATCTAAGGTGACTCGGCACTAAGATTCGCCCAGTAGAATCGAGCGGGCATTCCGCTGAGCGGCTTAAATAAAAATTCTCGAGTTTTTGAAGCTTCGCGCTGAACCGAGATTTCTCGCGCAGTTTATTTTCAAATGCTTCCCACGATTGAACGGTAAACCCTTCCAAACAACGGGAGCCTTCAGAGATATAATTGGTAAGTACTACGCTTGGTGAACCGCCGCTTGGTGCCGCGGCCTCTTCAACCACCCTGCGAAAATCAACTGGCAGGCTGATGCGACCCTTGTCGTCTAATGTGTGGGAGAAATTGCCACGAAATGATCCGAATCCTGATTTTTCAGTTCTCGGGTTCGTGGCATCGGCTTTCACATTCGCTCTTCGTCCAGGCTTCGTGTCTTCCGCCAAAACCATGAAATTTATATCTAAAACCGGTTAATCCTGGGGCCGCCCTATGTGTGCCACTTTCTCCCACTATCCCCCACTTTATGGATCTATACGGCACGCGTCAACACTTTATTTCGAGGTCAATAAAAATAACTTAGGAACGCTTTCCACCAATCCGGGAAGCCCGGCGTTACTGCCGATTACTGGACACCCAAACTTCGAGGCCTCCTAACTCACTGATTTGATTCAGACCACGCGAGTCGAACTTCTTGGGTGTCCAAATTTGTTCCGTCTGTTGCTTGCCAACAAACATAGGCATAGCCTCGCCCGATGCGCGTTCGTTCAGTCATAGTCTTACTGTCATCTCTGGCTAGCGCATCGTGCACCTCCTCGGCCTTGCCGGGGTATTATGCCATGAAACTTGAGGCTGATTACGGTGGCGCGCTTGAGCTTCGATCAAATCATACCGCCAAAGTTTGTGCCTGGAGTGGCGATGGCGGCGACGATGACGGACTCACAGTATGGTCATGTGAGTGGAACGATGACAAAGCACTTACCGGCACAGGAATCGAACATTCAATTTTACTTACCTGTCCGAGGCGCACAATTCAGTTCGAGTACTTAAAATCGCTTCCGATCGCGACGACGTTTTCTTATGATTCCGGATCAGCCCCGGCACTTCGAGCGTTGAGCGGTAGCACGGATGGGATAAAAGATTCCTCAGATCAACGACTAATTTTGTTTCGAGTTGCGAAGAAGGAGTTTGATGAAAATTGCGAGGATGAATAACCTCGGGGCCTCTCACTAGTCACTCTGCGTCGATTAACTTACTCTTTGAGAACGCTAATAGTTTACTAATCTAATTCTAACCATTTCCAAACATAACAACCCGTTGTCACACGCCATTGCATGTTATGTTTTTGAACATGATCGCGATTCAAACATCCATCGCCCGTTCTCGTGCCGATACTAACGCCGTTAGCCAGGATGCTGGGAAAGACGTTTCCATTAAGGAACTTGTCTTACCTCGACCACTCGCCAACGGAATCGGAACCCGGCTTACCAGCGCACTGACATCTCTCGTCACAGACAACGAAAGATTTGCAAAGTTAGGAAACTGCCAACAAATCATCACTGCAGTTAATCTGTATATGACTCATGTCTGGGAAAGTTACTGTCGTGGGATGGTAGGCGACAACCTCTCAGATCCTGGAGGCCTTCCGATCGTTGAAAGACTGTGGCTTTCGACCGCGTTTACGAAGGCGCCTCAGTTGACTCTAACATTTGCTCAGCGACTGGAGGCGAACGGCAAAAATCTAGACCAAATTGCGCGTACACAACGGATAATCGAAGAGATCTTTCTCCCGCTAGAAGAACGGATTCTAGCGGCACTATCGATTGGTCTACCTCTCAACTCAGCCCCACCAACTCCTAATCTGTGCGGGTATCGTCCGACCGAAGCCCA